>JBIIUB010000023.1:0-29199 GCA_044340205.1 Terrimicrobiaceae bacterium
AGTGGATGAACATGCCGTATTTCAAGGCTTCCCATTTCTGGAGTTGTTCGAGGCTCAGGCGCTGGGCGCCGCGTTCATTGGTGGGTTCGGAGTTCATGGTGCAAAGCCTAATCAAAAGACTTCAACATGCTATGTCAGCCAGTGCCCATGATGTATCGAATCGTGCCAATTGTTTTTCAAGGTGCCGGTCACGGCGGTGGCGGCCGGGATGCCCAGCCAGGCAGCGTGGGCGGAGTTACTGTAAGCCAAGCCGGTCGAGATTGGCACGGAGGCGTTGCAGGGCGCCCACATATTTCTGCGGGATCAGGCCATGCTTGTCGGGGCCGACATCGAGCAGGAGATTGGTGCCGCGGCTGATGCTGACTAGATACATGCCGAGCAGTTCCTCATCACTACGGGGCTGGTCTTTCTCGGTGAAGAACCATTCGTGACCAATGGGATCGCAGACCTCGCCGGGCATGTAATACGTTTTGCCCTCGATCTCGCGCCATTTGACATGGCCGGTGTGACTATTGGGCAGGAAACGTTCGATGGCGATGATGTCGGCCGGCCAGGCATCCATGTCGACACAAGGCACCCCGTAATTGTTGATCACGGGATAGTTTGAGCCGTCGCCGATGCCATTGTTGTTCATGACAACCGTTTCGGGCTGCCATGTGGTGATATTCCGGTAAAGCTCCTCGCGATAGCAGCGCGGCAGCATGCCGGGAATATCGATCCACACCTCGGCGATTTTACCGTAACCGGTAAGCAGTTCCTCGAGCTGCGCAGTCTGAAAATCCTGATACGCGCGGGTGGTGAAAGCGTGTAAATTTCCGGGCTTCTTGTCTGCCGTCATGTCTGAATAAGTGCGGGAGCCGAAGCGGTTGTGATTGTCCCACGAGCAGTAATAGAAGCCCGGAAGCACACCGCGTTTTTCGCAGGCATTCACGAAGGCTTCGACGACATCGGTTTTGTTGCCGCTGGTGCCGACATGGTAGTCATTGAGCTTCGTCGGCCAGAGGCAGTGACCGGCGACATGCTTGGTGGTGAGCACGGCATACTTCATTCCCGCGTCGCGGGCGACCGAGACCCACTGGTCAACATCGAGCTTGTCGGGCGCGTAGAGCGTGGAGGGGTGGCTGCCATCAGGGAGTTCCGATCCAGTGTAGGTGCTCATGCCGTAGTGGATGAACATGCCGTATTTCAAGGCTTCCCATTTCTGGAGTTGTTCGAGGCTCAGGCGCTGGGCGCCGCGTTCATTGGTGGGTTCGGAGTTCATGGTGCAAAGCCTAAACAAAAGACCTCAACATGCTATGTCCACCAGTGCCCATGATGTATCGAATCATGCCAATTGTTTTATTCACGGTGTCGGGCTCGCTCGGCGGAATGCGGCGGGCCCCATGCCGGTCACAGCGTTGAAGGCGCGGGTGAAGTGGTAGCGGTTGGCAAAGCCGGTTGCCTCCGCGATCTCATCCACCGATTGGTTTCCGAAGCGCAGCAGGCGGCAGGCCTCGCGGATCCTGAGGCGCCGCAGGTAAGTCACGGGCGTCTCACCGGTTTCACTTAGAAACCAACGCAAAAAGGAACGGCGGGACATGGCGGCATGGGCCGCCATTTCATCCAACGAGGGCGGCATGCGAATCCCGCTTTCCATCCACGCATGAATCCGTCTCAACTTTTCCGAGCGGGCAGTAGGAAGGGACGCCTCCATTTTTCCGAACTCTTGCATTAGCGCCCCGGCACAGGCGTGGCGAAGCCTGTGGGGAGGGGATTTTTTATCTGTCAGTTCATACAAAGAGTGCCAGAGCGCCTGCTCGGATGCGTTCAGTTTTCCGGACCACACGGGCGGCGGGTCGCCCGCAAGCGGATAGGAAAAGTGAACCCAGAAATGACGTGTGGGCTTCTGGCATTTGCAATCGAAGAGGGTGTCTTCGGGAATGATCACCACATGCGATGGACCGAGTGGAATCCACTTTCCCGCGACGCGCACGGCCGCGCCCTTGTCAGGATTGTAGTAAGCCCTCCAGAACGGACTGCGCACGCCATGGTGAATCCAGTGCCTGTCCATCACCTTGGCCCCGCATTCATGAATCTTCAGAGCAGGGACCTCGACACTGCCCAGCAAAACACCGGAACCGGTATGGGGATCAAAATAAGGGCCATCCTTTGCGGATGCCATCGATGTTCCGCGAGGCATAATCGAAGAATAGGGGATACCGAAGGAAATCGTCAATTAGCCGCACGAGCCTTGGGACTTAATCAACGGCCACAAGACGCGGAGCTTTTTTTGTAGGGACACATGGAAACTCAAGAAATCGAAAGAGAACAGCGGTTATCGATTTGAAAACACGAGTCGTCTCCGAGAGAACAGCAGTCATCGATTTGATGACACGAGTCATCTCCGAGAGAACAGCTGTTATCGATTTGATAACATGAGTTGTCTCCGAGGGAACAGCAGTTATCGATTTGAGAACACGAGTTGTCTCCGAGAGAACAGCAGTCATCGATTTGATGACACGAGTCATCTCCGAGAGAACAGCTGTTATCGATTTGATAACATGAGTTGTCTCCGAGGGAACAGCAGTTATCGATTTGAGAACACGAGTTGTCTCCGAGAGAACAGCAGTTATCGATTTGAGAACACGAGTTGTCTCCGGGAGAACAGCGGTTATCGATTTGATAACACGAGTCATCTCTGAGTGAACAGCTGTTATGAAATTTGATACACGTGTTTGCTTCAAATGAACAGCAGTCATAAAAAACAATGCATCTCTTTTGAAAATAAAGACATGAGTGATGTTACGTTCAAAAAACAATTTTAAGAGGGTCGGATTCCTGACCAAAATTTCTGATTTAGCGCAGGGGTGGGGGACTTGGATTCATGAGCTGTAGCTCAAATGCGGTTCAGGCTGACAATGGAGGTGTGGAATTCACCAGTGAGGTTAAGTTGTCGGGATTTCCTTTGAGGCCTTGTTTTTCCGGCCAGGCTTCCTCACTTTTCATTCTTCTGCGGCAGGAGTAAAAAGCGATCAGGTTTCAGATACCTCGAATCCGCTTACGATGAACCTCCGCATGCCTTGCAGCGTGAAGCAATGCTATGACCGCGACAGATTTTGTTTCCCCCTCCACAGAGTAGACGACTTTATAGGGAAATTTGTCCGGGTATCGCCAACGGATATTTCGTCGAGGTAGTTTTTTAGAATTGAGCAAAGGATTGACTGCCAAATCCGCCCAGACATCCAGAACCTGCCTGCAAATCTCGCTCCGAGTCCTTCCAGTTTATGCTCATACCAGTCCCCAGCCTCCTCCAAATCGGAGTAAAATTCGGGCAAAACGACAACTTTCCAATTCACGAAGAAAATCTCTTGCGAACCTTCTCCGCCATGACGTCCGCCGGGACAGCCCTTGAAGAATTTGCTTGGTAGGCCACAAGCCGCTGCTCCACCAGCGCCAATTCGGCGTCGGAAAGCCCATCCTCTTCCAGTTCCAAAACATTCCTCAACAACTCTTGCCTCTCGGCCACACTGAAGCGCGGCAACTCTTCAAGAACCTGTGCGAAACTCATTAACATCACTCACCACCTTCAATGTGAAAAATCAATTTTTTCTTCAATCCCACACTCTATCACACCGTAGTCGCGAAACGCGTAAGCTGATCCGCACTGCGCAATCCCAATTCCGCTATCAATCAGCCCCGTCGCAGGCTGACAACGGTGGCGCGGAATTCGCTGGTGAGGTCGAGTTGCTGGGATTTGCCTGTGAGTGTTGCCGACAGGCCTTGTTTTTCGGTCCAGGCCTCATCGATTTTCCAACCGCTTTCGGCGAGCGGGATTTGCACTGATTTGGGAAACGCTTTGCCAAAAGTATGGGCGATGAGCATGGCGCGCTTGCCATTTTTCGAAGTGCGCAGCACGGTCTGCCAGCCTTGCGGGTGACGCCAACTCTTGCCTGTCTCGCCGCGGAAAGTGGAATGGCCGTCGCGGATGATCGGATACACGCGCCGGTAGAGTTCCATGGCGGAAACGCTGAGCTTCCACTGTGCGGGTGAAAGGTCGTGAATTTCCCCGGAGAGGCACATGCGGCCGAGGAAGGTGGCGGCGAGCGAGTAGGCGAGACGATGTGCCTCCCAAGTTGCGTGGGAAATCAGTGAGTCGGGCTATTTTTTCGCTTCGAGGAGCACTTTCGTTTCCAGGCTTCCGGATTTCGCCTCACTGCGGAAACGAATGGTCGAGAGATCCCTCATGCCCAGCTTGCGGCTTGGGGTGATTTCCACAGTGGTTCCCGCGGGTGGTGTGATGAGTGCTCGGCCGCGTGCGCCGGTGATGATGATTTGGCCGTTTTCGGTTTTGACGGGTAGCGGCGTGTGCCAGAGGAATTCAACGCCGTCGCCTTTGGTCAGCTCATAATCATCCTTGATGGTGATTTCGCTCGCCGATGGGGAAGTGAAACTGCGTCTCCATGATTTGTAGAAATCTGGCCAGAGGACTCCGCCATTGATCGTCGCGCTGAAGTCTGTGTCATCGCCGGTGGCTTCGGGGATCACTGCGACGGACGCAGGGTTTTTAGCTGCCGGGCGGCTGCCGGATTTCACCACCGGAACGAGCATGTTGTGGTTCTGCGCGTGTTTCATCGTCTGCGCCATGGCGTCGGAATAGGTCATTCCACCTGGATCGGCCGCGAAGGTTTCGCCCGCAAACTCGAGCACAAAGCTACCGCGATCCTCGTGATTGTGTCCGGCTTTCGCAGGTCCGCCGATGACGAGCAGTTTGGTCAAAAGATCGCCGCTCTTGCGGGTCGATGCGGCGATGCCGTTCTCGGGGAGAAAAACAAAGGGCTCGAAGGCGTTCGGATCAACACCGGTCAGATAAGGGGCAGGCAAGGCCCAGAGTTTCATGCCTTGCCGTTGCGCCGGGGTCATGGCGGCCAGCATGCGGGCGGAGGCACCACCGGGACGGATCTTGCTCATCACGCTCAACACCGAAGGGCTCACCGAGGCGAACGGGCCACCTTGCGCATCACTCACCAGAATAAGTTGGGTGGGTCGTTCCGTGCTTCGAAGGGCCTCGATGTAATCGTCGGTCTTGGCGAGCAAAGGCGGGAGCAGTTCGGCAAAAGGCTTGTTGCGGGCATTGGCATAGATCGCCAGCGCGGGCAGTGCGTTGTCGAGGGTGTAGGCCAGATATCCGCTTCCCTCGGGGAATCCGCCATCGGGAAGAAAGTTGTGCGCGAGGCTTTCATTCAACTCGGCGAAGGCGAGATCGGTGTAGGGTTTCAAATGTCCCCACCCGCTTTGCTTCTCCAGCAATGAATAGACGGCGAGACGGCCGACGGAGAAGACCGGGAGCTGATTGCAGGTGAAAATGTAGGGATGTTTCCAGACTTCGAAGTTGATGTTGCCAAGGCCGTCTTCGGCGAGGCGGCGGAGAATGAGTTCGCGCGCGGCGGGCGTCATGAAGGAACCGGCCAGATCGAATGCCACCGCCAATGCTTCGCAAACCTGCGCCTGCGAGAAGCAGCGTTGAGTGACTGCGCTGTCGGGATACTCCGTGATGAAATCAATATCCCAGTGCGGAATGAGCGCGATCTGCACGGCTGCCTTGGCAACCTCGCGGAGCGCGTCTTGATCCCCAGCGAGCGAAGCTCTTTGCGCGGCATCGATCAGCCCGATGCTTCCCTTGGATCCGTCGTCTTTAGAAAAAGCGAAGGTCTGTGACACCCGATTCACGCTCTTGGTTCGGCGGCCCCAGAGATTTTGGTTGGCGGCTCCCGTAAGGTGCGGCTCTAAGGTGACGCGAGACTCTAGCTTCAGCGGTTTCGTTCCGGAAGCGGTCGCCTCTTTTTTCGCCTGATCGTAGCCCTCCTTCGAACTCAGCAAATGATAAAGCGGCGCAGCACTGGCGGGCTCAGGAGTTTGCCTGATGAAAAGATCCATCGGTTGCTCGGTGAAGTTTTTCCAGCGAGTCGCTTCGATCTCCGCCAACTGCGGGTCTCGCAGGCCGAGCCAGACCAGATTGCCCTCCACCGAACCGGGAGCGGCGGCACCTATAGCAATGCCGACCTTGTTAAGAAATTTTGCCCCTGGCAGCGGCAGCACGAACTGGTCGGTGTGCCCGACCTCGCACACAAAGTCCTTGGTCAATGGACCTGCATCGGTTTCGGCCTTCAGCGTCACTTTTGATCCTTTGGGAAATCCGGCGCTCAGCACGAGTTGCGAATAGGGTTCCAAGACCACACCACTCCCGGCATAGATGCGCTCCACCGCAGGCCCCTCGCCGGCGGCTGCTGCCTTCCACTTTAAAGTGAGCATTCTCCCGCCCTGTTTGGCTTCAGCGTTCGTTTGATCGCCCGTAAATTTCCACTTCAGCCAAGCACCGAGACTCTGATCCCAAAGTTCAATAATCGCATCGCCGCCGGAAACAGGAACGATGCGGGTATCCGTGGGACCGGACGGTTTGGGGGATGGTGTTGCCGTCGCGGAGACGATTGGCGTTGCCGATGGTTCCGTGCTTGGGATCGGAGGAGTGGTTGCTTTTTTGCAACCTGCACCAAAAAGCGAGAGAGCGATCGCTGCGGCAAGCGTGGAGGGTTTCAAAGATGAGTTTTTCATTTGGAGTGACGGTGATTTCTCAGGACTTGGTGCGGAGTCATGAGTGACGCAAGGAAATGACGGATGCTCGGAATTCACCACTCAGGTCGAGCTTCAAGGATTTCCCTTTCATGTTGCCTTTGAGTCCGGACTTTGCCGGCCAGGTTTCCTCCACTTTCCATCCGGCATCCGACAGAGGGATCTCGACGGATTTCGGAAAGGCCTTTCCAAAGGTGTGGGCGACGAGCAAAGCGCGCTTGCCGTTTTTCGAAGTGCGCAGAACGGCCTGCCAGCCTTGCGGGTGACGCCAACTCTTGCCGGTCTCGCCATGGAAGGTGGAATGGCCGTCGCGGATGATCGGATAGACGCGGCGGTAGAGTTCCATGGCGGAAACGCTGAGCTTCCACTGTGCGGGTGAAAGGTCGTGAATTTCCCCGGAGAGGCACATGCGGCCGAGGAAGGTGGCGGCTAGCGAGTAGGCGAGGCGCTGCGCGGTGTCGTTCTTGCGCAGCACCGCCCAGATCTGCGACTGGCGCGGCAGGATGAGCCGCTGAAGGTTGGCAGCGATGATCGGGATCTCGCGGGTCTCGTGCGCATCGGAGAATGATCCCATCGCACAGAGCCCCATCATTGAGGGTTCGAGACGGTGACCGCCGGAGGAACAATTCTCGATGACGAGATCGGGAATTTCCTCGCGCATCTTGCGGAAGAATTTCTGGACACCCTCCAGATGCTGCCGCAGTCCCTCGCCGGGCGACTCGGCCCCATCGACGCCGAAGCCGATGGTCTCGTTGTAATCCACCTTGAGGTAGCCGAAGCCGTTGTCGCGCAAAAGGTCGATCACCTTCTTGGTCAGATAATCGAAGGTGCGCGGATCGCGAAAATCCCAGAAACGCCGGCCTGCATCGAGCACCCGTCCATCGCGATGCAGCAACGCGTCTTGATTGGCTCCACGGGCAGAGTGAATTCCAAGGGTCTCCATCTCGAACCAAAGCCCGGGAATCAATCCGCACTCGCGGATGGCTTGGGCGGCTGCGGCGAGACCATCGGGAAAAAGGCGGTTGCTTACCTCCCAATCACCATGCCCCGAGGACCAGTTCGTTCCCTCTGCCTGATACCAACCCGCATCGATCATCAGGTATTTGGCAGGCGTCCCTTTGATCCGTTGGGCCAGCGCGTTCAGATTTTCCTGAGAGGGATTGCCCCAGCTGGTGCACCACTCGTTCACCACGATGGGTAGCTCGTTTTCGATTTTCGGCAGATTTTTTAGCGGCCCTTCCTGAGCGGAACTGAGCCGCTGCGCGAGTTGATCGATATCGCCCTTGATGCAGGCGATCGTCGCGACGGGCGTCTCGTAGGTTTCGCCCGCCTTCAATGTTTTGAACCAATGCCCGAACTCGCGATCAGCCTGACCACCTGAGAGCGCGACGAAATCATCTTTGCGGAACACTTCCATTTGCCACGAGCCGGGAGTGGCAAGTTGAGCGCCCCAGAGAACACCGGCCTCGCGATCCTCCAGCGCTACGAAGGGAAAAAATCCCCGCACCGGCATGGAGCCGACCTGGCCGAAGCGTTCGCAGGCGATGCCGTGACCGCTCCAAGAGCGCTCGAGTTGCAGATCCTCGACGCCTCGCGTGTCGAGGCGCCCTTCGGCGCTCCAAGTGGACCGATAGCGATGCACCAGCAAGCGATTCGGCGCGTCGTCATGGGCGTAAGGCGTCACGCCACCGAGTGAGAAGCTGCTGAGCATTTCAAGGGACACCGGTTTCTTGCCGGCATTGCGAACGCTCACTCGGCTGGAAAAGACCGGCGCATTTCCCTGCCAGGAAAGTTGATGCTCGCAGTGCAGTCCCGAGGGGTGCTTGAGCGTGGTGATGACGCTGGTGCCGCCGTTTTTCTTCTGAACCTTCTGACCGATGAATTCGAGAACGGCCGTCGAGTGCCCTGAGCGCATCGTGCGGCCTTGGGAAAAGGATCCGCCGTAGATGTCCTCCATGCATTTGATCTGCACAAGTGAGTCCAGCGCCCACGCACGCTTTGGTTGCCACATTGCCGGCAGACCCACGATCTCGACATCCGGCGGCAGAAACTCGCGGTGCTTCACCGGTGCGAGCGACTTGGGATGAAGCGAGAGCCGCGGCGCGCCCTTACCTTCAGAAGGGGCATCGAAGCGGATGATCGTGTCGCCAACGGTGAATTTGGAAAGGGGTTTGGTCATGGGAAATCCGGATTAAATGTCGATTGAGAGGGAACTCAATCCTGGTCTGCGATGGTCACAAAGGACATCCGATTTCAAGAGCCGGATACATTGACCAAGAAAACGGAATTGCGACGCTTCGTTGCGAGGCATCAACCGCGATGAGGCTATCGCCTTCACGGACAATCCGTGGAGGCGAATCCCATGCGTATTTGCCACAGGCGGATGGCGGTTGACCCAGCACGGCGCAGGCCAACCAAGTTTCACCGGTATGGATCGGTCCCACCAGACTGGGAATCAAACTTTGAGGATAGAGCAGATTGGTGTTGGGGGCCGCTGCCACGGTCTTGCCCTGACGATCTCCCCAAAGATTGACCAGTCCGCTCAGCCCATAACGGTTGCGGACCATCGCCGGATCGGCCGATGGGCTTTCGGGAAACTCACGCTTGATGGCAAAGCCACCTTCGGATGCGGTCAGTGTCCGTGAGCTGACGATGCGGTGGATGCGCAGATGCCAAGGGACCAGCGCGATGAGCCAGGTCTCGATTTCAACATCGTGCCACGGTTTCCATCGGCTGTAGTGGCAGGCGTCCTCAACGCGGATCTCCTCGCAGTTTCGGCGGGGCCGGTAGTAGTTGTCCTCCTCGGCCAAGGCGAGGCATGAGTCGAAGGCACCTTGCTCCAGCCCCCACTCTCCTGCCGGAACGCTGAAACCGAACGCTGTGGAGTAGGCAAACTTCGCATACTTGGCGGCTTTGAAAGTTGGCTCCCATGCGGGAAATTGTCCTCCCGCCAAGGCAAAGACATGATCGCGGTCGCTTTCCCGGCACATGACAATGAAGGGATGTTTCTGGGTGACCACTTCGGGGATCGACGGCAGTGGTTCTTCGTCAGCGGTCCAGAAGGGATGATCGTCGGCAAGAGCGAGTGGCAGAAATGCCTTCATCGCCCAAGCGGGGCTGCCCGGGCCGTTGTAATACTCGGCCATCTTGAGGTTGGGATAGCAGTAACCAACCGTGAGGATCCCCTCCGCATCGAGAATCTGCTGATCCATCCACCAGCGGAGGTGACGCAGCACCAGACCCTTCATCACGCCCCAGGAAACGGCTTCGACACCGGCGTAGGCCATGGCACCCCAGAACGCCACCATGGCGAAGCGGTAGGTGAGGCTCCGACCGAAGGGCAGTGCGCTGCCATCCTGTGCAAACCAAGCCAGGAAGTCGTTGGCAAACATGCGGGCCCGATCCTGATAGATTTCGGAGCGTCGCGGATCCTCATCCTTCATGAGCACCGAATACAGCAGGCCATAGAAGTGCATGGCGAAGGGGAGGTAGTAATCCCGCTGAAGCGAGGGACCGTCGGAATACCAACCGTCGCTGAGGGTGGAGTTTTCGATTTTATCGAGCGCCGCTTCCATGACCTCGGGGCTGTAACGGGCACCGACCTTCCGCAGGCCGAGATTGACGAAGACCTGAAAGAAGAGCCAGTTGTTGGCAGGCAGGTCGCACTGGTTGATCTGGTTCAACCAATTCACCAAGTTATCGCGTTGCCCTTGGTTCAGGGGCTCCCACAATTGTTCGGGCACCATCGCCAGACCGAGACCCAAGAGGGTCATCTCGACCATGATCTGATCGCCGGAGTGAACCGGCCCCCAGTATTCCGCGTGGCCTGGATCGGTGCCGTTGATGATCCCCTCCCGGTATTGCGACCAAAGGTCGGTCTTGCCACCACCAACGGTCAGGGGAATGAGGCCGAACAAAGGTCGCAGCAGAGCCTCGATGCTCATGCCAACCGGGCTGTAATGAGCGGCACTATGCCCCAACTGCATTCCTGCGCAGCCCGGCGTAAAGTGAGTCTTGAGCGGCTCGGTCAGCCGGATGGCAAGAGCTTGCAGGTCATGCTTGGTCTTGAGAGGGGCCTTCATGCGTTTTGATCAGCATCAAAATGCATCCGGCTTCGTCCAGACTTTAAGATTTCTGAAGATGATGTCGGAGTCCCACATGCAGCGGATGGCCAGCGTGCCGCTGCGCATCACCGGCCCGAAACCAGAAAAGGGATCGTCCACGACATCGAGCACCTGCACGCCATCGATCGTTCCGCGCAGGCGATTGCCCTCGTGGACAAATTGCAGGCGATGCCACTCGCCCACGGCGAGGCTTTCGGGAGCGTCCTGATAGGCTATCGGGTGCAGGTAGGGATTCTTGACCAGCACATGCGAGGCGGTGTCGTTGCGGCAGTCCTCCATCTGCCGGTAATACTCCCAGTGATAGTTGCGGATGTTTTCCCAACAGACCGCGCGCATCGCCCCGGAAACCCGGCGCGGATGAGACTTGAGAAAATCCTCGCCGTGCAATCCGGCGGCGCGCGTCATCAGCAGGCTCAGCCCGTGCTTCTGCAGGGATTTGAATTCATACTCCACCGCGAAGTCGCCGGTGAAATAATCCTCCAGCCAGAGATAAACCTGCGTCGGATCCCAGACCTCCTCGCTGGTCCAGTTCTCCGGTTGTTGGAGCTGACTCTTGTGAATGGCGGAGGTGCGCACCCGTATGCCTTCCGGTGTGAGCGATGGGGCCTCTGTCATGCCCTGCACATAGAGGCGGGCGAAATCTTCATCGCGGTTGAGAGGGAGATTCAGTCGCTCGGACCAATCCGCCGATGGTTGCCAATCGAAACCGCTCAAGCTGTTGCCGGTGTGAATGCGTGCAATCGAGGCGTCGATGGTGGCGTTCTCCTTGGGAGCCACATAGCTTGCCGCAAACTCACCCGCTTCGAGTGGCCGATCGTAAAATGCCAACTCCCCGCAGGCGAACAACGGGTGACCCGAGTAAAGAGTGCCGCTGTTTTTATCGCGCAGCATCGGATGATCCAGTGTCGTCGTTGCGGTTTGCACCAGCTCACCGTTGAGATACATCCGGTAGTCGTTGGCCGGCTCATCCCAGGAAAGACCAATCTGCATCCAATGGCCTCGGTGCAGGTTCAGATGCCCCAATCCGACATAGGCTTTCTCCTTGCCCGCTTGGAACATCGTGGTGACATCCTTTGCATCGAACCCTGTGTAGATGCCGCCGCGATGCCATTTGGCCTGCAGTTGCTGATACCAGCCGCGGGAATAAATGAGCGCGAAATGATGCAGTCGCGGATCTTTGCGCGCCTCGTTATCCACCCGGTCGCCCAAGAGCGTGTAGTTTTCGTGGTGTGGTTCATACTTTGCCATCCACGGACTGTTCACGCTGGTGGCAAAATCCTCGCGCGGCAGGAACCACCAAGTCAGCGACCCGCGCGGCTCGTTGAGCTGAGGCGCCGTAATCGCAACACGGGTCTCCAGCGACTCCGTGCGCCAGCCCTTGCGGCCATGATGGGAAACCGGCGTCACCGCATTGTCGTTCAAGTCCCGCACGGCGGCGGGATCGTTCCAAAAGCTCTGAGTGGGCATGGGTGTATTCATGACGGAACGAACTTTGTCATGGCGAATGGCCTCGTCGAGGGTTTGTTTTCTTAATCAGTTAAGTGACTTCGACCAAAGCGCGGATCTAAGACTTGGCAGGCAAGCTTGGCTATCGTCCCGCCCCGCGCTCGCTGCACTGGTTGGCACAATGTGCCGGTTGTTGGATGGAGCGGGTAAACTTCCTTTTTGTCAAAAACATCTTTTTAATGATAGAAAGTATCGTTTAATGATACTGTATTGTGCCAATTAAACATTCATTTTCGCTTCCGTCCTCATCGCCTTTGATTTCCCACGGGCAACTCAAGGATGCGCTGGCGGCTTATGGGAATCCGCGAATGAAGATTTCCCGGATGTTGGCCGCAGGGGAGCTTACACCCTTGCGCCGCGGCCTGTATTTGAGCGACCGCACAGTCGAGCCGTTGGCCTTGGCTTCGGCTATCTACGGGCCGTCGTATGTGAGTTTCGAATCTGCGCTGGCATGGCATGGGTTGATACCTGAGCGGGTGGAGGAGGTCGTTTGTGCAACGCTCAAGCGCCCGGCTATGTTTGAAACTCCGGTGGGCCGGTATAGCTATCGGCATGTTCCCTCCCGGGTTTTTGCGATTGGCATCGAGCGCGTGGAGGATTCTTTGCTCCCGTGGTTATTGGCCTCTCCGACGAAGGCACTTTGTGATTCCGTGGCCCTCGATGCTTCTATCCGCTCGCAAAAGGATGTCCGCGCTTGGTTGGACGCAATGCGGATTGCGGAAGTTCCCGTGCTTGATCAGGAGCAACTCGCCGCATGTGCCGCAAGCTATGGAAGGCCTGCTGTGCGCCACCTTGCGCGTTACTTTCAGAAAAATCCGACCACGCCATGATCCATCCCGCGCTTGCCGGTCTGATCGACCGCTACCAACCCCAATCGTCCAAAGATTATCAGAATGCCGTGCGCGAGATTGTTCAGGAGATCTCGCTGCTCGGGCTCTGGCGGACACCGTTCTACGAACATGCCGCGTTCTATGGCGGCAGTGTCCTGCGGATTTTTCATGGCTTGCAGCGATTCTCGGAAGATTTGGATTTCTCACTGCTTCAACCGAAGCTGGATTTTTCACTCAAACCTTATCTTGGCGCTGTGGCTGATGAATTGGCGGCTTGGGGGTTTGAGTTTTCAGCGGAGGGAATTGATAAAACCAAACGGACTTCCATCGAGTCGGCATTCTTGAAAGGCAGCACGATGATCAACCTTTTGCAAATCGGAGCACCGCCGGAGATTGCATCGCGTCTTCCCAAGGGGCAGCTCATCCGCATCAAATTGGAAATCGACATCAATCCGCCTCCCGGAGCAGGCACCGAGATGTTCACGCGTCTCGTGCCAACGCCTCACCAAGTTCGACTTTACGATCCTCCCAGCCTTTTTGCCGGGAAGCTCCATGCCGTGCTGTGCAGGAATTGGAAGAGCCGCGTCAAGGGCCGCGATTTCTACGATCTCATCTGGTATGTCGGTCGCCGCGTCCCGCTGAACATCGCTCATCTCGAGGCCCGTATGCGGCAGTCGGGAGATTGGACTCATGAAACTCCGCTCGATGTGGCGGGACTCCGGAAGTGCTTGGAGGAACGATTTGCCGCTATCGACTTTGATCAGGCGAAAGAGGATGTGGCACCGTTTCTCAAAGATTCCCGCGAACTCAGCCTGTGGGGCTCCGGATTTTTCATGGAGTTGATTCCACAAATCGAAACAAGCGAGGGATGAAAGCTCTCTTTCAGTGGGAAACTGATTACACACAGGATTAACCCCTTTTACTCAGTTTTCCGAAGTTCGCGTGGCGCAATGCCTGTGCGCTCTTTGACGCATCTGGAGAGGTGGAAGGCGTTGGAGAAGCCGCATTGCTCGGCGACTTCGGCCAAGGTTAGGCCGGTGGCGCGGATCAATTGAACGGCTTGATCGGTCTTCAAGCGCCAGATCATGGCTGTGGGGCTTTCGCCTTGGTCGTCCTGAAAAAGTTTTCGAAGGCGCGAGTAGGAAATCCCGCACTGGCGGGCGAGGTCCTCGGCGCTGCGGAATTTTGCGGGATTCATGGAAACTGCTTCGAGCGCCCGCTGCACCGCTTGGTGGCGGGGGCGCTTTGTTGGAATGTTTTCGGAGGCGTGGGCCGCAAAGCGAAGCAGACATGCTTTTGCGAGCGTCTGCATCGCGAGGTTCAAGTGCGGGCCCGCATTCAGGGGGATGGAGAGTCCCTCCTCGATGAGGATGCTGACGGATGCCGGAACGGGCGAGGTGTGTCCGGCCAGGTGCAGGAGTTCGCGTTCGTGCTTGTTTGTAAGGCCCGGCGCAATCTGGCACCAGAGGTGGACGCTTTTTACATCCGGATCGAAACGGAAGAACTCCATTCCAAGGGGAGGCAGGATGACTCCCTCGCCTGATCCAAGTTTTATTTGGCGTCCATCGCAGTCGATCGCGACGCTGCCTTCCAGAATCGTGATGAGAAAATACACATTCTGCCTTCGCGGGCCGTGCCACCCGCCTGGCAGATAGATAGCCCGTCCAAACATGTGGAGATCGTCTCCGCGCGACTCCGCACGGTAGAGGTCTTCCGTTTTCGGAGTCGCGCTGACCGGCTTCGAGGAACGAGTTGCCATGTAATTCAAGGTGTCTCCATGTTTTTAAAAAAGCAACAGAGATATGAAAAAGATCAGTGGGGATATGGACTGCTTGACCCTGAAATGTTTTGTTTCGATCTGCCATGAACGAACAAATCAAAATCAGTTGGTATCGCACGAAAGTGGACAAAGCCGTTATGAGCGAGCTGATGAAACGCCATGATGGAAAAGCGCTCCGTCAAGCGCTCCTCCATCTGGGTCTCTACGCCTGCACTGGCACGGCAGCCTATCTCGCTTGCGGAAGTATCACGCAGGCAAATTGGGCATGGATGGTTCCCCTGCTTGCATTGTTTGTTTTTCTTCACGGCACCTTTGCCGGGTTCATGGGACTCGTGGCGGTGCACGAGTTGGTTCACAAGACGCCATTTCGCAGGCAGTGGCTGAACGATCTTTTCATGGATGTTTTCTCGTTCCTGACATGGAGCGATCCGGTCAGCTTCCGTGTGAGTCATGTGAAGCACCATCAGGTCACCGTGCATCACGACCATGACGGAGAAGTGATCCTGCCGCAGAAATTGGACTTAGATGCTGTGAAGTTCTGGTTCTGGCGACTGGTGCCCTTCCCGCATCCGGTCGGAGTTTGGGGCGCGTTGAAAAAATGGTTCAAATACGCGACTGGCAATCTCAAGGGTGAGGGACTCTTCGCCGGCGGGGAGGAGTGGATGCAGAAAGTCCTTCCCGAGGAGAACGAGGAACTTCGCCGCCGCCACCGCAAATGGGCCCGTGTTGTTTTGATCGGCCATCTGACACTGGCCTCCATCTTTATCGCCACCGGGCAATGGATATTGATCCTACTGGTCACCTTTCCTTTCTATTGTGGTTGGTTGACGACGCTCTGCGGAGCTCCCCAGCATATTGGAATGATGCCGAATGCGCCGGATTTCAGGCTGTGCTGCCGCACCTACACCTGCAGCCCTTTCATCGGGTTCCTCTATTGGAACATGCAGTATCATGTGGAGCACCACATGTTCCCAGCGGTGCCGTTCTACAACCTCCCGGCACTGCGCAAAGAAATCGCACACGACCTGCCACCCGCTCCGCACGGTCTCTGGGCCACCTGGAGCGAGATCATCCCGGTTCTCAAAAAACAACGCGAGAACCCTGACTACACCTTCATTCCCGAGTTGCCGGCGGCTGCTTGAGGTTGCTGTTGCAGCAATTCGTGGTTGAAAATGGGTCATGCCAACCGAAGCACTGGGAAGTGCGAAGGAAGCACATCTCATATGGCCCGAAGGATTTAGCGAGCAGGGGGCGAGCAAGGCAAAGGATGGACCCTCCCATTGGCACGCTGCGCGCTGTCGCGCGAAGGCCCCAAAAAATGATTGTGCCCATCCATGGTTCTTTACAGGCCCGGTTGCGCAAAATCAGAAATTTTTTTTGCGTAGAAAATCTCTTGGGTGGGGTGTGGTCTCTGCGTAGTCTGATGCAGCTTCAAGGTCCGTGATCTGTCAGGTGAACGATTCCCCCAAGGTCTTGGCGGATGACCTCACATTTGGTCCGATCCAGTAAACCGTGGCGCTTTGACAAATCACCCCATCCCGATCATGAACCCCTGCATCAAAAATCATCGCCTGAATCAACTGGGTGCTGCAGCTCTCGCAGCCATTTGTTTTTTCCACACCGGTTGCCGCCGAGAGTCGGACAGCGCAGACAAACAACCGGAGCCAGCTCCGGCGGAAACGACTGCGGCAGCCTCTGCGGCGCCGGTTGTTGCGAACTCCTCTTTCGAGCAGGGCGCTGATGGTAAACCGGTCGGCTGGACGGGCACTGGCAATGTCGTCTGGGGAGAAGGGGAGGGGGCAAGTGGATCGCGATTTGCGGCACTGAGCACGGAAAAAGGTCCGGTGAATTGGGCCGCGAATGGTGGCGAACCCGGATGGCGCAGTGAGCCGATAGCCTTGGTTCCGGGGACTGCCTATGAACTGCGTTTCCGCTGCCGTTACCGGCCGGAGGTGCTCTTCACCTCCTCTCAAGTATTTGCTGGGCCTGAGTGCGCCCGACAGACGATTCCGCTGGATGCCTCGGAAGTGGTGTCGCCATTTCGCAGTTACAGCGTGCGCTTCGTGGCTCCTGCCGAACCGCAGCGTATTTTTCTCGGAGCCTTTCAGCTCAAGGGCAGCATCGAGTATGATGACATCGAGCTTTTTCCCATCAAGCTCGCCCAATCCTCGGTGGATGGCTTGTTGCTTGGCGAAGGTGAAAGTGTGATGGGCAACCGCTACGACTTCAAGGCGCCCTTTAAAAACAAGGCATTCCGCAATGTGAGCCGCGCGCTGGTCTCCTGCAGCAATGTGTTTCATGACGATCGCTGGCGTTTCAGCAAGCCCACCGATGCCGTGGTTTATCGGCATGAGCTTGCGGGCCGCAAGCAACTCTCGGGCGAACTTTCAGTGACCCCCTCTTACCATGTGGAATCAAGTTGGGCGCTCGGTGTCGAGCTTTCCACGGACGGCAAGGACTTCCGCCGCGTCGCCACCTTGAAAAAAGGTGATACGGGAAAGGTAAAAATCCCCGCGGACATGCTGCCCGCCTCCGCGATCTGGGTGCGGCTTTGCAATGACACGACGGACAACTCCAAGCCCGTCTTCTTCCAGGTCAAAGGGTATGAGTATTCCGCAAACATCGATGGCGCCCCGCTGCAGGCGCTGGGAAACACCGCGGCGATGACAGTGCTGGGCGAGAATCCTGCGATCTCGGTCCAGCCCTTGGTATCGGATCCCGCAAATCCCTCTTTTGCGGTGAAGGTGACCAACCTTGGCAACAAGGCAGTCCAGTTGAACCCCGAATTGTCGATCCGCTTGGGCACGCAAAGCGAAAAAAAATCCACGGCTGCTCCTGTGAAATTGGCTCCCGGGAAGTCCACAGCGGTCAGTATTCCCTTTGAGATGCGAGAGGCCGGCATCTATGCCCTCGAATTCTCGCTCGGAAAAAATTCATCCACCCGTCTGGCTGCGACCGTTTATCAACCAATCCTCAACGCCACAAACTATGGCGAGTTGCTGAATTCCCCGTCTCCTGGAGTCGGCCTCTGGTGGGCTTCCTCCGGATGGAAAGTCTCCAAAACGCGTCCGCTGCCGACGGCAAAGAGCCAAGCGATCCGCATCAGCCTGGCTGGCAACGAAGCCGAGGGCGCCCAGCTTGTCGTGCGCCCGGAGAAAGCGCTCACCGGTCTGACCGCCACCGCCGGGGAACTGCGTTCCGAGTCCGGCGCTTTGCTGCCAACTGATGCCGTGAAAGTGCTGCGTGTCGGATATGTGAATGTCGAGATCGCCTCCGACGAAACCGGCGGCACAGGCTACTGGCCCGACCCGCTGCCTCCGTTCAAGGGCGGCGTGAGCGTGGCTGCAGGCGAAAACCAACCACTGTGGGTGCGTGTCAAGGCCCCCGCCAACACCGCCCCCGGTCTCTATCGCGGCCAGATCACAGTCAATGCCGAGGGCTTCACCGCCACGGTGCCACTGGAGGTCGAGGTCTATGGGTTTTCCCTGCCTGATGCCACCACCTGTCGCACCCTCTTCGGTTTGGACGCGGGCCGCGTCTGGAAATACCAGCGCCTCCAGACCGATGCCGACAAACGGGCGGTATGGGAGAAATACATGCGCCTCTTCAGCGACAACCGCATCAGTCCCTACAACCCGGTGCCGCTGGACAGCTACACTTACAAATTCTCCGGTGGCGGTAATTTTTGGAGCGGCGGCAAGGTCATCGCGGATCGGCCTCGTGCCGGAATGAAGTCTCTTTTGGTCGAGGATGCGAGCCCGACCGAGAACCTTCAGGTCTCAAGCAGTGAATCGCTTCCCATTTCGGGCAAACCACTTGATCTCAATCTTTGGTATCGCACGGAAAAGGCCGACCAACCCGCTCAGTTGGTTGTGAGTTTTTCTGATGGTTCGGGCAGTCATCTCGGCGGCAAGAATATCCTCATCGCTCTCCCCGCAGCCACGGAATGGACGAATTTCAAGAAGACCATCGGAGCCATTCCTGCTGGTGCGGTTTCCATGAAGGTCTCTCTCCAAGCCTCACCCTGGACGGCAAAAGGAGAGAAGATTGGCAAGGCCTGGTTCGACGATGTGTCTTTGACCGACACCGGAAGTGGCAACGAACTCATCGCAAATGGCGGGATGGAAGATGACAAAGCTCCGGGTGACAAAACGGAAATCGCATTCGATTGGGCGGCATGGGATGAGGCCATGACGCAGGCCATCGAGAAGTATCATTTCAACTCGTTCCTCGTCGGTGGCACCGGGTCATTCCCCGGCTTGGGCGGGGGGACCTTCTACGCGACAAAAGCGGGCGAGTTTGGAGGTCATGCTCTGGGCACTCCCGAGCACCGTGAATTGTTCCGTGCATGGTGCTCCGAGGTGCGTAGCCATCTCGTTGAGAAGGGGTGGTTGGACAAGGCCGTTAGCTATCCCTTCGATGAACCGGCTGTGAAGGACTATCCCGCAGTGATCGAACGCTTGAAAATTCTCAAGGAGGATTTTCCAGGACTGCGTCGCATGATTCCAAAGAATTTGGGCGCGGCACCCGAATTCATCGGATACATCGATTATTGGTGCCCGATTCTCAGCGCATTCAATCCCACCTTCGCTCACGAGCGACAGAAGGCCGGGGAGATTTCAACCTGGTATATCTGCACCGGGCCTCGCGCACCTTTTATTGGAAGTTTCATCGATCGCCCAGCCACGGACATGAGGGTCTGGCTCTGGCAAAGCTGGCAAAACGAAGTCCAAGGCATCCTCATCTGGCAGACGAATTACTGGAATAGCAGCAAGGTTTATCCGGAGGGTTTGCAGAATCCTTATCTCGACACGATGAGCTGGAACGATGGCTACGGCACGCAAGTCGGCGAGAAACGCCCATGGGCAGCCGGAGACGGACGACTGGTCTATCCGCCCGAGGCCTGCTTCGACGGTAGCCAAGGCCCCGTGCTCGACGAACCGGTCTCCACCATCCGTCTCGAAGTCCAGCGCGACGGGATTGAGGATTACGAATATCTCGTGCTGCTCAAACGCCTGCTCGCGGAGAAAGGATCGACCCTCAATGCCGACGAGGCTGCCCGCTACGCCAAACTCCTCGAAGTGCCTGGTGCCATTTCCGGCGGCCTCACCACCTACACCAACGATCCCGCTCCCATCACAGCGCGGCGGCACGAACTGGCCAAGGCGATCGAGAAGCTGACAAATACCGCCCCGATCATCACAGAATAAGCGATCTTGGCCTCGCCTTGGAATCCCCCAAGGCGATTGGAACGGGGACAACCGACCCGGGTCTGCACTGCGGATGGATGTTGCAAGTTATTAATGCCAAAATCCGATTGCGCCAGAGGACGGACGCACTCCCCGAGAAAATGCCCCTCGAGACTCCAGAGTCGCACACGAGGGAATGCTTGCGCAAAATCAGAAATTTTTTTGCGTAAAAAATCTCTTGGGAGGGTTGTGGTCTCTGCGTAGTCTGAACCAGCTTTCAGGTCCGTGATCTGGCAGGTTCCAAGTGACAAGCCGGCGGCCTTTGATTGGCACAACCTCCGACACAACATTTCAAACCCCAAAAACCCCAACATATGAAAACAGCCACAATGTCCACGAACAACAAATTCACCAGCGCCTTTTTGGCGACCGCGTTAATCACAGTCCCTTGTCTGAACCACTCCCTCCAAGCGGAAAATCTTCTCGTAAATGGTGACGCCGAGGCGGGGGATATTTCGGGATGGACCAAATTCAACGAGGTCTCACCCACAGCCCACGCAGGAGCGCATTCCTTCGTGCTTGCGGGCGCAAAGGATTCTGCGGGCACGGCGCAATCCAAAGACTTTATTCCGGTGGATCCAAGCAGTGGCTACACAGTTTCCGGCTATTTCATGTCGCCGGAGGGGACTGGCATCGTCTATCTTGGCCTCGCCTGCTTCGATGCCCAAAAACGGCTCATCACCAGCGAACGCATCACCCCGGTTCCGCAGACGGAAACCGAGTTGGTGGAGGAGGCCAAACCCGGGGACAAAGTCGTCAAAATCAAGAATGGTTCGGCGTGGGAGTTTAATGCAGCGCACACGCCAAAGTATGGCGTGGTGGCGTTCAATGTGGATGACTCGGGAAGCTACAGCGACTTGCCCAATCCCAATCTCAGCCAATGGGGAATCACCACCATTCGGCAGACAGGCGGGCAATGGGAGGTGGAATTGGTAAAGCCTTTGAAAGAAGGCTACTCGGCAGGCACCAAGGTGCGGCAGCATAAAGTTGCGGGCGCAAGCCTTTGGCTTGCTACAAAAGGCGTTGGAAAAGATTGGGTTAAAATATCTGGCGACATTTCAGGCGTGAGCACTGTGGGCCAAGAGAAGGGTATGTTTTGGCCTGGCACAAGCTTCGTGAAGGTAACCGTGTTGAATCTCAACAACGAAAAGAACGATTCCCCCAAGGTCTTGGCGGATGACCTCACATTTAGCCCGATTCAGTAAACCCTTTCGGCTAACATTTTATTCAAAGTTCGTATGATTAAGCGCATGCTCGCAGGATTCGTGTTGTCATCCACCGTGGCTTGTTTTTCCGGTTGCAAGCCCTCCAATCAAACACCTGAAAAAGCGGAGGCCGAGAAGCCTACTCAAGAAGCCGCGAAAGCTCCGGAGACGCCTCCGGCTTTTTCGATGAGCGAGTCCTTTGACGCGGATGCCGGTGCGCTGCGTCAGAAGGGCTGGAATGTTCCAGACTTTGCCTCGGTGGTCGGCGAGATACCAGGCGCCAATGGCAAAGCCCTGCGTGTGCAGGTTGATGATCCAAAAAAAGGTAAATACGCCGAACTCTACATCCCGGTGGAAGCCGGCAAATGTTATCAAGCGTCGGTGCGGATCCGCGCGGAGGGGGTCAAGGAATTTGAAGATAACTACAAAAACCGCGGCGCCGTGCTGTTTCTCCAAATGGCCGATAAGAACAAGAAATATGTGAAGGGCGGTTCGTTTCCGACGGGCTTGATGGGCGACAAGGATTGGACGGAAGTGAAGGTGCCCTATACCCAGCCGATTCCAGAAAATGTCGCCTACCTGCATGTCATGTTGGGCGTTGAGGCTCAGGGCACGGCGTATTTTGACGATCTTAAGGTGGAGGACCTTGCGCCCGGATGGGAGGGGCCGGAAATCGTCCGTCCGGCCGATGGCGCAACGGTGCAGACGCGCCGCCCGGTGTTTGAATGGAAGCCTTTGCCTTTGGATGTGAGTTTTACCTATCGCCGACTGGAGCTTTCGCGCGATCCGGCTTTTCCGGCTGACAAAACGATTTCCGTCAAGCCGTTTGGTTATCAGGCCACGCCAAACCAATGGCTCGAGCCTGGCACTTGGTATTATCGGGTGCGCGTTGCTGGCGTGGGTGACAAGGAAATGCCACCACCTGCGGCGAAGTCGTTTGTTGTGGCACCAGATGCAGTGGCTTGGCCGCCCACGATCACCGCGAACTGGAGCTGGTCAGCGGAGCCCCGCCCGGAACTGTCCTTCCGCACCGAACCTCAGCTGGATGCGAAGACGCAGCTTGCCGTCACCATCGATGGCGTGCCGGCGGAGATTCTTGGGAACAAGGATGGAAAAATCCGTTTCCGCCCGACGACCGATCTGGCCCCCGGGGCGCATCCGGTGAAGCTCACCGCGACGGCTCCCGGGCAGGAGCCCATGGTGGTCGAGGGCGTCTTCAGCAACAGGCAGGTGACGAAAAAAGTGAGCTTCCGTGAGGACCGGGTGATGCTCGTTGACGGCAAGCCTTTTTATCCGATCGGCACCTACCGCGACCCGAGCGATCGGAATGACGACTTCACCGGAATCCAGCAGGCTGGATTCAACATCACCCACAGCTATGACTTCGAGGATAAAGGTGCGACCATCGAGCAAGCGCGCGCCTATCTCGATGCCGCGCAGGCGGCCGGCGTCAAAGTCTTCATGGGAATCCCGCGTAATCTGTTTTTTGCGCGTGACTGGAATGCCATACAGAAGTGGGTTGCGGCATTGATGGATCATCCGGCGCTGCTGGTCTGGTATCTCATGGATGAACCGGAGGCCACAAAGTGGAGGTTGAATCCCGCCATGTTGCGTCAATTGAAAGACACAGTGAAAGCGGTCGATCCGTTTCATCCCACGGCGGTGGTTTACTTCAAACCTGAACAAGGAGACTACTGGGCAGAGCCTGATCCTGAGGATATCGCCTGGCACGATCCCTATCCGATCGGAACCAATCGCGAGTTGACGATGGTTGGTGAGGATGCCGCCGCCCAGCGGAAGTCGATTGGTGACAAGAAGCCGATGTGGACGGTGGTCCAGGGCCATGATGTCACCTACTGGAACGATCCGAGGGGCACGATTCAGAAGAAAGGCATGCCAACCCGTCCGACACGCGATGAGACCCGCTTCTTTGTCTTTCATGCGCTGACGGCCAGCACCGATGGCTTCATCTGGTATTGGGGGCCCAGAACCCACTACCGCATGGTCGAGGATGCGCCGACGGTTTGGAATGGCATCGTGGAGACCTCGCAGTTGCTCAAGCGTCTCGAACCATGGCTGGTGGCTATGCCAAAAGCCGAGGACAGCTCCATCAAAGTGCGCGAGCCATTCCGCGTCTGGACCCGCGAGGTCGATGGCAAGCGCCTGCTGGTTCTCGTGAACACCGGCAAGAAGAGCCAGTCGATCGATCTGAATCTGGGTGCCTTCAAGCCAAAGGCTGTGACCAACTTTGAAACCGGTGCCGAGGTCGCGCTCGCCGAGGGTCGCCTGAAAGCCGAGGTCGCTTCGCAGCAGGTGCTGATTTATCAACTCAACCAATAACAAATGATGCAATCACCTTTGAACGGAAGCTATGTCGAACGCACCCGCGAGGGTGTGCTGATGTGGATGGAATCGGTCCGCGATCGTAGCGAAGGCTGGGGGCGTTGGAAATACACCGCCGGTATGCAGAGGCCTCATGCTCTCGTCAGCACCCGGCAAGCACTCTGGATACTCGACCTCTTCGGCGTCCTGGAGTCCGTCGGCACCAAAGAAAAAGCCGAGGCGGTCGCTTTCCTCCAGTCGAGCCAGGACACGGATGGATTTTTCAAAGACTCCCTGGTCGGTGAAAAGGATTTCTCCGCAGGGCATTCCTATGTGATGCTGGATCTCTGGCTGCAGATGGATGCCACGGTCGCTCTGCAGCTCCTCGGTGCGAAACCACTCCACGCATCGCCGAAAAAAGTCCACTGCGATTTGACAGGAGAGGACGGAATGGCCTGGGTGCGCAGTCTTGACTGGACGAACCCGTGGCTGGAAGGAGAGCGCTTCAACCGCGCCGTCGCCGCCGTGGGAGGAGGGATTCATAACGGGGCCAAAGAGCCGTCCGACGCAAATCCGCGGGATCCCGAAGTGCTGCGCCGTTTGGAGTCGCTCGAGGAACTCTTTCGTTTTCTGGAAACCGAAGTGATGAGTCCGGTGAGCGGCTTGCCCGATGACGCCGGTTGCAAGCACCCGGATGTGGCCATGGCCGGCCTCTTCAAGCTTTACTTTGCCTACATGGAAACGCGCCGCACTTATCCCTACGCAGCCCAGGCCATCGACTCGGTGCTGGCCATGCAATCCGAGGCCGGCGACTTCGCGCAGCGACCGGAACTGCCCACGCCCGACGGCAGCACTTATGTCATCCGCTACGCCCGCGATATGTGCATCAACTGGGACTCGGTCTGGGTCCTCCGTCAACTCGACAAGCAACTGAAGGGGGAATACCGCCACGCCGACATCGTCCGCGCCGCGCAGCGCCTTGCCGAATGCCTCCTGCGCGACTACCGCAAGCCTGACGGCGGCTTTGCCTTCGCCGCCGATCACTGCCTGCTCATTCATGCGGGAGTGAAACTCAGCCCACCGCTGCCGGTCAGCGACATGGTCGGCACCAGAATGTGCCTCGAGTGCCTGTCCTATGCGGACGAGTGGTCTGGCGTTACCCGGTGAACAGCCAAGGCTTCAATTTTTGATAGAAACCCGTAACCTTCTTTGTTGAGACGAAGCGATGAAAGAACCTCTTATCAATCGATTGCAGAAGGTTCCGCTGGACAGTGGGTTCCGGCAGGAAGGATGCTTCGTGTGGTGCGGATCCGTGATCAAGGCGGATGGCGAATACCACCTGTTTGCATCACGCTGGCCCAAGGTCAGCACCTTCCCCGAGGGGTATCGTGACCACTCCGAGATTGTTCGGGCAACGGCATCCCGTGCGGAGGGGCCCTACACATTTCAGGAAGTGGTGCTCACCGGCCGCGGCGGATCCTACTGGGATGGAAAAATGTGCCACAACCCCAAGATCGTGCGAATCGGGGAGACCTATGTTTTATATTACATTGGTTCGGCCTGCGGCTCCGGACTTCGCAAGATCGGCTATGCCCACTCTTCGTCTCCGGTTGGCCCTTGGACGCGCATGGACGAGCCGATCCCTCTCGGAGAAGATGCCAACAATCCCGCTCCGCTTGTTCTGGATGATGGCGCGGTTTTAATGGCCTACCGCGACTTGGATCTCCACATGCACATTGCACGGGCTTCATCGTTTGATGGGGAGTATCGGATTCTGGCCGAGGATATCTTCCCGGCCGGGCCCCTGGAGGATCCTGACCTCTTTTTTGAAAACGGCGAATACCACATGGTCATGGAAGACAACGAAGGAGTGCTGACCGGTCATGTGCGATACGGAGGCCACCTCGTCTCAACCGACGGCGTAACATGGCGGCCTTGTTCCGCGAAGATCGCTTACACGCATCACATCGAGTTTGAGGATGGCTCCGAACTGGATGCGGAACGACGGGAGCGCCCGCAACTTTTCTGTGATTCACCGGGAGCCACTGGCAATGCCGGTGGACCGACTCATTTGGTCACGGCCGTGTTGGCTCACGGGGAGTCATGGTGCCTGATCCAACCGATAAGGCCGGATATCGATTGAAACATGATCGACTCTGCAATCTGAGGCTGAAATAAGACCCTCCATGCCCACCCTCACTGCTTCCAATCATTCCTACGACATGCGCGAGCATCTGCTTCCGCAACGCATCACCAATGCCATGTGGGATTTCTCATGGCTTAACGGCCACTATCCCGGCGGGCCGTTTGCCGATTGGGACCGCGCCCTCGACGACCTGCTCGAGCGCCGTTTCAACACCGTGCGCATCGATGCGTTTCCCCACATCGTCGGCGGCACGGGTAGTCCCCGGCAGATGCTCAAGGCATCGCCTCTGCTGAACTGGGGCCACAGCACGGTGGATCAAGAACACGACTATGCGGCGGAATTGATCGAGTTTGTTGGCAAATGCCAGCAACGCGGAATCGGGGTGATCCTTTCGACTTGGAGTGCGAAGGAAATCGCCATTCCCGATGGCGCGGAGGGTGACGAGCGTTTTCATCCTCTCTGGCAGGCTTGGGAGCGAACGCTTGATTTGCTCGCGAAACACGACCTCCTGGGAAGCATTCTCTATGTGGACTTCGATCAGGAGTTCCCCTACTTCAGCAACCTCCAGCCGCTTCTTGCCAAGCTCGCAGGGGGGGATGTGTCCGTGCCGGTCAACGCAGCCGATGCAATGGAAGCCGCAGGTCGCCGAGAAACCGGACCGCGTCAACTGGCGTGGAACCCGGCTCAAATGAAACTCGTTTCGGATTACTTCGCCGCCACCTGTAGGCATTTCCAGCAGCGCTATCCCGCGTTGCGATTCACTTTTTCCCTGACCAGCTTTTGGAAGGAAGTGCGGGCAATGGGGCTTCATGTCTTCGATGTGCTCGAACTTCATCTTTGGATTCAATACTCGCCCCGCTTCGAGGCGCGGACAGGCTTCAATAATCTCACCAAAGATCGCGGCGAGCATGATTACAAAGATTACATGAACCGCCTGAGGGATTCCTTCCGCTCGATGCGCCCGATGTTCATGCAGGCGATGCACAATCAGATGCATGAGGCCATGGAATGGTCGCGGGAGATCGCCGCCCCCTTGGTCACAACGGAGGCATGGGGACCATGGTGGCACATGGATCACCCGGACCTGCAGTGGGACTGGCTCCGTGATTGGTGCGAAGAGTGCATGGCCGCCGCGCCTTCCTACGACTTCTGGGGCGTCACCCCTTGGAATTACAGCCACCCCTACTGGGAAAACTGGTCTGATGTGGCCTGGTATCAGCGCGTCAACGAACGCTTCCTGAAGAGCTGAGTGACAAGCACAGCGCGACGGCGCGTCATGCTTGCCGCAGTTCCCGACATCCTCTTCCTGCTACAAATGATCGATGCGGACGGACTCACCCTTCGATTCGCTGGTCGCGGCGGATCTCGACCAACTACTCAACGCCGCAACTCAAGAACGATCGAATGACAAGTGCCGGAGGAATCGACCGCGCAGCGGTGGCACATCCAGATCAAACTCCAATCGGCCGGGGCCTCTGCGTGGAGTGGTGGCGCGCCATGTTCCATTCTCTTCCAGCACCCACCATTGGCCGGTGAAGGATTCCTCCACGCTGTGGCGGATTTCCACTTGGTCCATGTGATCTTCGAGCGCGTTGAGGACAGAGAACAATGTGCCTTGCGAGGTCTGCGAGCGACTTGTCGATGCCGGCGCATTGGCTCGCGGTCTCTGCTGCAACGAGGCGGCGTTCGGCATTTCGGTTGAGTTGTTTGATGTCGCCCCATGCGGCGTAGCACCCGCGCGCATGGTGCTGGAGTTCGCCTTCGTGAAGCGGGAGGTTCTTGGCGGCAGGCGATGCGAGGACTTCCGCCAGATATTCGCGCACGGTGCTGAACTTGAGAACGGGCAGCGTCGGGTCCTTTTGCAACTCGGCGATGCGGGCGAGATGCTCCTTGGTCGGCCCGCCGCCGTGATTGCCGATACCAAGCCAGAAGACCCCATGATCGAAGCCGGGTGAACCACTACCGCGCCTTCCAGCGCTGGCCGGAGCCGCACGAGCGGGTCGCCTATTCGATCGGCGAGATCTGCCGGCATAACCAAGGCGGAGATGTGGATACGGCGGCCTATCTCCACACCCGCTTTGAGAACTGGCAGGCACCAGAGCAAAACTATGTGCCCCACGACAAGGGCGGCATCATTCTGGGAGTGGTGGAGCATTGCCATGTCACCGGCGCCCGACAGGGAATCGTCCTTAGCTCACCCGCCAATGGGATCGTTGTGCGCTGCAACCGGATCGAGACATTGGACCCGCAAGGCCCGCCGGTTTTTGATGAAAGCAGCGGAATACCCCATGCGGGTGAATTGTTTTTGAACCGTTAGGAATCGCGCTTTCTGTGCAACGATCCTCTTTTTGTTAATCGTCGCTTTTTTTTGGTGAACTTCGTTGAAACGCGTTCATTCTGTTGCAGCCATGCCTTCGGACCTGCTTCAAAGAGTTATCAAAGAAACCGGTTGCTCCCGTGCGACGGTTTACCGCGCATTGCAGGGCAGTTCGCTGGTGAGTGCAGACACACGGGTGAAGGTGCAGTCAGCTGCGAAGCGGGTCGGGTTTTCTCTAAATCCGCTGGTGAGCGACTGGATGGCCAGCGTGCGCAATCCGCTGGCCTCACAAACCTGGCACCCAATTGTCTATTTGGCAGGGCATAGCCCGGAGACCTACGCTGAAACCCCGCTGCTCTCGGAGACATGGGACGGAGCCAAAAAACGCGCCGAGGAGTTGGGGTTCTCGATCCAGATCTGGCATGTTGGTTCCCACAATCTGGAGCTGGAAAAAATTCCAGATCAACTGCGCAAAAACGGCATCCACGGTGTCATCATTTCCCGCTTTCCACCGAACTCGTCGGCCCTCTCGCTGCCGTGGGAAGATCTCTCACTCGTGGCGATTGGTTTTTCCGCGCAACACCCGCCGATGCACACGGTGTCATCGCATGGCTATGAGACGATGGGTCATTCCTTGGAGGATTTGAGACGCCGGGGATACAAACGCCCTGGCTATGTCAGCAGCATTGTCACTGAGACACTGGGTGGGAGCCGGCACACGGCGGATTTTTTGGCCCTGCGCGAAACCTTTCCCGCTGCGCTGGGTATCCCGCTGCTGCGACTGCGCATCGAAGACAAGTCGAAAAAAAACAAAGAAGAATTTTTGAAATGGTTCCAGGACTACCGGCCAGATGTGATCCTGAGCGGCGGGATTATTGAGTATCAGGATTGGCTCATCGAGGCGGGACTGCGCATCCCCGAGGATGTCGGATTTTTCTTTCTGGGAATGCGCCATGGAAATCCAGCGCATCAGGAATTAACCGGCATTCCCCAGCCCAGCACCGATCTCGGGCGTAGCGCGGTCGATTTATTGGCCACACTGATCTACCATGGAGAGCGAGGACTCCCTTCGCAGCCGGATATCATTCAAACCCTCGTCCCGCTCATCATCGAA
>JBIIUB010000024.1:0-29134 GCA_044340205.1 Terrimicrobiaceae bacterium
GGTCTTCAGCGACGAACTCCGCGAGATGGAACGCCAGGCCCTAAAAATCGCATCTTGGGGCGACAATGTGTATGTGAAAATCCCGTCCACCAATACGCATGGCGAATCCACTCACGAAATGGCCGCCCGCCTTGCTCAAGCCGGAGTAAAACTGAATGTCACCGCAATGACGACCCCAGCACATGTGGCCCGCATGCTCCCCGCGCTTGCAGGCGGCCCGCCAGCCATCGCCTCGATCTTCGCCGGACGCGTGGCCGACAGCGGACGCGACCCCGTGCCGCTAATGCGCGAATGCCTCGAACTTTTGAAATCCGCCCCGAATGTGGAACTCCTCTGGGCCAGCCCGCGCGAGCTTTTCAATCTCATCCAAGCCGACGCCATGGGATGCCACATCATCACGATGACGAACGACCTCATCGCCAAAATCCCCCTCCTCGGCAAAAACCTCGATGAATTCGCCTTGGAAACCGTGAAGATGTTCGCCCGCGACTCCGAGGCTGCAGGCTACAAGTTGTAAAACGCCACCCCCAGGCGCAGGCGCTTGATGGCGCGGGCGATGCAGCCCTCTTCCAAACAATGATTTTGCTGTCCATGATTTTGCTGACCTTCTGCGCTTTCAGAGAAATCGCCCTACCGTGCTCGGCAGTCATAGACAGCCGCTACAATGCTGGGAATGCTGAGGTCCTCCTCGGCAGGGAGCCAACGGGGACGTTGGCGCTCCTGAGCGCTTTACGGCCGGGCAGGCTTGGTTTCAGGCGTGCTGGGCATTTTTGCCTTTCCAAACGGGGAGGCCGGCGGCGCGGGCCAGGTTGGCGTCGATAAAAAGATGCAAACGGCGGAACATTTTGTGATTACGATGCCGTGGGCGGGCAAAGTGAGACCTGCCGCAGTAATTTGCGTGGAATGGATTCAAAGTGCGGGTCACGGTGAACAAGAACCATATTGTGAAATGACGCAGCTGCAGCAATGAGCGAATCCACTGTGGGCAGCCGGTCACTGCATGCACGACGAATTTCCACAGCCCGGCCAACGATCTGAACATCCAGCGGACAGATTGTTAGAAGATTGGAGAGTTCTGGCCAATCAATCTGGAACTGGGCTTCCGCACCGAGAGATTTCAATCTGGCCCAAAACTCCAACTCGGTAATACAGCAAATGCAGGGAGGATTTTTTGTGTCTGCCAGAAGGACCTGGACTTGGTCGGCACCATCCTCCTCGAAGTAGTAGGCCAACACGGCAGATGTATCCAAAAGGTGCGTCATAAGGAAGGCGTGGTCAAACTTCCTTAGAGCGCTCCTCGATCAAATCGGCAACGGCGCTGCGCCCCTTTGGCAAAAACTTTTTTCCGCGTCCGCGAAGGGATTTGACGACCTGCTCCAAGGGCGGGAGTGGCTTGGCTCTCAGCTCACCGTTTTTTGCAAGCGACCAGTCAAGCCGGAAGCCTGCGGCAATGCCAGCTTGAGCGACAAGGGCCGCTGGCAAGGTGACTTGGTTTTTCATTGTGATGGTCGTAGTCATTGCAAAAAACTATTGCAAGGACATGGGGGCTTCAAGTGCAAAAATCCTGACGATTTCGTGCGGAATGTCTCGGGGAAAGCTCGAGGCACAGGTGCTCGATTGTGGAGGCGATGCAGCACTCCTCCAAAAAATGATTTTGCTGTCCATGATTTTGCTGATCTTCTGCGCTTTCAGAGAAATCGCCCTACCGTTGTCGGCAGTCATAGACAGCCGCTACAATGCTGGGAATGCTAAGGTTCTCCTCGGCAGGGAGCCAACGGGGACGTTGGCGCTCCTGAGCGCTTTACGGCCGGGCGGGCTTGGTTTCAGGAAGACTGGGCATTTTTGCCTTTCCAAAGGAGGAGACCGGCGACGCGCACGGTGTCGGTCCAACTGAAATCGACATAGGGCCAATAGCCGAGGCAGATTTCCTTTTCGAGGGCGCGGATCATGGAACTGAAATCCTTGAAACTAAACACTGGATGTATTGGCGACGATTGTTTTGATTTTTTGATACACTTGCAAAATTTCAGAGAGCGCGGTCTTTAGATTATTCAAGGCATCGATCCTGTCCTCAATAATATCTGGATATTCATGAGTAAGGTCGTTTCTAAGCTCCCTCCACTTGGATGAGGATGGGATAAGTCTCAGTTCCTACAACTTATTCAATAAAGGGACGCGCTTCGATATCTTCTCCAAGGAGAACGAGGCCTAATGGAAAAATCTTGTTACCAATCGTATCTTGAAGCTTCGAAAATCGAAAAACGATTTGGTCAATGTAAGCAATGTCACTAATCACTCAAAAAATCGTAGACCTCTTTTGTAAGAGGTAATTTTTGATCCAAGTGGTCGATTGCATGTTGAATCCGAGTAATATGCGCATCGCATTCATCAAGTGCAGACAACCATTTTTTATGGCAAAGGGCGTTCATAGTCGCACCATTTCGCGCCTGGCTTCTCGGACAATCGGGCGCTCATCGTCGGGCATTGCAAAAATGACATCAATTTTCTGATCTCCGATCTGGCACTTGAGTTCGCTGCGGAAGGCAAGTCTTTTTGAATATTCAACTTGCCGATTGGAATCAGCCTCTATGAGCAGATCAATATCACCACCCCGCAACTCATCGTTTGTTCGGGATCCAAATAAAAAAGCCGCACACTGAGACCCGAAATGTTTACGGGAAAGTTCGAGAATGCCCTGCCTCTGGAATGGAGTGAGTCTCATATAGTCAAGCCATTTTAAAATTATAAGCGAGTCTCTTGATGTCAAACTCATTTTGAATCCAATGACTCCGACATTTTGCTCAGGCGAGGACGCTTTCCGCTCTCTTAGCTAACAAGCTTTATAGTGTTACCTACAAAAGTTTTATTAACCACAGAGGTCACAGAGGTCACAGAGGTCACAGAGAACACGGAGGAAAATCTAGGAGATAGCTCATGGGAAGTCGGCGAGTGCTGCCGCTACACGCTCGCTGGTGAGCTTGGATGATAACCGAGAGCAGCGAGAGCGGTCGGGCAGGCTTGGTTTCAGGCGTGCTGGGCATTTTTGCCTTTCCAAACGGGGAGACCGGCGGCGCATGCGGTGTCGGTCCAACTGAACTCGACATGGGGCCAATAGCCGAGGCAGATTTCCTTTTCGAGGGCGCGGATAACGGAACTGAAATCCTTGAAACTAAACACTGGATAAGTGCGCTTCCGCTTCGACTTCGAGGGGACAAAAATCCTGACGATGTATTGAGATGGGATTTTTAGACAGAATCGGAGCGAAGCGGAGAAAGACTGCCGTCGGCAGCCCATGCGGTGAGCAGAAGCGAGTCAATTTCGGAATGACTGAATGTGATAACTTCAAATCCGACGCTGGAGGTGGAGACTTGGAAGCGGAAAAACTACTCAGAGGCTATTTTTTTTGAGGAATTTGGTCTTGATACCAAGCCGTGTAGCCGCGTCGGCCATTTTCCTGTCTGCCGTGATCAACTCCGAGGAGCCCAGTTTCAAGGCAGTGGCAATATGAATCCCGTCAAGTGTTCGCAAAAAAAACGGCGGCTCCGCTTGGAGCGTTCTCGCGGCGATATCCCTGGTGCAGGCCTTGATATCGATGCCTAACGGAACAAGCAGATAGCGCCCTCGCTGGAGGTCGGCTTGAAACTGGGAAAGCACTTTAGCGGAACTCCCACTCGGAATCTCACTCCTCGCCTCTTTGGCGTGGACGGCAAAAGTCATTTCAAATTCTAGAATGGCGCTGGAATGGATTTGCCCCTTTTCTAAAGACGCCAACTCGGCAGCTTGGGATGATATCTCCTCCGGCGCGTAGAGTGCCAGCACGCAGGAGGTATCCCAGTAAGCGGCTTTCACCAACGATCCTCCCGCACTTCATCGAGCGCGCTTGGTTTTTGGTATGCCGAGGGTTGGCCTAAGCTCAAACGGAGCGCGCTCAACTCGCGCAACCAATCTGCGGTATCGGATCGGGGTTCCGATACTGCAAGAATGCGGGCTTTCGGTTGACCATGAACGGTGATCAAAATCTCTTCGCCAGAATTGGCAAGGTTCACCAATTCGCTCAAGCGGGTCTTGGATTCACGAAGAGTGGCAATCATGTGACTACAATGGTTCTTTTTTTTCTTACAGCAAGAAAAATGTTAAACCATGTTTTTTGCCACATCTGAAATGTCTTGCAGAAGCGGGCGCAGTCCCCGGAACCAAAGAGCACAACAAAGTTGTATACATCTCTCGCAGAAACGCTTTTTTCGACCAAATCGAAGCGGAGCGGAGAAAGACTGCCGAGGGCAGCCCACGGAATGAGTGGAAGCGATTCAATTTCAGAGTTATCGAATGTGCTGACTTCAAATCCAGGAATCCCCACTTCTCTGTCTCTAATCCTATAAATTCTGTTTATTCTGTCAAAAATCCATTGACAGTTAAGATGATCCTGGAACGCCTACGCGGCAGACTTCGAATATGTCGATTTTGTCACTTGCGGCGGCGCAGAGTTGATGTATCGTCTTCCGCATGGGGATGTTTGATACGATTTATTTGGATAAAGCGATCGCCTGCAAGACTTGCGGTGCGGATATTTTTGATTTTCAGACGAAGGAGTTTGACAGCTGTATGAACCACTATCGCATAGGTTCGGTGCTATCGGGGAGTCGAGTCTTGTCGGGGGTCATTAAGGATGAAGCATATTGCCGCGCATGCTCGGATGCAAAACGCCATGCCTGGACGGATGTGTATTTAGTTGTCTGGCATACAATTCTTGCAGGAGTCGAAACAGAAGAAAGCAAAGCCCAAGCGCGCTTGGCTTCGGTGGATCGACTGGATTTGGTGGAATGGATCACGGAAGCACAGAAGAAGGAAGAGCAGTGGCAGAGGAGGTTTTTCGCTCTGCACAACGAGTTGCGCCGGTGGCATGAGTATGTAGAGGAACAAAAAAAGCCGCAGGAACCGGAATCCGAAAGCAACAAGAGACTGCGGGCGCTTCGTTCGATCTGGAGCCCATCAGAGGAAATCAAAACAGCAGCAGACCCGATTTGGAAAATATTGGAATTGCACGCTCCCAAGAAGAGCGAAGAAGAGCCTGGGTTTTTCTGATTTCAGGTTTTTTAGGGAAGCGCGCAGCAACTTGGCAGCCTTCCGAAAGGAATCGGCATCCCCCCGACTCTGTCATGCTGGCCGGCGTAGTGGAGACCTTGAAGAATTTTTGAGTCAGTCTTGAATGCATGGTTTTGGTTTCAGCCTCACATACTGCGAAATGGAAAATCGACGCCGGTGAGTCGGAGGGCGCAGGTTTGAGGGAAAGTGAGCGGCTACTTTCGGAGATGGCGGCGGATTTCGTAGCCGTTCCCGGATTCCAAAATCTCGCCGGCGTCGAAATCATTCTCAAACTCGGGGAAAAAGGTGTCGCCTTCGACTTCACGGTCAATGCGGGTGAGTAGGAGTTCCGAGCAGCGGGGCAGGAGGGCGGCGTAGAGTTGGGCGCCGCCTATGATGTAGAGGCGGCGGCCGTCCGCAGGTTCTTTGAGGGCGTCAAAGGAGCGAAGCAGAGTGACTCCTTCAATGTTGGCTTCCCTCGAAACGACCCAATTTTCGCGCCCAGGGAGCGGCTTCCCGATGGAGTCGTAGGTTTTTCGACCCATCACGATGATGTGCCCGAGCGTTGTGCGTTTGAAAAATTTCAAGTCCTCGGAGATGTGCCAAGGAATGCGGCCATCGACTCCGATGACGCGGTTGCGGGACATGGCGGCGATGGCAATCATGGATTAGACAGAGATGGGAGCTTTGATCGCAGGATGCGGGTCGTAACCTTCGAGAGTGAAATCCTCGAAGACAAAGTCCTCGAGACGCGTGCGAGTGGGGTTGAGAACCATGCGCGGCAGAGGCCGGCACTCGCGCGTGAGTTGCAGGCGAGCCTGCTCGAGGTGGTTGGCGTAGAGATGGAGGTCGCCGAAGGTGTGAACAAATGTGCCCGGCCGAAGACCGCAGACTTGAGCGACCATGAGAGTCAGGAGCGCGTAGGAGGCGATATTGAAGGGCACGCCAAGGAAGAGATCCGCGCTGCGCTGGTAGAGTTGGCAACTGAGTTCGCCCTCTTGCACATAAAATTGAAAAAGCGCATGGCAGGGCGCGAGGGCCATGATGTGAAGCTCAGCGGGATTCCATGCCGATACCACGAGGCGGCGGCTGTCGGGATTTTTTTTAATGTCCTCCACAACGCGTGCGATTTGATCGATCGTAATGCCATCCGCTCCGCGCCAGTCGCGCCACTGCGCACCATAAACCCGGCCGAGGTCGCCATTCTCATCCGCCCACTCGTCCCAGATCGTCACATTGTTTTCGCGCAGGTAGCAGATGTTTGTCTCGCCCTTTAAGAACCAGAGTAGCTCGTGGATGATCGAGCGCAGATGGAGCTTCTTGGTAGTGAGGAGAGGAAATCCCTCGCGCAAATCGAAGCGCTCCTGCGCGCCGAAAACAGAATAGGTGCCGGTGCCGGTGCGGTCGGATTTGAAGCGACCTTCATCAAGGACAAGGCGGAGGAGGCGGTGATATTGCTGCATGGCTACCCTTCAACAATGACGGCTCCCCCACCCGTGCGCCAAGCTTTTGCTGCGGCGAACCGACATTGCCGAGCGGAGGGCTCTACGCTCTATTGGTGCTCGCAAAATGGAAGAGCCACAACACGACCTCGAGAGGGAACTCCTAAAACACTTCGGCCACGCGGGCTTCAGGGAAGGTCAGAGGCAGGTCGTCGAAACACTCTTGGCCGGGCGCTCGGCACTGGCCGTATTTCCCACAGGCGGCGGAAAATCGCTGTGCTACCAACTGCCAGCGATTCTCATGGATGGTGTCACCTTGGTCGTCTCGCCGCTGATCGCCCTCATGAAAGACCAAGTCGATGTCTTGCAAAAACGCGGGATTGCTGCAGCAAGACTCGACTCCACACTCACTCCCGCCGAAACGGCATCAATCTACGAAGGCATCTCCACCGGAAAACTCAAACTCCTCTATGTCGCCCCCGAGCGCTTCGTGAGCGAGACTTTCGTCGCCAAGATCAAGCGGGCGAATATTGCCATGCTCGCCATCGACGAGGCCCATTGCATTTCCGAGTGGGGACACAATTTCCGCCCCGAGTATCTCCGCCTCGCCGCTCTCGCGAAAAAATTCCGCATTCCGCGTGTTCTGGCGCTCACGGCCACAGCAACGCCTGCCGTGTCGAAAGAAATCCGCGAAGCCTTCCGCATCGCCAAGGGAGACCATGTGCAAACCTCCTTCCACCGCCCCAATCTGAGCCTGCACATCACCCCGGTTGCGGCGGACAAACGCTTGGACTTGCTCATCGATCGACTCGTCCAAAAGAAACCATTCCCAGCCATTGTCTATGTGACCCTACAGCATACGGCGGAGAGCGTGGCCGCAAGCCTGCAACGCGCAGGCATCCGCGCGAGGGCCTACCACGCCGGCCTTGCAAACGATGTGCGCGCATCCGCGCAGGATGACTTCATGCAGGGCCGGTGCGATGTCATTGTGGCCACGATTGCCTTCGGCATGGGAATCGACAAAGCGGATATCCGCTCCGTCTTTCACTTCAACCTCCCGAAGACCCTCGAAAACTACCAACAAGAGATCGGTCGCGCAGGCCGCGACGGCAAGGATTCGCATTGCGAGATGCTGGCCTGCGCCGACGACCTCACCGTCCTCCAAAACTTCATCCTCGGCGACACACCTGAGGAGCAGGCCCTACGCCATCTCGTGGACCACCTCCTCCGCCAAGGCGATGAATTCGACATCAGCCGCTACGACATTTCTCGAACCACGGACATCCGCCCGCTCGTCTTGGAAACCGTCATCACCTACCTCGAAAAAGACAAAATCCTCGAACCGGCAGGGCTTTTTTATGCCACTCTCCAATTGGCCTTCCGCCATCCCGAGGACCGCGTCATCGCTGGACACACGCCAGAAAGGCAGAAATTCCTGAAAAGCCTCTTCGCTTCGGGAAAACGCGGCACGCGCCTCCTCGCCATCGAACCAGATGCCGCCGCCGAAAAACTTGGGGAATCCCGCGAGCGCATTCTCAAAGCGCTAAGCTATCTGGAAGAGGCGGGGGATATCGAAATCAAACCCTCCGGCCTGCGCCACAAGTTTCGCCTGCTTGCAGGAGCCAAGGAGCGAAATCCCCGCGAGATCGCCACCTGGCTCCACGGCCTTTTCACCTCGCGGGAAAAACAAGACCTCGCGCGCCTGGATGGCATCGTCGAGTTTACTTCCGCCCCCGGCTGCTCCGTTCGCCGCCTCCTCGAATACTTTGGCGAAAAAACGAAATCCGACTGCGGACACTGCGGCCGATGCCGAGGAGAAAAGGCCTTACCACTGCCCAAAGGAAATGATGCCGATATAAGCCACTCGGATGCCGAGATGATCACCATCCTCCGCGCCGAAGGCCATGCCGCCTTGCGCGCCAAGCGCCAACTCGCTCGCTTCCTCTGCGGCATTTCGAGTCCTGCTGTGACGCGCGACCGCCTGACCCGCCACGATGCTTTTGGCCGACTGGAAGCCGTGCCCTTTGCCAAGGTGCTCGAGTATCTGGATGTCTGCCTGTAGCTCTCTTGCACCGCGCACGCCAATGCCTCATCGTTAGGCCATGAGCAACCAGAAGCCGCGTGCGGATTTTCAGAAAATTCTCCGCGACATGCCGCACAAGCCCGGCGTGTATGTGATGCGCGACCGGTTGGACCACGTCATCTATGTCGGCAAAGCGAAGGACCTCCGCAAGCGCGTAGGCAGCTACTTCATGCCCTCGCGCAAATTCTCGGCAGACCTCAAAACACGCGCTCTGATCGATAGCGTGTGGAACCTCGAATACCACATCGTCCGCAGCGATGCCGAAGCCGTGCTTTTCGAGGGACGCCTCATCAAGGAATTCCGCCCGAAATACAACATCAGCTTTCGCGACGACAAACGCTTCCTGCTCGTCCGAGTCCACCTCTCCGAGCCGATGCCCCGCTTCGCCCTCACCCGCATGCGCAAAGAGGACGGAGCACGCTATTTCGGTCCCTTTGCCAACGCAGGCGCCCTCCGCAGCACTCTGGAGGCCATGCGCAAGCGGTTTGGCATCCGCTCCTGCCGCCCGCTCGAACCGGGCGAGGCGGAATACAAACACTGCCTCGACCATGTCATCAAAAACTGCAGCGCTCCCTGCATCGGCAAGACCACGCGCGAAGACTACCTCGCCCGCGTGGAATCTGCTTGCGAGTTCCTCGAGGGCCAAGGCCGCGAAATGCTCGATCAGGTCGAATCCGAAATGAAGGCCGCCGCCGAGAAGATGGATTTCGAAAAAGCCGCGCAACTCCGCAATCTCCTCGAAGACCTCAAAACCACAACCCGCCCAACCACAAGATTCACCCGCAAATCGCTGCCAACGACGATCAACCCCGAAGCAGATGTTACCGCGCTCCAAGCCGCGCTTGCCCTCCCCTCCCCTCCCCGCGTTATGGAGTGCTTCGACATTTCCAACATCTCGTCGGCGCACATCGTGGCCTCAATGGTCCGCTTCCGTGATGGCGTTCCCGACCGCGCCGGCTACCGCACTTATCGAATCAAAGGGCTGACAACACAGGATGATTTCGCCAGCATGGCCGAGGTCGTGCGCCGACGCTACGGACGCATCCTGCGCGAGTCCGAAAATGCGAATGCCACGGCCATACCCGATCTCATTATTGTGGATGGCGGACGCGGCCAACTCTCCAGTGCCTGCGAAGAACTCAAGCGCCTGGGCTTGCAAAATGTGCCAATCATCGGTTTGGCGAAGGAATTCGAGGAAATCCACCGTCCCGGCCGTCCCCTCCCGATGAGGCTTCCCCAAGACAGCGGCGCCTTGCGCCTGCTCCAGCGCATCCGCGACGAAGCCCACCGCACGGCGAATGGCTACCACAGCCTCCTGCTGAAAAAACGCGTCCGTGAAAGCCTCCTAGATGCCATTCCCGGCGTGAGCGCCAATCGCAAACGGGCCCTGCTCGAAAAATTCGGTTCCGTGGAACGCCTCAAAGCACTCGCCCCGGAAGATATCGCCACTGTTCCAGGCATTAGCCTCACCCTCGCCGAACGCATCAACTCCTCACTCAAAAACACGCCATGCAACTCAACTTCGACCTGAAGGGCACCATTTCGAAACCCAAGCCAGCTCCCAAGCCCGCCGAACCGACCATTCTCACCGTCACCGCCCTCACCCGCAAAGTCCGCGGACTCCTCGAGGACGGCATCGGAGAGGTCTGGGTCGAAGGCGAAGTCTCAAACCTCAGGCGCCAGTCATCCGGCCACGCCTACTTCACACTGAAGGACGCAGGCTCCCAAATCGCCTGCGTGCTTTTCGCCGGCCAAACCGCCCAACTGCGAGGAATGAACTTCGCGGACGGCGTGCAAGTTCAACTCCAAGGCTCGCTCACCGTTTACGAACCGCGTGGCAACTACCAGATCATCGTCCGCCGCATCCAAGAACGCGGAGTCGGCGCTCTGCAGGCAAAATTCGAGGAACTCAAACGCCGACTCGATGCCGAGGGGCTCTTCGACTCCGCAAAAAAACGACCTCTCCCCAAATTTCCCCGCCGCATCGGTGTGGTGACCTCACCAACTGGCGCAGCCATCCAAGACTTCCTTCATGTCCTGCACCGACGCCAGCGAGGTATTGAAGTCGTCATCTATCCCGTGCGCGTTCAGGGAAAAGGTGCCGCCGCCGAGATCGCCGAGGCCATTCGCCTGCTTGGTGATCCATCGACCACCGGCCTGCCCCCCTTCGATGTGATTGTGCTGACCCGTGGCGGCGGCAGCTTGGAAGACCTCTGGGAATTCAATGAAGAGGCGGTGGCGCGCGCCGTGGCAGCCAGCCCAGTCCCCGTTGTGAGCGCCGTAGGTCACGAAATCGATTTCACAATCTGTGATTTCGCCGCCGATTTCCGCGCACCCACTCCCAGCGCGGCGGCGGAAATCCTCTCCGCCGACTCCGGCGAACTGCTCGACAAACTCCAGCACCTTGCCGCCCGACTTGGCAGGCCCGTGGAAGCCCGCCTCGACGCCTTTCGAAACCACCTTGCCGCCCTCGAAAGGACCGCGCTTTTCTTGGAACCTCGACGCCTTCTTCAAGAAAAACAACAGACCCTCGACCGCTTGCTCGACGACCTCCGGTCCACAGCCGAATCCGCCCCACATGGCGCCCGGCTCCTGCTCGAGCGCCACGCCCGCGTCCTCGCCAACCACCGCCCCGACCTCAAAATCTCCGAACTCGCCCGCCGCTTGGCCATCCACCGCGAATCCCTCGCGCGCCGCACCGATGCCCGACTGCAGCAGGAGAAATCATCCCTCGCACAACACGCCGCCGTGCTGCGTGCCCTAAACCCCTCCGCCGCACTGGCACGCGGCTACACCATCACCATGGATCAAAACGGACAAATCCTCCGCTCCGCAAAAGACGCGATGAATTCCAAGGAACTCACCACGCGCTTCCACGATGGCGAGGTGAAATCTGAAGTCCGCAAAACCTGACCATACGCATTGCTCCATAGCGCGTGATAGTGAGTTACCTCTCGGACTACCCCGCACAGGTGTTCAAGGTTTAGCGTCTACGGCGATCGTAGCGTTTATGGTGAATATTTTGTAGCATTCGATTAGTGGCGCTGTAATTTGAGCGTATGCTAACCACTCGAACCAACCGCCTAGACCCCTCGCTGATTCCTCAAGAAGAACTCGCCGAGGTGGCGCGTTTTTTTGCCAAGCCGGACCATGTGCTTCTGACGGATAGCGAGGGCCGACAAATCGAAATTCCCGAGGCGCTCTTCCAGCACTTTGCCCGCATCGTTCGCATGATGTCCGAGCGCAAGGCGATCGTGATGCTTCCCGAGGACGAGGCATTCACAACACAGGCGGCGGCAAATTACCTCGGTGTGTCGCGGCAATTTTTTGTGAACCTGCTGGAAAAGGGTGAAATCCCGTTCCGCCTTGTGGGCACACACCGCAGAGTCACATTCAAGGATCTGCTGGAGTATGAGAAAAAGCGCGACCAGACCCGCCGAGCAGCTATGAATCGGCTGTCAGATGAAGTGGCGAGTGCCGGGCTCTATTTTTCCGACTACAAGGGCTACGAATGAGAGCGGACTTCGATGTGCTCATCGACGCATGCGTGCTCGCCAACCATGGAGTGTGCGATCTGTTGCTGAGTCTGGCCGAGCGACCGAGGCTCTTTGTTCCGCACTGGACGGCGAAAATCCTTCGCGAAGTTGAGCGGACACATCGTGACAAGCTGGGCTGGCCCGCAAATCTGGTGGATCTTTTTCAGAAAGAAATAGCGACCGCATTTCCCGAGGCGGAAATTCACGGTTACGAAGGATTCATCGAAGGCCTCACGAATGACTTGAAGGACCGGCATGTGCTGGCGGCGGCCATTTGCGGAAGGTGCCCCGTGATTTTGACCTTCAACTTGCGGCATTTCAAAAATGAGAACCTTCAAGATCACGGCATCGTCGCCATGCACCCCGACGATTATCTTGTGACGCTTTTTGAGATTGAGCCGAGCCAAGTCATCGCTGTGCTCGGTGAGATCGCCGGGCGCCGGAGGATGGAAACAGAAGATGTCCTAATTCATTATGGGACTGTGATTCCAAAGTTCTCCTCCCGCGTTCATACTCATCTTTGCGATTAGCTTTCCATGCAATTCCTGACCACCGACAAATAGCTCGATTTAGCCAAGCAGGGCTTGGAGAGCGTCTCCTATGGCGGCATGCTCATGATCGCTGATCACCGGCACAAGTTCGGCGTCCTCCAACCCCGGGAGCTCGAGCCAGGAACGACATCCGCCGAAACTTTTCTGCATGGCCATGCGACGGGGCGATGCGAGACGGAATCCTCGCACGAATCCAACATGGATGCCGGGAACATCATCATAGCGGAAGCGCTCCTCAACGACGCTTTCATCCAGAATGTGGAACGGACGCAACGCGGGCAGACGGGAGGCGTCGGTGACAAGACGACTCCACTCAAGCGTTGCCGCGTGCTGAATTTCGATTTCGCCCTCCAACTGAGGCGGGAGCATTGTTCCCGCCGGGAGGTTCGTTTTTTCCAATTGCTCGTGAAACCAAGTTGGAAACAAAAAGAACTCGCGGTGCTTGAAGGCAAAGCCATCCCTCCCCTCGGCGATACCTCCCTTGCGAAGGATGACGCACTGCTTGCCACTGCCAATCGCCTCGCAGACGACGGCCCATTCCTTGAATGCCACACTCATGTTGATGACTTCGTTCTTTACACAAGTTCCGCCCACAAGGGAAACCTTGTGCATCCATGCTCCACCGATTCGATCTCCACACGCACACATTTTTCTCCAAGGATGCCTGCAACAGCCCCGAGGAGATGATCGAAGCGGCCAGACGCCGAGGTCTTAGCGGAATCGCCATAACGGATCACGACACCTGCGAAGCCCATGAATATTTGCGGGGACGCCAACTGCCTGAGGGATTCCTCGTCATCCCGGGCGTGGAGGTGAGCACAGCGGAAGGACATCTCCTTTGCATCGGTGCCACACTCCCATACCTCAAAAAAAAAACCGCCCGCGAAGTGCTTGCGGAAATCAAAAAAGCCGGCGGCATCGGCATTCCAGCCCATCCCTTCGATAAATGGCGAGCCGGCATCCGTGCGGAAACCCTCGACACCCTCGAGATCGAAGTGCTCGAAGTCTTCAACGCCGCCGTGACCGCAAAAGCCTACAACGAGAAAGCGCTGCAATACGCAAAATCCCGTGGCCTCTCCATGACCGCTGCCAGCGACGCACACCACGACTCCGCCGCCGGCGTCTCCTGGACCTCCTTCGAACTCGACGAACTCACCATCCCCGCCCTCCTCGCCGCCCTCAAAAAAGGAGGTCAACCCGAAGGCCACTACCTCACCTTCCGCGAAGGCCTGAAAAAACACTTCGCCAACTGGTTCCGCATCTTCAACAAAAACCGCCGCCCCTAAAGCGGGGGCAATATTGGCGATCTTTTGAGGGATTAGTCGCGGAACACAATCGCGCGCGTGCCGTGGACGAGGACGCGGTCTTCGACATGGAAGCGGACTCCGCGGGCGAGCGCGAGGCGTTCGCAGTCGCGGCCGAGGCGGATGAGGTCGTCGGGCTCGTGATAGTGTTCCACACGGGAAACCTCCTGCTCGATGATGGGCCCTTGGTCGAGGTCCTCGGTGGCGTAGTGGCAAGTGGCGCCGATGAGCTTCACACCGCGTTCGAAGGCGCGGCGGTAGGGATTGGCTCCGACAAAGGCAGGCAGAAAAGAGTGGTGGATATTGATGACCTTCCCGACGAACTCGCGACAGATGGCCTCGGGGAGGATTTGCATGAAGCGGGCGAGGATAACGAGTTCGGCCCGCTCAGCGCGCAGGCGGGATGCCAATTGCTCGAAGGCGGCCGATTTGTCGGTCGAGAAATCGATTTTCTCAAAGCAAATACCCTCGCGTTCGACCAGAGGGCGGGCGGCGTCGTGGTTTGAAAGCACGAGCGGCACATCGATATTCAACTCTCGCGAGCGGCAGCGCCAGAGGAGGTCGACGAGGCAATGATCCTGTTTGCTGACGAGAATGACCGTGCGCACAGGCCGATCGGATCGGCGCAGCGTCCACTCGGCATTCATCGAATCAGCCAAGGCGCGCGTGTCCTGCTCGAAGCGGGCGAAGTCCTCCTCCACCATGCCACCGGTGAAGGCGAGCCGGGTGAAAAACCAACGCGAGACGGGATCGGTATATTGGCTCACATCAAGAAGGTTTCCACCGGAAGCCGCGATGAATCCCGTGATGCGTGCCAGCAGGCCGACGGCGTCAGGGCAGTTGAGTTTCAGAAGGTGCATGGATTTTTTCAAACATGGAGAGCCGGCTCCACGGGCGTGGGGGCATCAACCGGAGCAGCGGGAACAGGACTCGTGGGCGGGTTTGTTTTTCCACTGCCGCCGCCTCCACCGGAGCCGTCCTTGTTGTGAGGATCGAAATAATGGTCGAGGGCCAGAAAAAATGTCTTGGAATGGCGGGCGAAGAAAAAATTGAAGAGCACGACTGGCGTGATGACGCCTGCCAACAAAATGGGGAGCGGAAGATGGTAATTGAACTCCAGGAAACAATAGATCGCTATGCCAAGAAGGCTTCCGAAGCCGTAGTTGATGGCCCAGATCGCAAGCAGAAAGTATCCGGTCTCACGCTCGTAGGCGTATCCGCAGCGGGGGCATCCATCAAGGGGAGTGAAGTAATCGCGCAGGGAGCGGATGCGCAGAAGGGGCACGAACACAGGTTTCGTTCCGCACTCGGGGCATTTCAAAAGGCATGCCCGGCGGAAGTAGTGAAGGGCGCGGCGGAAGTCGTGGTTCATTGAGGTGTGGTCTGGTTGCTCATTTCGATTCGCTCGGGCTTGTAGCCAAGCTTCTCAGCGAGGGTCACAATTCGGGAATAAGTCTTTGGATTCATCTGGGACTCGCGGGAGAGAATCCAAAGGAACTGCCGCGAGGGATGCCCTACAAGCGCCCAGGAGTAGTTTTTTTCATCCAATCCGATAATCCAGTAGTCGCCGGCTATGGGGCTTCCGGCGAAGCGGACTCGAAGCTTGGCGTTGTTCGAACCCGGCACCACGGAAGCCTGTCCCCTCGCCTCGCGGATAGATCCATTTTTTTGACGGCAGCGGTTCACGATACGAATGGTGCCATCCGGCTGCGCAGTATATTCGGCGGTGGTGTCGGCCACGCATCCGCGTTGGAACCAGTTCGGGTATTTGGCGATTTCAAACCAGCGGCCTTCGTAGCGTTTGATTTCTACCTGCGGCACGGTGGGAAGCGGTGGACGCGAGGCGCAACCGGCGAGCAGAAGGGCGATCAATATTGCAGAGAAATGGATTCCCGCTTTCATAGACACATGATGTTACGCGCCGGACTCTGGATTTGCATGGCAATTCTTGCCCTTGCAGGCTGCGAGGGGGACAGGGAGAGCGCGGATTTGGTTTTCGTGAACGGCGCGGAACCCGAGACGCTCGATCCAGCGATCATCACCGGCCAACCCGAGGGCAGAGTCGTCAATGCCCTCTTCGAAGGTCTCTGCGCCTACAACGAGGATGGACAGGCAGTGCCGGGAGTTGCCGAACGGTGGGATATTTCGTCGGATGGCAAGACCTACACATTTCACCTGAGGCCGGATGCCAAGTGGAGCGACGGCAGCGCGCTGACGGCGCGGGATTTTGTGGAAAGCTGGAAACGCACGCTCACGCCCGAAACCGGGTCGCAATACAATTACCAACTCTTCCCGATCAAAAACGCCCAGGCTTTTGCGGAAGGAAAAATCACAGACTTCGCACAGGTCGGGGTTCGCGCGGCGGACAACCGGACGCTGGTCGTGGAATTGGAAAATCCCACGCCTTATTTCATTCAGCTCTGCGCTTTTTCCACCCTTCATCCCGTGCCAGTGAAGCTCATCGAGCGCCTGGGGGATGATTGGGTGAAACCCGGCAACCTCATTGGCAACGGTGCCTACACACTCGAGGATTGGCGGATCAACGACCGGATCCGCTTGAAAAAAAACCCCCACTACTGGGATCGCGACGGCGTCCGGCTCGAGACGATCGATGTGCTGCCGATCTCAGATGCCAATGTGGCGTTTAATTTTTATGCCAGCGGTCTTGCGGACCTTCTCATGGACAAAGGCCTCGCCCCGCCGGCGCTGCTCGACGACCTGAAAAAGCGGGAGGATTTCCATGCCGCGCCGTTTCTGGGGATTTACTTTTTGCGCTACAACTGCGAGCGCGGGCCATTCCGCGATGAGCGCGTGCGCCGAGCCTTTTCGCTGGCGGTGGATAAGAAACGCATCGTCGAAAAAATAACCCGGGCGGGAGAACTGCCGGCGCCAGGTTTCGTCCCGCCGGGCATCCCGGGTTACGAAGGAACGGACGGCGCGCCATTCGACCCCGAGGAAGCCGCGCGACTGATGACAGAGGCCGGATATCCAGGCGGCAAGGGCTTTCCAAACGCCCGCTACCTCTACAGTAAAAGCGAACTGAACGAGGCGATCGCCGTGGAGCTTCAGAGTATGTGGCGCGAGGCTTTGGGCGTGAATGTGAACCTCGAGCGGCAGGAGTGGAAAGTTTACCTGAACTCTCTCTCGCTTTTGGACTATGACATAGCCCGCTCCAGCTGGGTCGGCGATTATCCAGACCCGAATACCTTCCTCGACATGTTCCTGACCGGCGGCGGAAACAACCGCACGGGCTGGTCGAGTTCTGAATACGACACTCTCATTGCCGAGGCCTCCCGGGAACTCGATCCAGGCCACCGCTTCGAGATTCTCCGCCGCGCGGAGGATCTGCTGGTGCAAAAAGCCATGCCCGTTTGCCCGATCTACTACTACGTCGGCATCCAACTCTACGACCCCGCGAAACTCGGAGGCCTGAAAGCCAATGTCCTCGACGAGCACCCGCTGCGACGGATTTTCCGGAAGTAGAAGTTTGAGTCGCGGAAGCTAACTGACGCGCGGGGTAATGGGGACGGGACGCCTTGGTGGCAGAACTGTTCGGTCTTGGGTCAAGCCGGAGGTTGACCCTCCAAAAAGAACCATGCGCCGGTGAGATGCGCGGGCAGTTGTAAAATCCTCACTTTCGTGTCAATGATGCGCCTAATGTTGCACTGGCTTGGAAGGCGGACGCTCCGCGTTGTTTTTGAGATGGGCGACTTCTCACTTTTCACGGGGAGGTCGTTTGTCTCCTTGGCGCAGAGCAAGCGCCTTTTGACACGGATTGCGCGGGCAGTGCATGAGCAGGGGACGGTTTGTCTGCCGGTCATCCTGATTGTGGGGATTTTCACTGGTTTGGTGCTGGGTTTGCAAGGCTACCATGTGCTGAGCCGGTTTGGTTCGCAGGGGTTGTTGGGAACTTTGGTTTCGCTGAGTCTGGTTCGGGAAATGGCGCCCGTGCTGGCTTCGCTCATGCTCATTGGGCAGGCGGGATCGGCTTTTGCGGCGGAGTTGGGAATCCAACGAAACACGGAGCAAATCGTGGCCTTGGAGACGATGGGAGTGAACAGCCATGGCTACCTTGTGGCACCGCGTCTCATTGCGGCTCTGATTGTTTTTCCAATCCAGGCAGCGCTTTTTGTCATCTTGGGAATATGGGGAGGAAGCCTCTCGGGCTCGGTCCTGCTCGGGGTGGATTCGGGTGTTTACTGGTCTGCCGTGCACCGGGCGGTCGAGGCGAGGGATTTGATGGAATGCTTCAGCAAGGCGGCGGCGTTCGGGCTTTTGTCGATGAGCATCTGTGGTTATCAGGGATTTCACGCCGACAGGAATGGATCGGCCGTTGGTGCACGGGCCGTGAGCGCCTGCACGACTCGGGCGGTAGTGCTTTCGAGCATCGCGGTGCTCGTGACGGATTACATCATTAGTTCGTTTTTTATCTGAGCATGGAAACTGCCAAGCACCCCATCGCCCTTCATGTCGAGGGCCTGCAAAAAGGATTCCAGGGAAAATCCGTGCTCCGAGGGGTGGATCTGGAAGTTCCTCGTGGCAGCATTTTCACCGTTCTCGGTCCAAGTGGGACGGGCAAATCCGTCTTCCTAAAATGCCTCGCAAACATCCTGCAACCCGATGCAGGGCGAATCCGCTTCGACGGTCTGGAACTGAGCACGGGAGATTCCGCAGGCCGCGCCGAATTCCGCAGGCGGTGCAGTTTTCTTTTTCAGAGCAACGCGCTGTTCGATTCCCTCACCGCACTGGAAAATGTGGCCCTGCCTTTGGAACAGACGACAACTCTCGGCAAGTTCGAAATCCTGAGCCGCAGCCGGGATGCCCTGCGCCAACTGGAGATGGAGGAATTTCTCGACCACTACCCCGCCCAACTTTCAGGCGGCATGCAGAAGCGCCTGGCCTTGGCGAGGGCCATCGTCACGCGCCCGGAGCTGGTCCTTTTTGACGAACCCACGGCTGGACTCGATCCGCTGCGGAGGAATGCCGTTTTTGCCATGATTGCCAAATACCAACGCCACTTCAATTTCACGGCGCTTGTCGTGACCCATGATGTGCCCGAAGCGCTGGTCGCCAGTGATCGGGTGGCCCTGTTGAACCAAGGGCGCATTGCATTTGTCGGCTCACCTGCCGAGTTTTCGTCTTCAAGCGAACCTGTTGTCTCGCTCTTCCGCGACAGTGCCCAGGCTCTCGGAGAGTCACTCGCCGAAATCCGCCGCAGCCAGTCCACACCCTAATTTTATGAAAAACACGAAACTCGAACTTTCCGTTGGCCTCTTTGTGATCCTCGGAATCGCCGCCATCGCCTACCTCACGATTCAAGTCGGGACAGGCTCCGCGCTCGGCGGCGAGACGCACCTCATTGAATCCCGCTTCACGAATGCCGGCGGACTCCACCCCGGCAGCAGCGTGATGGTTGCCGGTGTCACGGTAGGCCGTGTCGAGGCCGTGCGCATCGAACCTTCGGACTACACCGCCATCGTCACCATGCGCGTTCTCTCGGGGCTGCAATTGCCCACCGACTCCATGGCATCGATCAAAACCACAGGCCTGATCGGGGACAAGTTCGTCGCTCTCTCGCCTGGAGCGGATGAGACCTTTTTGAAACCCGGGACACGCATCACACTCACCGAATCCGCCGTGGACCTCGAATCGCTGATCGGAAAAATGGCATTTGGCGCCGTTGACAAAGACGAAAAGGAAACAAAATAATCCAACCCCGTGAAAAAACTCTCCGTTCTCCTCTCGCTGGCCCTCTTGGCTGCCATTCCACACTCGTTTGCCTCCTCCAGCGCGGCAGCGGAGGATTTTTTGAAAAAATCGGTGAACGAGGTTGTCGGCATCGCCAAGTCTTCACCAAACAGCAGCGCTCTGGCCGAGAGTCTGCGTCCAATCCTGATCAAGATCATCAGCTTCGATGCCATGACGCGCCGAGCCGTCGGACCGGGGTGGAGGCAGTTCACGACCGAGCAACAAAAAGAAGCCATCCGACTCTTCAGCACGCTGATCATTCGCACCTACTCGAGCAAATTCACCCCCGGCGAGTTGCCCGAGATCACTTACAAAGCCGCCACTTCGCCATCACCCGAGCGCATGGAGGTTTCCACGACGACGCTCTACAAAGGTTCCCGATACAATGTCATCTACCGGCTTGAGGAAATCGATGGTTGGCGCATTACGGATGTGGTGATCGAGGGTGTGAGCATGGTTGCCAACTACCGAACCCAATTCGACGGGGAGTTCAAACAAGGCGGAGCCGATGCCGTTCTGCGTGCTCTGAAAAAATCGGTTTCCACGCCATGAAAAGATTGTTCTTCATTCTCTCGGCGTCCGCCATTGCCATTTCCACCCTGGAGGCGACCACGGCCAGCGACCTGTCCAACAATGACATCGTTGTCATCACGAATGACGGCGTGGAGAAAGTCTCGGCGCGTGGCGGAAAACTTCCGAAGGACTCGAACGGCACGGTGTTTTTAAGGAGTGCTGTCGAACCCTTGCCCTCCCCTACTCCACAGAAACCATCGAAGCCTGCTTCGAAACCCACTCCAAAACCGCAGCAGAGGGCAACTCCTGCTCCCGCCGCAAAACCGCCAAAACCCACTGCGAAAGCCGCCGCAGACACAAAGGAACCAACCATCAGGATTCAAAAAAAATCCATGCCACCGCCTGCGGATGACGACCTCGACGAATACAGCAACGTCGCCACCATCGCCGACCCAGCGGAAACGGTGAATCGGGGCACATTCTGGTTGAACCACCAGCTCTACAACTATGTCCTGCGTCCTTTTTCCAAAGCCTACGAGTTCGTGCTGCCATCCCCCGCACGCAAGGCGATTCACAATGTTTTTGAGAATGCGGAATACCCAGTCCGCGTATTGAATCACGCCCTGCAATTGGAATTCAAGCGGGCGGATCTGGAGACGCGCAAATTTGTGGTGAACTCAGTGGCTGGCGTTGGCGGCATCCTGCGCGTCAGCGACCGCGTTCCCGAATTGGCCAATGTCCCATCGGCGGATACCGGGCAAACCTTTGCTAAATGGGGCATCGGCCATGGAGCCTATGTCGTCCTGCCTGTGCTTGGGCCGAGGAGCGTGCGCGACACGGTGGGAATGGCGGGCGACTACGCCCTCAACCCGGTTTCCTGGCTTGCCTATGGCGGAGTCACCGGCGCGACCGCTTTGGCGGTATCAGGGCCAAACGCCGCGCGGAATATGAATAGCCGGATGAACCTCTACGATGCCGCCACCCGCGATGCGATCGATCCCTACATCGCCGTTCGCACGGGCTACATCCAATACCGCGAGCAAGCAGCTTCGAAATAGCTCCCGAAGCGGGAAACGGCGCGGAATTTGATTCGACGGATGCCGTCATTTTCGCGAGATTCCACGCTCCATGGCCCTTCCGAAAGAGAGAGCATTTGAGCGATTGATCGAGGCCCGCACAGCCGGGCGGCTTGCACACGCCTACCTTCTGTCGGGACCGCCGGGATCCGGTTGCGAATGGCTTGCGACGCATCTCGCGGCCACCATCCTTGGAACGAGTCCCGAGAATGTCTCCTCGCATCCCGATTTCCACAAAGCCGCGCCGGAATCGAAATCCCGCCGCATTGTCACCGAGCAGATCCGCGAACTTGAGCAGGCCCTCCACATGAAGCCCCTCGCGGGCGTTAACAAAGTGGCGGTGATACACGATGCCGACCGCCTCCAACCGCAAGCGGCGAATGCTTTTTTGAAAACCTTGGAAGAGCCGCCCATGGGTTCCCACATTCTTCTGACCACGACCCTCCGCGATGCCGTTCTCACAACGATCCTTTCGCGCTGCATCACCGTTCCCTTGCAATCGCCAACGGAGTCCGTTCAGGACGAGCATACCGCAGCCATCGCCGGGGCGTTTGCAAATGCCCTTCTGCAAAAAGGCGGACCGGATGCCGGAACTGCGCTTCGTTTTACGAGAAACTTCCAGGCAGCCATGGCCGAAATCCGAGAGCAAGCCACCGAAGGTCTCGAATCCGAGTTCAAGGATCAGCTCAAGCAATACCGCGACTCGATTGATAAAACCTGGAAAGACACCCGCGAGGACCAGATCAAGGCCCAAGGAGAGTCCACCGTGCTGCGCGAGCGGGAGCGTTTTCTTGCCGCCCTCGGCGCGGTGCTCGCAGCAGCCCTCAGGCAAAAAATCCGCCCCGCTGCGGATTGCCCGCAAAACATCCAACGCATTGCGGAGGCGAATGAACCCAAGACACTCCTGAAGCGTCTCGACGCGCTCGAACGCACGCGCCGCATGCTCTCCGCCGGCGTGCAAGAGGCACTTGCCCTCGAGAGCGGATTTATCAACATGATTGCCAATCCATGAAGAAGCGAATCGTCATCAAACTCGGCACAGGCGTGCTTTCCTCCCCCGGGGGACAATCCCTCGATCAGCCACAATTCACCCGCCTCTCTGCGGAGATCGCTGAACTTCAGAAAGAGGGCTACGAGTGCATCATGGTCAGCAGCGCCGCCATCGCCGCCGGGGTGCGCGTTTTGAAGCTCAAAAAACGCCCGGACGACCTCCCGGGCAAGCAGGCTTGTGCGGCGGCGGGTCAGCCCGAGTTGATGCGCCTCTACACGACCTCCTTCAAAAAACACGGTCTCAATGTCGCCCAGCTCCTACTCACACATGGCGACATCGACAGCCTCATGCACCGCGAGAACGCCCGCAACACGCTCGACCGGCTCATCGAGCACGGCGTGATTCCGATTATCAATGAAAACGACTCCGTGGCTGTGGAGGAACTGCGCTTCGGCGACAACGACCGCCTTTCCTCCGAAGTGGCAACGCTCATTCAAGCCGACCGGTTGATTATCCTAACCAGCACCGACGGGCTCATGGACAACGAGGGGGCGAGGGTCGCCCGCGTGCGCAACCTAGCCGAGGCATTCCGCTTCGTGCGCCCGGACAAGGGCGAGGAATCCACCGGCGGCATGAAAACCAAGCTGGAAGCGGTTCGCAAGGCCATCTCGGCAGGCATCACCTGCCATATCCTTGATGGAAGAATCCCCCATCGCATGAAAGACGCCCTTGCCGGCAAGGATGTCGGCACAGCCTTTGGAAAATGAAAAGTGCCGGTCCCACACTTGCGATTGCACGCAACACCTTCACGGAACTCGTCAGGCAGAAGGTCTTCTTTTTCCTCCTAATTTTTGCCCTCCTGATCATTGGGAATTCGGCCTTCATGGCGAAATTCTCGTTTCAAGAGCAGTTCCAGATGCTCAAAGACATCTCGCTCGGAGCGATGTCGGTCTTCACATCACTCATAGCAATCCTGGCGACGGCAAATTTTCTGCCGAAGGACATGGAGGACCGCACGATCTACACCCTCCTCGCGAAGCCGGTGCCGCGCTACCGCTACCTGCTGGGAAAACTTCTCGGCATCATCGCCCTCCTGGCATGTGCCACATTGCTTATGTCGGCTCTTTTTCTGGCCACCCTCTGGCTGCGCGAGAGCACAGTTCTTACGGAAACCCGCGCCCAACTCGCAGGCGCCTCGCCCGAGGAACTGGCACTCGCGGTCAAAGAGGTCACAGGCGCCACTTTCAACATCAATCTCCTGCCGGGCATCGCCATTATTTTTGTAAAATCCGCCCTCCTCGCATCGCTGACCCTTTTTATATCCAGCTTCGCGACCTCTTCGATTTTCACGATTCTCATGGCGGCGGCGCTTTATTTCATCGGCCACCTGCAAGCAACCGCCCGCGAATACTGGCTCTCGGGGGTCGAGGTCGAGTGGTGGTCCCGCCTTCTCGCGGCCGGCGTGGCGCTGCTGTTTCCTGATTTGCAGGCTTTCAATCTCACGGATGACATCATTGCTGGAACCGCCGTGCCACTCGCCCTGTTTTTGAATACGGCGGGCCTGGGGATCCTCTATGTCGCAGTTTATTTTGCGCTCTCGGCGCTGGTTTTTTCGGGCCGGGAATTATGAAGAGCCGGAAAATTGCAGCCCTCGTGCTGCTGTGTTGCTTTGGCGCCGCTGTGCTGCCCCTGCAATCGAGTCTCCAACGCGAGGCTCAGGCAGCCCATTTTCACAAGACGGCATTGAGCATCAATCTCCGCGAGCGCATCGGGCAGGCGGGCTTTCTCGCCGCGCTGAGCGGATTCCGCTCCCCGCTGGCCGCATTGCTTTGGATCCAAGCCCACACCGCATGGGAAAACACCGAGTGGGGCAGGATGGCAGGTCTTTTTGAAACTGTGACCACACTCCAACCCCGATCCCTGCCTTACTGGGACATGGCGGCTTGGCACATGGCGTGGAATGCCAGCATCGCCGCGCTTCAGAATGAAAAGCAACCCAGCGAGGCCCTCCGCATCCGCGCCCAGCGAGCTTATATCCAACTCGGAAAAGACTTCCTCGAACGCGGCATTCTGAACAACCCCGACCGCCCCCAACTGCGCGTCCAACTCGGCGTTCTTCTGCGAGACAAACTCGAAGACCACTGCGCCGCAGCGGAGGAGTTTTTACAGGCTTCCAAATTGCCCGACGCCCCGCCCTATGCGGCCCGGTTTGCCGGTTACGAAATGGCAAAATGCCCCGGGCGTGAGCGCGAGGCCTACGATTACCTGCGGAAACTCTACGAGGAGGGCGAAAAACAGCGCCTCCCCTCGCTCATCAACCTTCTGCGGCAAATGGAAAACAAACTGGATATTCCGTCCAACGAACGCGTATTGTCCGAGGCTCCCAATTCGGAGAACTAAAGACCCCATGAGATTTGCCATCCTCGGAGATATCCACGCCAACCTGCACGCTTTGCACGCGGTGTTGGCTGATGCCGCCGAACAGGAGGTCACACACCACATCTGCATGGGAGACATCGTGGGCTACGGCGCCTATCCCAAGGAATGTCTGGACCTCATCCGCGAACTCGATTGCCCAACGGTGAAAGGAAATCATGACGAGCAGGTCGCGAAGGAAATCACCCAAGAAGGCCTGAACCCTTTGGCGGAAAAAGCCCTCACATGGACACAGAACCAACTGACGCCTGATGACATGCAGTGGCTGCGCGAACTCCGCCTGCAGCGACTGGTGCGGGATTTCACAATTGTCCATGCCACACTCGACACCCCTCACAAGTGGGGCTATGTAAACACCGAACTCGATGCGGCGGCGAATTTCAGCTATCAACGCACCGGCATTTGCTTCATCGGCCACACCCATGTGCCGGTTGCCTACATGAGGGACGGCGATTTCCGCACCGTTCCGCTCGATATCCTGCCGATTGATCCCAGTCAAAAATACCTCATCAATGTCGGCAGCGTCGGCCAGCCGCGCGATCAAGATTGGCGCGCCGCCTATTGCATCTACGACACCGAGCGCCACGAGGTCGAATTGCGGCGCGTGGAATACGACCTCCGAGGCGCCCAAGCCGCAATCCTTGCCGCCGGACTCCCCGAAAAGCTTGCCACCCGTCTCGAGCAAGGCCGCTGATCATCCTCTGGCCATCCCGTGAGTAAAAATTCCCATCAGCGGCCGGAGCATCTTCTCTTCATCAAACCCGGCTCGATGGGGGATGTCATCCACGCCCTGCCCGTAGCCACAGCCATTCACCGCGCCTGGCCGGAAACACACATCACTTGGATCATCGACCCGCGCTGGGAACCCCTCTTGGAAAAAAATTCGGCAATCGCCGCAACGCACACTTTTCCAAGAGCAGATTTCCGGGGACCTGCAGGCATTCTCCGCTTCCTGTCATGGTGCCGCCGCCTCCGCGAACTGAAGGCGGATGCCGCACTCGATCTGCAATGCCTGCTGCGAAGCGGCCTCATGGCGCACTTCAGCAAAGCCCGCCGCGTCTGGGGACTCTCGGACGCCCGCGAAGGGGCTGGATTTTTCCATACAGACCGGATTTCTGTTTTGAAAAACGAACACTCGGTCCAACGCTACCTGCGCGCCCTTCCGGCCATGGGAATCACCCCTCCAGAAAAGCCCAAGTGGGTTCTGCCGACGGTCGAAACCAGCCGCGTCATTCCTGAAAACCAGCCGTTCGTCGTCATCCATCCCTTCTCACGGGGAGCCGGGAAATCCCTCGACCACGAGTGCCTGGATGCCTTTCTCAGCACCTTCCGCTCACACTCGAATGCGCATTGCGTGCTGGTGGGCGCGGGTGACTACGCCCGCGAAAACGATACCGGTTTTCTGAACCTCCTGAACCGCACTACGCTCGCCGAACTCACCAGCATCCTGCGACGGGCCAGTTTCGTCGCGAGTGTGGATAGCGGCCCCATGCACCTCGCCGCCGCACTCGGAACGCCTCTGCTCTCGATCCACACATGGAGCGACCCTCGTTGGGTTGGTCCGTTTTCCGAAAAAGCCTGGATATGGCAAGGCGGCAAAATTCGTCGCCAGAACCTCACCGCCGCGCCACTCCCGGAAAAGCCGTTTACTCCACGCGATGCCGCCGAGGCAGCCAAACTTGCGGCTTCAGCCGTCTGCGAGCACCCTCAGGCGTAGTCGGCAAACTCGTAGAGCGCAGGATCGCGCTCAGCAGGGCGGGTGCGGGTTTTCACGCCACCACCAGACGCCTCCTCGCCTTCACCGCCTTCCATGCCGGGAAAATCCATTCCCTCAAAAGCGTCGCCAAATTCCTCCTCCAACTTCTCGGGATCCTCGCCGGACTCGAGGCGGCGAATCATTTGCTCCATCTCGCCGGGCATTTTTTGTCCTGTTGCCTCTGTCATCTTCCGCATCATTCGACCCAGCGCACGGGGGTCCGGATTGTTCTCATCCATGCCCGCCATGTCGCGCTCCATCTCGGCCATGACACGCTCCATGCGCGGATCCATGTCATCCCCTGCTGGCGTCTCGGATTTCTCCTTGGCCCGACCGGTGAAAGCAAACTTTGAAACCAACCGCTCCATCCGCGCATTCGGGTCATCCGGACATTTGGGAACCTTGCTCGCGTAGGAAAGACTGCGGGCGAAAAACGAATAAATCTTGTTCGTATCGGGTGAGTGGAATTCGTAGATCGGCATGGGTTGTTGAGATCCAGGTCAATTTAGCTCGTTTGCGGAAAATCGTCCACCTCCTCGATGGAGCTTGGCTAAATGCCAGACGCAGGCGTATTTTCATTCCCTATGGACCGGCCCCCTAATATGCGGGATCAATTTGATGTGATCGTCATCGGCGGCGCCTTATCAGGAGCCTCGACCGCATTTCTTTTGAAAAGGCGCGATCCGGCGCTGCGCATTCTGGTTGTCGAGAAAAACACAGCCTTCAAGCGCCGCGTGGGCGAGGCGACTACTGAGGTCAGCGGATTTTTCCTGACCCGCATGCTGGGCCTCACGAACTACCTCGTCCGAACCCAGATTCCCAAAAACGGCCTCCGCTTCTGGTTTTCCAAGCGGCCCGACGGCGCCGCCAGCGAATGCTCGGAACTCGGCGGAAAATATCTCTCGACCGTCCCCGCCTTCCTGATCGACCGCTCCGAGCTTGATGAGGAGATCCTGCGCCGCGCGGCTGCCTCCGGGGTTGAATTGCTGAGACCGGCACAAGTCCTGGATGTCAGGCTCGAAGAGGGCGAATTGCAGGAAGTGCGGGTGCAATCCGGCGGCGAAACAAAAACCCTCAAAGCCCGCTGGGTGGTCGATGCATCGGGGGTCAAAGCCCAACTCGCCCGCGCCAATGGCTGGCTCCAGATCAACGAAGCCCACCCGACCCTCGCCGCCTGGAGCCGTTGGCGGAATACGGGCGACTGGGATGGCCTCGATTCCGAAGTCGGCAGCGATGCGAGCAAAAAGGGATTTTTCGGCATTCGGGGCACGGCAACGAACCACTTCGCAGGCGATGGCTGGTGGGCTTGGTGGATTCAGCTGAAGAACGGCGATGTGAGCATAGGCGCCGTGATTGATCAGCGGTTGGTGGACTGGAGTGAACAGGAAGGCACGGTCGGCGAAAAACTGCGAGGGTTTCTCTCCAGACATCCCGCGGCCCGCGTAATGATGCGCGATGCGGAGTTTGTCGAAGGCGATGTGCACTTCCGCAGAAACCTGCCGTATTGGTCCGAGCGCCATGCGGGCGATGGATTCGTCCTCGTCGGCGACGCCTCAGCATTTATCGATCCGCTCTACAGCCCTGGCATGGACTGGATCGCGTTCACGGCATCCGCCGCCGTCGAGCTCATCCTGAAATGCCACAACGGCGAAAACCCCGCCCCGCTTGTGGAAAAACACAACCGCGATTTTGGCATCAGCTACCAGCGGATGTTCGGCGCCCTCTACCAAGACAAATACGACTACCTCGGCGACATCGACCTCATGCGAGTGGCCTTCCGCCTCGATATCGTGACTTACTACCTCTACATCGTCCGGTTTCTCTACAAAGACGGCCCGCAGGCGATCCTGAAGCCTCCGTTCTCCCCAAAAGAGGCGGGACCATTTTTCCGATTCATGCGTTTCTACAACCGCCGCCTAGCCGCCATGGGAAGAAACCGTCGCGAACGCAGAGTCTTCGGCCAGCACAACGAGGGCCAACGGGATCTGGTGGGAGGATTCAATTTCCGCCTCGGGCAACTCTTCCGAACCGCGTTCGATGGACTCTGGATTTGGCTGAAACTCGAGTGCCAGGAGGGCTGGCGCAGTTGGTCGCTTCCCATCAGGCACCCCTTCCGCAAAGGACGATTTTTCTCCGCAACGGCGGGGGCTTTTGATAGAGGTGCGGGCTTGCCTGTAAATGGAAACGCTCGAGCCACCAGATGACGAACTCGTCCGCCGCACCCAAGCGGGGGATGCCCGTGCATTTGACGAGTTGGTCGTGAGGTTCAGCCCCCGGCTTTACGGGCTTGTTTACCACATGACCTCGAGCCACGAGGACACAAACGACCTGCTGCAGGATATTTTTTCCAAAGCCTACCGCTCGATCAAAGGCTTCCAGGGCAAATCCTCTTTCTATACTTGGATGCATACCATCGCCGTAAACATGGCGATCAACTTCCTGAAAAAGCGGAACCGCAGGAAGACCATGAGCCTTGATGATGTGGACAACGGCATCCTCAATGACCCCGACTTTATCGAAGCCACGAGCAATGGCGACCCCAGCCGCGAAGCAAATCTCAGCGAGCTTCAAAAAAAACTGAACGAATCCATGCTCAAGCTGTCACATGACCATAGA
>JBIIUB010000025.1:0-28993 GCA_044340205.1 Terrimicrobiaceae bacterium
CGACGGCATGCCGAACTACAACGGCCAAGTGCTCGTGTTTTTCATCATCACCGTCGCCGCCGCCGAGGTCGCCGTTGGCCTCGCCATTATTGTCGCGCTCTTCCGCGCCAAGCAGACCACCCATGTTGAAGACTTGAATACGCTGAAGTTCTGATGAGCACGCAAACCGCGCCCTGGATTATTCTTTTCACCCCGCTGGTCAGCGCCGCGCTGATCCTCCTCCTCGGGAAATTCTCAAAAACGCTCAGCGCCTCCCTCGCGCTCATCGCCGCTGGCACAGGATGCGCTTTGAGTTGGTGGCTGTTCAACCAGCCGATTGATGGCAAGATGCTCTCCCTGAATTGGCTGAGCTTTGGTCCAGAACTGAATCTCACCATCGGCGTAACCCTTGATCACCTGAGCAAGGTGATGCTTCTGGTGGTGACCTCGATTTCCGTCCTCGTTTTCATCTACTCTCTCGGCTATATGCGCGACGAGGAGGGATATTCCCGCTTCTTTGCCGGTCTCTCGCTCTTCCTGTTCTCCATGCTCGGTATCGTGCTGGCCGATAACTTTGTGATGATGTTTATCTTCTGGGAACTCGTCGGCGTGAGTTCTTACATCCTCATCGGACACTATTACTCGAAGGATTCGGCAGCGGATGCCGGAAAACAGGCTTTCATCGTGAACCGCATCGGCGACTTCGGTTTCTTGCTCGGTATTCTTCTCCTCTGGTTTGGAACAGGCACGGTTGTCTTCAGCGAGTTGATTGAAGCCATTCCTGGTCTGGCCACAGCCCCGATTTACCTCACGGTCGCCTGCGTGCTAGTCTTCATGGGAACCATCGGCAAGTCCGCACAGATGCCGCTCCATGTGTGGTTGCCGAATTCGATGGAAGGCCCGACGCCGGTTTCCTCGCTCCTGCACGCGGCAACAATGGTTGCGGCGGGTGTTTACATGTTGGCCCGTATTTTCCCGATTCTGGAAATCGTCCCGGACGCCCGCGAGATCATTGCCTGGGTTGGCGGCATCACCTGCTTCGCCGCCGCGCTCATGGCGACCCAGCAGAGTGACATCAAGCGCATTCTGGCTTATTCCACCATTTCCCAGCTCGGTTACATGGTCCTCGGCATTGGCGTCGCTCCGACATCCGATGTCGCGATGTTCCATCTCTTCACTCACGCTTGCTTCAAGTGCCTTCTCTTCTTGGCCGCAGGATCTGTCATGATCGCCATGCACCACGAGGTGGACATGTGGCACATGGGTGGACTTCGCAAGAAGACCCCGGTGACCATGATTTGCTTTTTCCTCGGAATGCTGGCCCTTGCCGGATGCCCCTACACGAGCGGTTATTTCAGCAAAGACCTTATCATCGAATGGGCTGTCGTGAAAATTCCGTTTCTCGGCTGGCTCGTTGCTGCTGCTGCTGGACTCACCGCTTTCTATATCTTCCGTGAGTTCTTCGTGATCTTCTTCGGCAAAGCCCGCAGCGAACACGCGGAACACGCCAAGGAGCAACCCATCACCATGCTGGTTCCGCTGCTCGGTCTCTCGGTTCTTGCCATTTTCGCTGGTTTCCCATTCATTCAGGACCATTTCTTCAAGTTGGCCCGCCCGGACCACGAACTCGTTCCACACCTCTTGCATCCGCTGCTCTACGCCATGTTCTTCGGCGGCGCGGGCCTTTCGGCATTGCTTTACTTTAAAGCCCAGAAGGATCCCATCTCCATCCCGCTCTTCGCAAACCGCCTCTACATTGACAATGTTTACTTCTGGTTTGTCAACAACATCCAAGGCGGCGGCGCAGCCTTTCTCTCCTGGGCGGATCGATGGATCGTTGATCTCCTTGTCGTTCAAGTTCCCAGCAAGCTCACTTGGGCCTGCGGGTTTGCACTGCGCTTCCTTCAACTCGGTAATATCCAAGCCTACGCCTTCTTCTTCGGAGCCGGTGTGGTCGGCCTTCTTTACATCCTGATTTCCAAATGAGTTCCGTCAGCCCGCTTCTCTTCCTCATTCTTGTGCCGATCCTCTCGGCCGTGCTTGTCATGGCCGGAGCCAATCCAAGGTTCACTTCGATCCTCGGAGCGGCGTTGAATGTCCTTTTCTTCCTTGCGGTTGCCGTTTTCTTCAATCCCGCGCAGGCCGGCTTCCAATTCGTTTCCAGCTTCCCGGTCGTTCCTCAACTCGGCATCAGCTTCACATTGGGAGCCGATGGACTGAGCCTGATCATGCTTTTCCTCTCGGTGGTCGTCACGCTCGCAGCAGTTTGTGTCGCCCGTGCACCGCTCGAAAATGCCCGTTGGTTCTACGCCAGCATCCTCCTCATTTCGGCCGGTGTGGTTGGCGCCTTCGCTTCGGTGGATGTCTTCTTCTTCTACATGTTCCACGAGTTGGCCCTCATCCCGACCTTCCTCCTCATCGGCATCTGGGGCTCGGGGGATCGCCAGGCGGCCGCATGGAAAGCCACGGTTTATCTCGCGACTGGCAGTTTCATTCTCCTCCTCGGCATCATTGGCTTGTATCTGATCCAACCGGAAGGCGCCCGTTCGTTTGACCTCCGCCAGATGGTTGCCAACGCGCAAGCGGGACAAGTTCCCGATTCGCCGGTTGTATATCTGCTTCTTTTGGTTGGGTTTGGTATCCTTGTATCCCTTTTTCCCTTCCACACCTGGGCACCGCAGGCTTATGCAAGCGCTCCGGCTCCGGCATCCATGCTGCACGCCGGCGTGCTGAAAAAATTCGGCCTTTATGGTTTGATCCGCTTGGCTGTTCCGATTCTTCCGGAATCCGTTCAGGCATTTGCCCCAATCCTTCTGACTCTGCTTGCCTGTAATATCCTCTATGTCGGGTATTGCACGATTGCCCAACGAAAGCTGGACCTCATGCTCGGCTACTCCAGTGTCATGCACATGGGCTATATCTTCCTTGGATTCGTGGCATTAAATCAAGTCAGCCTCACTGGCGCCTCGCTCATGCTCCTAAGCCACGGTCTCACCATCGCCGTTCTCTTCGCCCTCTGCGGGGAAATCCGCGAGCGCACAGGCACTTTGGATTTTTCCGAACTTGGCGGAATCGCCCGAGCGACGCCAAAACTCGGCCTTGCTTTCGGTTTCGCTGCCATGGCATCCGTCGGACTCCCCGGCTTCGTCGGCTTTGCTGGGGAATTGCTCGTATTTTTCGGGGCCTTCGCCACAGGCGAACCGCAAATGGGCTTCCTCGACGGCAAAGAGGTCTTCGGCTTCAACGGCTACCAAATTGCAACCATCTGCGCCGTCTGGGGTATCGTGATCTCCGCCATCTACATGCTCCGCGCCTACCGCCGCGTGTTCATGGGGCCGCTATCTGACCGCTGGTCACGTCTAACCGATCTCTCCGGATTCCCGCATGCAGCAATCGTTATTCTGCTCGCCATCATGCTTTTCTTCGGATTCTTCCCGCAAATTCTCGTGAACCTCGTTACACCCGCTTTGCTTCTGCCATGATCCCGCCCGTCGCTCTTGAAATCTGTGTCGTCTGTCTGGGCATCTTCCTGCTCATGGCGGAATCCTTCAGCTTCAAATCCAACAAAGTCACTCTCGCACATGGGGCCATCTTCGGTCTGGCGTGCGTTTTTATTCTGAGCTTCTTCATCGAAACCAACCCCGTTGGTATGCAGGATTCGGGATTCTATGTGGTGGATAGCCTATCGCTTTTCTTCAAACGATTCGCTCTCCTCGCAACTATCCTCACCCTGATTCTGGCGATTGACTACATACCCATCGTCCAACGCCTCGTGCCAGCCGAGCGTCCAGAAGCCGGCTCGGGAGAGTTTTTCATTTTGCCTGTCTTCACTTGTGCAGGCTTGATGTGGATGGCCTCCGCCTCCGACTTCATCATGATCTTCTGCGCGTTGGAGTTGGTGACCATCTCGCTCTACATCCAGGTGGCCTACACCCGCCGCAGCCTCGCCAGCCTCGAAGCTGGCACGAAGTTCCTCGTCCTTGGGGCTCTCTCGACCGGATTCTTCATCTACGGCATCACCTGGATTTTCGGCATGACGGGTGAGACAAACCTCGCTTCCATCCAGAATAACCTCTCCATCGTCCCCGAAGCGAACCACACAGCGATTCTCTTTGGCTTGGCCATGGTTCTTGTTGCCATCGGCTTCAAAATTGCCGCCGCACCATTCCAATTCTGGGTTCCCGATGTCTATCAAGGCGCGCCAACGCCAATTACCGCCTACCTTGCCGTCGCCTCGAAAGCCGCTGGATTTGTCGTTTTGATCCGGGTGCTCCAACCCTTCTTCGTTCTGGAATCCTTCCAGGACAAATTGATTCTCGTCCTCGTTCTATTGGCCGCCCTCACGCTGATCTACGGAAACTTGGCCGCCATCCCGCAGACGAACTTCAAGCGCCTGCTTGGCTACTCCAGTATCGCCCACGCCGGATACCTTCTCGTCGGTCTCGCCGCCATTGGTGATGCCTTCGCAGGCCGCGCCGTGGTTTTCTACTTGGGCGGTTATTTCCTAATGACCTTCCTTGCCTTCCTCGTCATGGTGCCCGTAACCAAGGCCACCGGTGGTGACGATCTCTCGCACTTCAACGGTCTCGCCCGTCGCTCTCCTGGCCTCGCCTTGGCCATGCTCATCGCCGCAGCCTCGCTGGCTGGTGTTCCGTTCACAGTCGGGTTCTTCGGCAAATTCTTCATTTTCGAAGCCGCCATGAATCAAGAGCTCTACCTGCTCGTTCTCATCGGTGTCGTCACGGTCGCCAGCGGTTTCTACTACTACTTCAAGGTCATCCGCGCCATGTATTGGCAGCCGGCCCCCGAAGGTTGCGGCGAGGTCGCGGTTTCGCCTCTCTCGAAGTTGGCTATTGGTCTTTGCACCCTGCTGATCCTCGTTCTCGGATTCTACCCGCAGTTGCTCATCCGCTTCCTGCCGTAGTCGCCTCCGCTCATGGACGATTTCTGGAACCAGTGGCAACCGCGCGAGCGGGCCACCCTGTGTTTCGTCATTCGTGATGGGCAAATCCTCCTCATTCGTAAAAAACGCGGCCTTGGCGCGGGAAAAATCAACGCCCCCGGCGGCCGCATCGAACCCGGCGAGGAACCCCACGAATGCGCGGTGCGTGAGACCCAGGAGGAAGTCGGCATCACACCACACGGAGTCCAGTCCCGTGGAGAACTCCATTTTCAATTCGTTGACGGCTACAGCCTCCACTGCACTGTCTTCACGGCAGATTCCTTTTCTGGCACCCTCATCGAAACCGACGAGGCCCTGCCCATCTGGACGGCGATTGATGCCATTCCCTACCACGAAATGTGGGCCGACGATATCCACTGGCTTCCCGGCGTGATCGAGGGCGGATCCTTCCGTGCCTACTTCCACTTCGATGGCGACACCATGCTCTCCAAGAATGTCCAGTGGCATTCGCCCGCACCGTTCACAGCCTCATGCGAGATATGAAAACCCCCTCTGCAAAAATGCCCGAGACCGCCTTGGAAGAGGCTCAAAACATGGTAAACGCCTTCCCTGGCCAAGAAACCTTTCTCTTCGGCATTCTTGAGCGCCAGTTGAACATCCTCCACCAGCGCTCCCAAGTCGTCATCGGCTTTGCCGCCGTCGCCATCACCACCACTGGATTCTCCGGCAGGCTCATCGCCGGCACAAACTTCCATGCGCAGACCCTGATCATCCTGTCCCTTGCGATCATTCTCCTCTCCTGCATTTGGATCTTCATCCGCGTCCTCGCCGTAAAATGGGTCCTCACCCGCTGCATCCAGCCCGAACTCACGCAAACCCTTGCCGCCATCATCACCTGCCGCGACTCCAAAACCGCAGCCTATCGCGTCGGCTCCATCGGCGTCTTCCTCGGCCTCGCCATCTACTCCGCCGCCCTCGCCATCATGCTCCTCAACCCCACCCCCCTCACAATCCCCATCCGCTAAAAATCGAACCCCACCCCGCGCTGCAGCGCTAAAGAGGGGAGCACGGTCGTCTCGACCGTGAAAGACACAGGCGAGGCAACCTCATCGATACCCTCATAGCGCAAATGAAACCCGCGCCTCCCCGCCCTATTTGCAAGATAAAAAAACCTTGCGGATGCACTCGAACAGAGGCTTTGTAATAATGGTTTCACTCCCGCGAAACCACTCAAGGATCCCAGCAACCAGACACATTCAATCCACCCGAGAATCCATGGAAATCCCAGCCCCATCCGGCACACCGGCAGTCCGACCACTCGCCCGGTTTCCGCACGGCTTCAGCCTCATCGAGGTTACCATCGCGATGGGGGTTGTTTCTTTTGCATTGATCGCTCTTTTTGGCCTGCTGCCCACGGGGCTCACCACATTTCGATCCTCGATCGATCGTTCCGTCGCCTCACAGATCGCTCAGAACATTATCAGCCAAGCAAGGCAGACGGAATTCAGCAGTCTCAGCACCCTTGCAACGCCTGCTGGCTCGCCGAAGAAATTCACCGAGGATGGTGACGAAACCACTGACGCCACCAAGACGATTTATGTCGCGAAGGTCGAGGTGGAGACGCAAGTGACCCTGCCAGCTGCCACGGTAGTTCCCAATACCAGCATGGCAAAAATCCGCGTGCGAGTTGTAAACAGCCCCAGCGGAAGTGAGGCGGCGATTACAAGCAACAGCACCAGCAGCGCTGTTCAGGATTTCAGCGCCTTTATCCCGAAAATGTGACCGCGCGCGAAATGCAAATTTTCTCTCCTCAATTCAACTCTGCCCGCCTGCTCCGCTCCCGAGCCGGTTTTTCTATCCTTGAGGTCCTCGTCGCCTCGGCTGTCTTGGCCCTTCTGCTTGTCGCCATGATGTCGATGACGGATCAGGTGCAAAAAACCTACCGCTCCACACTCGGAAAAGCCGAGCAGTTCCGCGAAGCCCGTGTCGCCTTCGAGTCGATTACCCGTCGCCTCTCCCAAGCCACGCTGAATACCTACTGGGACTACGATAGCCCCACTACACCCACCAAATACCTCCGCCAATCCGAGCTCCGCTTCCTCTCTGGACAAGCTTCTGCCCTCCTCCCTTCCATCTCCTCCACCACCCACGCTGTCTTTTTTCAAGCGCCTTTCGGCTTCACCTCAAATTCCACTTACGGAGGCATGGAGTCCATGGTCAACACCTGGGGATATTTCATTGAATTCGGAAGCGATTCCGTCCTGCGTCCAGATCCGGTCAATACGGCCGGCGTGCCCGAGAAATACAGGTTCCGGCTCTATGAAATGATGGAGCCCTCCGAGAGCTTGAGCCTCTACAAATACACCGGCAACAGCACGGCCAGCAAAACCTACACAGGCAGAACATGGTTTACCGATGCGTTGGATAAACCTAACCGTTCCTCCCGCGTCCTTGCGGAGAACATCGTCGCCCTCATTTTCCGCCCACTCGATCCTGCCAGCACTCCTTCCGATCTCACCACGAACTATACTTACGACACTGCAGGGAGTGTCGCAAACATCAGGAACCAACTTCCGCCCTACATCGAAGTCACCATGGTTGCCATCGACGAGGTCTCTGCACGGCGTTTGGATACCGGAGCCACGCCGCCAGACTTTGGGCTCACTGGTTTTTTTACCGAGACTTCCAAATACGACGCCAATCTCGCGACTTTGCGCACGAATCTTAACGATAGAAAAATCAACTACCGCATCTTCACAGCCAATGTGTCGATCCAAGGCGCGAAATGGAGCCGCAACTGACTATGAACCCCAAGAAACCACTTGTCGAACCAGCCCCCATCTCACATTCCCAAAAAGGCATGGCCTTGGTTATCGTCTTGGCCGTCTTGGTGCTCTTGGCAGGTCTTGTCGTCGCTTTTTTCAGCACCGTGACGAGTGACGCCGGCAGCTCGGCTGTTTCCAGCAACGACGCCCGCGCCAAGCAACTCGCCGACTCCGCCGTCAACCTCGTTATGGGTCAGATCGTGGAAGCCACCAAGGGCGGAAATTCCACCAATCAGCTTGCTTGGGCTTCCCAGCCGGGGGCCATTCGCACTTACACCAGTGCAGGTGCGCCTTCACAGATATTCAAACTTTATTCGTCCAATAAAATGGTTGTTCCCGGAATTACGACCTCTGCCGAAATGAACACACTAATCGCAGATGACTCGCCTGCAGCCTGGGCCTCGCAAACCGCACTCTTTACCGATCTCAATGCACCGGTGAAGGATGCTAATAATTCCGATGTTTATCCGATCGTGGATCCAACTGCACAGACTGGAGCAAATGCGGTCAAAGGCTTCACTATCACCGGTGCCCCGACGACTGGGACGACCAACTCGGCACCCATGCCCACCCGTTGGCTCTACATGCTCAAGGATGGCACGCTGGCAGCTGCCACAGCCACAGGCAACGGAACCACTGTAACCGTCACCGGCGCCTCCGCCAGCAACCCCATCGTCGGCCGCGTCGCGTTCTGGACAGACGACGAAACGAGCAAGGTAAACATCAACACCGCCTCAGGTGCGCCGTGGAACAGCGCAAACACCACCGTGAACACCAGCTGGGGCGGATCCCTTACGACTACGAATCCTGCCAATTACTGGGATACGCCCATCATAGCCTCACCGCAGGATGTGAACCTCGCCATCAGCCAGCCATGGCAGGGGGAGTTCCAGCGCTACCCCGGCCACCCGGCGACCATTTCGCTTTCAGCAGCACTGCCGAGTCTGACCACTCGGGATTCAATCGAGGCCCTTGCTCCGCGCCTTGCGACCGGTGGTTCGAGAGGGGGGGGCTTTGTGGCGGATAGTGGAAGCATCACTACTACTCAGACTGCCTACAAGCTCATCCCCGACCCGGATCGCCTTTACGCTTCCGTGGATGAGTTGCTTTTCCTCAATCCCGATCGCTCCACGGCAAATGCCACTCTCACGGCCCAGGATTTGAGGCGTTCGGGCTTTTTCCTCACCGCTTCCAGCCGTGCCCCAGAGGTCACCCTCTTCAATACCCCCCGCATGGTGATGTGGCCGATCAACACGCAAGCATCCAAGCAGACCGCCTACGACAAGCTCATCGCCTTCTGCGGAACTGTGGGGCCAAATAAAGCCATTGGCAGTAACAACTCCTACTACTTCACCCGCACCGATCCTAACAGCGCGACAGTCGACTACAATATCCCCCGCAATCAACAGCTTTTAAGTTATCTGCGCAACCTCACGACCAAGGCCGTGCCCGGCTTTGGAGGGTCTTCTGGTATCTTGGGAAAATATAATTCCTTCGCCCCCGGAGAGTCGGAGCAAATCACCACCCAGATCTTCGACTACATCCGCTGCATCAACACCCAAGACACCTCAAACCAGACGACTACGACCGCCACTCCGGCACTCTATTACGCCCCCAACGGCATGATCATGCCGACGGTGGGTGCCGACAACACGCGTGGTTTCGGCAGGTTTCCTACAGTAACAAAGGCGGGGATGATATTTTGGTTTAATGGAAATGAGACTACGGGTAATGCTACGACAGGTGTTACTCTTTGCGCCCGCCTGTTGCTGGAGTCGTTTGTTGCCTCCCATGGTCATCCCAGCCCCGCTAGTGGTATGAAATACAGGGTCAGTGGATTATCCGGTTTGCGATGGGGCGAAAATTCCATGGTGACTCGACCAATTTTCAATACCGACCCCGCGACCAATATCGGTCTAGGAGGTAATGGTCGTCCGCACGGTGGTCGGTGGTCGGTGACGAGTATCGCTAACCTTGCTCTCACAAACAACGTCACATCATCCAATCCGCCGGGTGGATTTCCCCCTCCTCCCCCTCCTCCCCCTCCTCCCACTCCTCCCACTCCCGACACCCGCACCCTCTATTTCAGCGGGGGAAGTGTCACCATCGAAGTCATGGGCCCCGGTGCTTCCACCTATGTCCATCAAGTCATCAATATCAATCTGCCCGCTGCCACCCTGCCTTTCCCTAAGGATACCACTATAAACCCTACCATACACTTTAATGGGCATGCCAAGTGGGCGGGGACTTGGGGTAACGCTACAACCGGACGGTTCAGCTTTCTTCCTTATAACTTCAGACCGCAGGATGCGGTTCGAAGCGTCGGGGTGACTCACGGCGATTTCCGGCTCGTTGCTGCCAATCCGAATGTTCCAAGCAGCGCATTCAGCCCGGTCAATGACTACGGGAATTCCACTATCAGGGTGCGACACAATTTTCTCCAAGAATTTCCATACACCATGCTGGGTGCAACTTTCCCCGCGCAGAACTACTACAACACAACAGACTCCACATTTATCAATTTTCCAGTGGATGCGATTAACTCCTTTAATCCTAACACAGCCAGCAACGCAAGCCGGCTAGATAGCTCACGAACACTGCCCCTCGATGGGTTCAGTGCTGGTTTTACTTGGGTCAACGGAGACGCCACCCAGCACGGCACCTCCACCTATGGGCCCACAATGGCAGCTGCGGTGACCGGCGACTTCGACAATGGTTACGGGGCGGCTGGCGATGGCCCCTACATCGGCTTTGCCGACGAGGGGAACGCCCGGCTTTTTTCGTTCTATTATCCAAGCGATCCCGTTCAGAGATTTTCCATCCCCTACCTGGACGGTTCGGGAGCCCCGCAGGTGTTGTCCCAGGGTTTCTTTTCTCCCAATCGACTGGTTCCCTCGGCGGGTATTATGGGTTCGCTGCCGACGGGCGTCCGTAGCCAGACGCCGTGGCAGACGCTGCTCTTCCGCCCGGCGGCCTTGACGAGTGCGAGCCATCGGGGGCTTGGATTTGGTAATCAAGCTCCCACTCCTACGAACCAAGTAGCTGATTGTTTGCTGCTCGATCTTTTCAACATGCCGGTGGTCGAACCCTATGCCATCAGCGAGCCTCTCTCCACCGCCGGCCGTGTGAACATGAACTACCAGATCCTGCCCTTCACCTACATCAAGCGCTCCACCGCCGTCCAAGCGGCGCTGCACACCGAATGGCTCACTGCCATACCGAATAGCCAGATTAACGCCCAAAACCGCAAGACAGGCGGCACCACTTCAAGCATCAATAGAAACAGCCGTTGGCCACTGAACTTCAGCAATAATGCTACAGAGCTTCTCAAAGGCTTTGAGGATCGTTTTGCCAGCGGCGACATCTTCCGATCGCCGGCGGAGATCTGCTCGATTCCGTTGGTGCCGGTTGGAGCCAACTACTCAAGTATGGCCTCATGGTGGACCGGCTACACCCTTACCGGCGACAACAGCAAAGAACGCCCCTACACCCGCATCTATCCTAAGCTCACCACCAAATCCAACAGCTTCACCGTCCACTTCCGGGTTCAGGTGCTCAAGAAAAGCCCCGCGACGCCAGCGGATCAATGGGTCGAGGGGCGGGACATCGTCGCGAGCGAGTATCGAGGCTCCACGCTCATCGAGCGCTACATTGATCCGAACAATGGCGATCTCCCTGATTTCGCCACCAATACAGGTGGCAACTTCACAAAATATCCAGACCCATTGGTGCGTTACAACATCGACACATACTACCGCTTTCGCGTCATTCAGACCCGCAGGTTTGCCCCTTGATCCAGCCCATGTTGCCCAATTTGTCCCATTCAACCATGCGTGCTCCGAGAGCATTTTCGCTCATTGAGTTATTAGTGGTCATTGCGATTATCGGCGTCATGTCGGCACTGGTCGTGCCAGCCATGAGCAGTGTTTTGCGCGGAAATGAAATGAATCGTGCCGAGCAGATGGTGCAGCAGCAACTCGCCTCCGCCCGCCAGACCGCCATTGCCCGCAACCGCCGCGTCGAAGTCCGCTTCTACAAGTTCGACAATCCAGACGACATCGGCACCACCCAAACCTTCTGCGCCCTGCAATCTTTCTTGATCTCAGATGACGGTGCAGCCACCCCCATCGGCCGCCTCACCAAACTGCCCGCCACAGTGCTTATAAACGAGTCCGCTGCCAATTCGAGTCTGCTCGACCTGCCCAATAAATCATCCTGGCCAGCAACCGACCCCCAGATCAGCCTGCCCGGCGTTGGCACTACCTACACCGCCAAAGCCTTCCAATTCCGCCCCGATGGCTCCACGAGTCTTTCATCGGCCGACAAGTGGTTTCTCACCCTCCACGCTGCGACAGCTGGCGCCACAGCATCCACGCTCCCTGCCAACTTCGCCACCATCCAAATCGACCCCGTCAGCGGCTCCGTCCGCACTTACCGCCCGTAAAAACCAATCGAAAAAGCCTGCCCCCACACGCGCGCTCATCTGTTTGGAGGGTCAACCTTTGCCTTGCTCGCGCCCCTGCTCGCTGCGCCCTGCGGGCCATCTGCGATGTGCTTCCTCCTCCCCGCCCCCGGGGCTTCGGTTGGCTTGACCCAAGACTGAACCGCGCCGCAATCACAACGCCCGTTCCCCATAACCCCGCACCCCTTCGCAGAGCATGCAGAAACGCCGCTACGCGGCTGAAAAATGGGTCATGCGAGACGATGACCCTCCCAGATTCACGAGCCGCTCGGCAGCTCGCCTGCCTTTGGAGGGTCAACCTCCGGCTTGACCCAAGACTGAACAGCGCCGCAATCACAACGCCTGTTCCCCATCACCCCGCGCCCCTTCGCAGAGCATGCAGAAACGCCGCTGCGCGTCTGAAAAATGGGTCATGCGAGACGATGAACCCTCCCAGATTCACGATCCGCGCTGCCGCGCGAAAGAGGGGAGCACGGTCGTCTCGACCGTGAAAGGCATCCGCGCCCTAACCTCAGCGATCAACGAACGCCGTTCCACGTAAGCGTTGTGCGGAGCACCCCGTTGTCATTTGAGGGATTGGTGTAAATGTCGTAGGCGAATGCCACGACACTTATAGCATCTACGCCGCCTTTTTCAGCGAGAGCTTCTTGTCCACCCACTTTTCCGGGGTGAGGTCGGCGACATGCCAGCTTGTGGTCTCGCTTGAGATTGCGCGGACACTATTTTCACTGACGACTTTTTTCATGCCAAGCAACGCTTACATTGATCGCATCAAATCGCAGCGCGTTGACATGAGCATAGCGCGTGTGACCACACAAAATCGAAAATGCCTACGAACCGAGCACATCCTCAGGAGTTGGAGCATTCGGGCTTGTGAATCCAAATGGCGCCTCTTTGCAAAAATCCTCCCATCTCACACCGGCATGCAGAAACTGCGCGAGGAACACCAATTGCCCAAGAGGAGTTACTGGAGCGCAGTCATCACATTGCACATGATAGCGCCCTCTGCCTGTATCAACAGGCAAGGCCGAGGTGTAGGTTTATTGACCTACTCCAACCACCGCTTTTTATCTCTTATACCAAGGCCTAATAGCTTTTTGACTTTACAGATTAGCGATTTGGTAAGAGTCTCGTGCTCGGCATGAGAACACTTCCGAAACTTGGACAAGAAATCGTTGAGCAAATCGAAGATGCCTGGGCCAAGCCTCAGGCGGATTGGGCGCGCAAGCGCTTGCTGGTGGTGCGCTTGATTGCACAGCATGAACACACGGTGGAGGAAATCATGAAAATTGTTGGAGTGAGTCGCCAAACAGTTTTCACCTACCGCGACACGGTGGTTGAAAAAGGGGTTGATGGTTTGCTTGAGCGCAAGTGGGCGGGAGCGCGGAAACCGGCGGTTAGAGGTGCTCTGGCCGAGGAATTCCTCAATCGTCTCGAGGAGGGAAAGTTTCGCCAAGCGCGCGACGCGCAGTCTTGGATCAAGAAGCGGACACGAAAGACACTAACCGAAAGCGGTGTGCGCCAACTCATCAAGCGCTTGGGAGGCAAGTTGAAAGTTCCACGCAAAAGCCATGCGAAGAAAGACACGAAGGCGGCCGCAGAGCTTCGGGCAACCATGAGGGAGCGGATCAGTGAGGTTGTAGGAGAAAATCCTTCCCAACCAGTTAGAATCTGGGTTTTGGATGAGCACCTCTACGGACTCTTGCCGGTCATCCGTAGGGTGTGGGCGAGAAAAGGGGTGAGGGTTCATGCACCCTACAAAACAACATACCAGTGGGGATATCTGCACGAAGCGCTCACGAGGGGCTCGAGGTTGATGGAGCGCATCGGGTGGAATTGCTGTTTACCCCGAGCATCAATCAAGATGTGCATGCGGTGTTTTTAAAGCAGATTACCAAGAACGATCCTGACTCCTTGCATGTGGTTGTGACGGACCAAGCCGGGTTCCACATGAAGCAGGAGGACGGATGGATTCCAGTCAACATCCGTGTGCTGCCGCTTCCGCCATACTGCCCGGAGCTCAATCCTGCGGAATGGTTCGGTCGGGTGGTGAAGGCGCCAACAGTGAACCGGATTTATGGAAGTTTGGAAAAACTGGAAAATCACCTCATCGCAGTAGCACGAGGTTGGAGCGAACCATCCAAAGTCGCCTCTCTCGTTCACCAGTGGATGCATGATCAAGTAAACGCTACCGCTGCCACCTAAAGTCTAAATACTAACAACCATTAATATAAAATGATTTTTTTGAGAAAGTCAGACCCGTTGGCTTCGCAAGTGGCAGAAGTTTTGCTCAAGGACAGATGCTTCGATTTGAGCCGGGTCGAGGTGTGGATTCCGACGGCAGGGGCGGGGCGGAGGATTCGGCGTGCTTTGGCGGAGCGGGGCGTGCTATCGCCGCGTTTCACCCAGCCGATGCGGGCGTTGCTACCTGACAAGGGGCGGATCGCGGAGAGGTTTGAGCGCGAGGGGGCGTGGGCGCTGGCTTTAAAAAAATTGGACAGTCAATTTCTGGAGCCGCTTTTTTCGGATGCCAGATTGGATACCGATGCGGCCCGCCTGAAAAGTGGCGGCGTGTTGTGCGACCTCTGTGATTTGTTGGCCGAGGCGGGGTTGAGTCCCGTGAGCGGGTCCTTGAGGACTATTTGCGGTGAGGATGCAGAGCGATGGGTGGTGCTTGGGCGGGTTTACGATTGTTATCTCGCGGTTTTGAGGGATTTTGACCTCACTGATCCCAATGAGGCCCGCTTCGCGGAAATCGCAAATCCCTCGCGCGCTCTGGGTGTAGACCGATTGGTCATCGCTTGCATTCCTGATCTGCCTTTGGTTGCACAGCGCTACGCCGAGGCGCTGGAAAAACTCGGGGTGAAAGTCGAAGTGTTGGTTTGGTTGCCGGGTGAGTTAAGCGGGGGTTTTGATGCCTGGGGTCGGCCGGATTCGCAGGAATGGGCGGAATGCCATTTGGCGGTGGACTCCAGTCAGATCGGTGTCGCTCGTTCGCCGGAGGACGAGGCGCGGCAAGCGATGGATTTCGCCATGTTATCAAAAAAAACTGGCGACTATGCTGTGGTTCTTGCCGATCCCGACCTCGGAAGCACTTTTCGCAGTGAGGTGGAGTCGCGTGGAGGCGCGGCCTTCCTGCCGGATGGCGGCCGACTGGATCTTACCGAGGCGGGCGTCATTGCACTGGAGTGGGGGCGTTTTCAGTCCTCTGGCGACTTGCGTGTTCTGCGCCGTTTGTTGGAGTTGCCGCACTTCAGTCGTGTCTTGCGGAGTGATTCGAATCTCAAAACCGACGAGGCTCTTGCGATATGCGATTATTTGATTGGGGAGGTTATTCTGTCCGACCTGCCTCAAGCAGAAGCTTTCGCAGATGTGGATTTTGATCCTGAAAAAGAAAAATTAAAACCCCGTGTGCTGTTGAGGGTTTTTGTGGAATTGGTGAAATCGCTCCTACCCGTGACAGTGCCTGGCTTGCTTGCCAAGGCGTGGAGGGCAGGAGGGGAGGGGCTCGAGGCCGCGCAAAAAGTTGAGAGCCTTTACAAGACCATCAAGTCTTCGCCCCTTTACAGTGATGGAGGGGAGGGTATCGAAAATGCATTTGCCCGCGCGTTGAAATCCACGCCTCTCTTTGATTCCTCGAATCCAGGCGATGTGGAGTTGTCCGGTTGGCTCGAGGCGCCTTGGATTGAAGCCGGCCGCTTGGCTTTATGTGGCTGTGTGGAAGGCTGCCTGCCTTCTTCAGTGAATGGACATCCTTTTCTCCCGGATTCCAAACGAAGTCCGCTGGGGCTTGCAAACAACGCGGCGCGATTTGCCCGCGACGCTTATTTATTCCAGTGCCTGTTGATCACGCGACTTGCGGAGGATTTTCTCGGATCCTTTAGCCGTTTCGATGCCGAGGGGAGTCCGGCCTTGCCTTCCCGTCTCTTCTTGCGCTGCGGCGAAGAATTGCTTCCTGGCCGTGCGCTGGAGCTCTTCGGTGAACTGCCGCGCGGCGGGGCGCGTGCGCAGCGGCAAAATAATTGGACATGGAGCCTGCCGGTGAGCATGCGACAGAAAGTTGTGAAGATGAGCCCGACGGATTTTTCCGATTATCTCGCGTGCCCCTTCCGTTTCTATCTCAAGAAGGTTCTATGGCTCGATGCGTTCATTCCGGACGCCCGTGAGATGGATGCCAAAGACTTTGGTATTCTCATTCACGAAGCGCTTGAAAAGTTTGGCCAGGAAACCCCTGAAGAGGCCAACCCAGCTGCGATTGAGCACCTGGTCCTCGAGCATCTCAATGCCTCGGCCATGCGAATGTTCGGGCCTTCTCCGTCTCCTGCCGTGCGCATTCAAATCGAAGCTGCGAAGCTCCGACTGCGGGCGTTCTCGCGGGTTCAGGCTGAACAGGTCGCCGCAGGGTGGCGGATCGTTTCGACTGAGCGCAAGCTTGAGGCAAATGGGGGGAATCCTCTTTCCATAGGCCCTCTCAAACTTTCGGGAAAAATCGATCGCATCGAGAAAAACGAGCAGACCGGTGCTTGGCGGGTTTTGGATTATAAAACCCACCCCAAGGCGATTTCTCCCGCAAAGAAACACTTCGGTCCGCGAATGACACTCGAATGGTTGCCTGAGGCGGAGGTTAATTACAACGGGGCCAAGGGCCCTGTAACCAAGCGCTGGGCTGATCTGCAGCTTCCGCTTTATTCCAAAATCTTGCGCCATTGGCATGGGGCCGAGATTGGCGATGCGCCAATTATCACCGCCTATTTCACGCTTTCGGCCGATCCCGCCGAAACGGCTGTGCACGAATTTATCGAGCTTAATAGTGATGTCATGGACTCTGCGCTGAATTGCGCAAATGCGATAGCCGGACTCGTCCACAAGGGTGTTTTTTGGCCGCCGCAGCCTTTGAAAACCTCGTGGGACGATACCTTCGAGCCGCTCTTCCTGAATGGAAAACTCGAGGCCTGCTTTGCGCCCGAGACGATCGCTTTTCTGGAGGGCGACAAATGAGAAACGAACGACTGATCGCCAATGCCGGCAGCGGCAAAACTTATGCGCTCACCACGCGTATGATCCAACTCCTCGCCCGAGGGGTGGAACCCCGCAAAATTGCCGCCCTCACATTCACCCGCAAATCCGCTGGAGAATTCCTCTGCGCCGTATTCCAGCGTCTCGCCGAGGCGGCGTTGGATCCCAAAAAACTCGCCGAACTCCAGACCAAAGAACATCTGAAAGATCTCGATGCGGTTCGTTGTCGCTTCCTTCTGGGCAAGCTTGCCTCGCAGATCGGTTGCCTCGGCATGGGGACAATCGACAGTCTCTTCGCCCGTATTGCGCGCGCTTTTCCACTCGAGTCGGGTTTGGCCGAGGACTTCGCCATGGCGGGGGAGTCTGAAATCCAAGCCGCCCGTGAGCGAACGCTGGCCGCTCTTTTCGAAACAGAGTCCAGCGCCTCCCTCTCCGATTTCATCGATCTCCTCCGCCGCATCAACCGGACTCATGGTGAGCGCGATGTTTTTGAAAGCCTTCTGCGGGAATCAAAAAACCTCCACGGGAAATTCCTCGCCACACCGGATAATGTCACTTGGGGCGATGCCTCCGCCATTTGGGATGTAGGGTGCGACATTTTAAATGCAGGAAAGGTTTCTCCCGCCGCTGATGCGTTTCTCCAGGCTGTTTTGGAAACACACGAGGACTTCTCGGATGAGGCGGAAAAAATTCTTCGTGCCAACTTGGAATCCCTGCGCAGCTTCGATTCGGGCGGGACTTGGAATCGGGAAATATCAAACTTTGTTAAAGGACGCCTCTGTGCGGAACCAACATCCGGAAGCTTGCGGATTACCCCCAAAAAAGAGGGATGGCTAAATCTGAATACACGGGTCAGGGCAGCCCGTCTGGATCTTCTCCATGCCGCGCTCAAGCCCGAGTTTGAATCCCTACTCCAGCGCAGCCGCTCGCTCCATTTCTTGATGCAAAAATTCGAGGATTTTTACGCCCGGCTCGTCCGCTCGACGGGATTGGTGACCTTCGCGGATATCACGGATTCATTGGCTCGGAACTCCGCGAATGTCGACTGGAACGCATCGGCGGGATACCGCATCGACCAGACATTCGAGCACTGGCTGCTCGATGAGTTTCAAGATACCAGCCGCCCGCAGTGGAAAATCCTGAAAACCTTCATCGACGAGGTGGTCATGGATCCGGGCCAGGCGCGCAGCTTTTTCTACGTCGGCGATACCAAGCAGGCCATCTACTCCTGGCGAGGCGGAGACCCCGATTTATTCTTTGAGATATTTGATGCCTACACTCCAGCCATTGAGGATGCCCGACCCCTCACGGAATCCTGGCGCTCGTGCAATGCTATCCTTGATTTTGTGAACAAGGTCTTCGGCGACCTCGACCCACTTCAAAGCATCCTCGAAATCCCCGTAGCCGCCGCTGAGAAGTGGGCGAGCGCTTGGTCCAATCATACTGCCTCTCCAAAAACCCGCGACATCAAAGGCTATGCCGAGTGGGTTTCGGTGCCTAAAAATGATGGTGAGGACGAGGAGCAGGGCGATGCGCAGGATCGAAAAGCGCTGGAAATCTTGCAAGCCACCCGAGCTTGGGAGCGAGGGCTTTCGTGTGCCGTTCTGAAGCGCGATAACAACGGAGTTGCTTCGCTGGCCGCGCTTTTGCAGTCGAAAGGAATTCCTGTTGCGGTTGAGGGAAGAACCAATCCCTGTGTGGACAATCCGCTGGGTGCCGCCCTTATGGCCGCCCTGCGAGTGATGGCATCGCCTGACGACAAACTCTCTCTCGCTGTGGCCCAAGGTTATCCTGCATTGGCCGCATGGAGTATTGGTGATTGGAATTTCCGCAACCAAGCCTTGGCAAGCTTAGCCCAATCTGGATTTGCCGCGACAATCCGACAATGGATCGAGTCGACCGATCTCGAAGCCGAGCCATTTTTAAAAGAACGCGCCGCCGCATTCCTTCTGGCCGCCGAGGAATTCGATGCCTGCCGCAAATCCTCAGATGGAATACCCGATTTTCTCCGCTTCATCGAAAATCGCCAGACCCAGGAAAATGAAGCCATCGATGTTGTGCGCATCATGACGGTCCACCAATCCAAGGGGCTTGGGTTCGACATGGTCATCGTCAGCGGACTCGACAAAAAAAGCGGTGGCAATGATGGCTCCAAGCTCGCGCTCGGTCCCTCCGCCCGTGAAGTAAAATGGGGAGCTCTTCTACCCGCCAAGGATTTTGCCGAGCAGGATGATGTCCTCCGAAAGCAAATCGAAATTCAAGAGGCGGATGACAGATACGGCGAAATTTGCACGGCCTATGTCGCGCTCACTCGCGCCAAAAAAGCCCTCTATGTCGTGACAAATGAGTTGGGTGAAAACACGAAGGCAAAAAATTTCGCACGCCATCTGGCCCTTCAGTTTGGGACGGCCCCTGTCCAATTCGGGGATGTCGATTGGTTTAAAGCCTATCAATCAAGAGCACCCGAACAAGTAGGTGCTAGCGTGCATATTCCATTCCGCGCTCCACTCCATGGAACTCCCAAGCCGGCATCGCCCTCCTCGTTCAAAGCCGAATCCACAACGGGGTCGGGCTCCGCTGGCATTTCTATCGATGCCGCCGAACTTGGAACCGAGGTGCACGAGGGGCTTGCTGGTATTGAATGGCTGGAATCCACTGTATTGCAGATGGATTTACTTTCGCGCGAAGCGGCCGACTTGGTGCGCGGATTTTTGGAAAAATCGATCGCTAAAGAGGTCTTCACCAAGCCGCAAAGCCAAACCGACCTTTGGTGCGAGCGGGCTTTTGATGTCATGCTCGAAGGTCAATGGGTCAGCGGCGTCTTCGATCGAGTGGTAGTCCATCGTTCCAAAAATGGTGTCCCCGATTCGGCAATCATCTACGACTTCAAAACCGACCATGGCAGCCCCGCTGAAATTGAGGAACGATATGCAGGGCAAATGGAAGTTTATCGCAAAGCCGTCTGCAGTTTGCTCCAGCTTTCACCCGATTGTGTGAAAGCTCAGGTCCTCTGCATTCGTTGAATAAATGATAAAAAGTGCAAGAAGAGTCCCGATTTCGGGCTCTCATCTTTCTTGGCTTGTAGAGGAGTTTTCGTCAGGTTCGCGCCGATGAAAAAATCCGGGTGTCTTGTGGCTTTTTTGCTCGTGGCTGTCTGTGCGAGCATGTTTGTGAATTTGCTTTTGCTGGCTTTGATTGGAACCAAGGGGGCATCGGCGATGGCGGGGGTGAAGGTTCTGCCCGAGAAAGAGTATGATGAGGAGGTGCTTTCCGAGGGGTCGGATTCGCATTCAAAGGTGGCCGTCATTCCGTTGGATGGGGTTATCGGCTTTGGAATGAGCGGGAGTCTGGGGGATTCGATGGTGGAGGATTTCAAGGCCGCATTGGAGCAGGCTGCGGCGGATCATCATGTGAAGGCGGTCATTGTTGAAATGGACTCGCCCGGCGGTGAGATAACGGCCTCGGATGTCCTCTACGATGCGTTGCGGAACTTTCCTGAGGAGAAGCCGGTGATCGCCTATTTCAACTCGATCGGGGCCTCGGGAGCTTATTACACGGCCTGCGGAGCGGATTGGATCATGTGCAACGACACGACTTTCACCGGGAGTATCGGCGTCATTATTTCGACGCTGAACTACCGCGACCTCTTTGGAAAAATCGGCCTCGAGTCGGTGGTTTTCAAAAGCGGAAAGTTCAAGGACATGCTCAACGGGGCGCGTGAGATGAGCAAAGAGGAGAAGGAGTATGTGCAGGGGCTCGTCATGCAAAGCTATGAGCGATTCCTCGGCATAGTCGCCTCCGCGCGCAAGTTGGATGCCTCCACGCTGCGAAATGGTCCTGCCGATGGCCGCATTCTTAGCGGCACGGATGCCTATGCCGCGAAGTTGGTGGACGAGTTGGGCTACATCGAAGACGCCTACGAAAAGGCCCGCACGCTCGGCAAGGCTCCTGGCGCCGAGGTGGTCCGTTATGTGCGGACCTACAGTTTCGACCGCTTCCTGCGGCTGTTTGGCGAGTCTGCATCTGCAAAGGTCGAGATAGGCCTGCCGGGCAAAAAATTCGCCCTCGAGCCTGGCCGCATCTACCTTTTGCCTCCATTCTTCGCGCCCTGAGGAGAGGACGATCCGTGAAAAAAACGCGTATCGACACATCCGGGCAGCAGGCTGCGTTCCAATCGCCCTTTGCCGCACTGCAATTGGAAGGGCTCCCTGATGCGCCGCCGCAACCCGAGCGCGAGACGCCTGCCGCTGCGCCAACAAAAATGGGCCGCATCGTGCTGCGTCGCGAGAAAGCTCAACGCGGCGGAAAAACCGTCGTGGTGGTGTCTGATTTCGAGCTCCGCATCTCAGATGCAGAAATCGAGGACTTTGCCCGCAAGGCCCGCCAGGCCTGTGGCTGCGGAGGCACAGTCCGAGGGCGCGAGATCGAACTCCAAGGCGACAATGCTCCCAAGGTGCGTGCCTATTTTGAAGGCGCTGGATTCCGTGTCGCTGGCGTTTCCTGAAAAAACAAACAAGCTGCGGTGCACCGCTCGAACCAAAAATTTGGACGATCGTCCAAATTTTTGGTCGCCCGCTGAGGGCCTTGGGGACTGGCTTTTTTAGGATTTGGGTGTGAGATTGAAGGAGGCGAGGGCTTCGCGGGTGACGGCGCGGCCGCTTTCGGCTTCGTCGAGGATGACGAGGTCGGCTCCGGCGTTGCGGAGTTTTTCGGCTTCGTTGCTGAATTTCGTGCGGGCGAGGATGGTGATGGAAGGATTCCGTTCTCTTGCGAATTGGATAGCTGCTGCGATTTCCGGCGTGGCGGGGAAGGTGAATGCGACGAGGCGCGCTTGATCGACGCAACAGAGGTCCCAGACTTCGGGTTGGCGGGCATCGGCGAACAAGGCGGCTTTTCCATCGCTGTGAAGTTCGCGGATCGCTTCCGCGTTGAGGTCGATGACGAGGGATGGAATGCCTTCATCGGCGAGGGATGAGCAGAGTCCGCGTCCCACGGGGCCGTATCCGCAGATGATCGCATGGTTGGTCAGTCCACGCACCCGCTCGGTGGGAGGTAGCGATGCGGCAGCGCGGCCTGGCAGGCGGGGTGTGTGTGCGTCGAGCCAGTTGCCAAGCGGTTGGGCGAAACGCATGAGCACAGGAACCATGGCCATCGACAGGGCCATGGCTGCAGTGAGTGGATCGCTCACCGCGCTGGGCCATGCCGTGAAATCGGAGGTTTTTGTCAGGAGCACAAGGGAGAATTCCCCCGCGCTGCCAAGCCCGATCCCTGCAGAAACCGCTGCCCGCCAACTTAGCCCGATCATGCGGGCTATGAGTCCGATCAACAGGGCTTTCCCGAGGATGATCCCGGCGGTCAGGGCCAAAATCAGTTGCCAGGAAGAAATGGCCTCGCGGAGATCGATTCCCAGGCCGACCGAGACAAAGAATATCGTGAGGAACAAATCCTTGATCGGCGCGATATCCGAGAGGATGCGGTGCTTGTAGATGCACTCGCTCACAGCGAGTCCCGCGACAAAGGCTCCGAGAACAAGACTCAGATCCATCAACGCGGCGAGGAATGCCACGCCAATGCAGAGTCCTGCCACAGTGAGGGTGAAAAGCTCGCGACTGCGCGTGTCTGCTACGGCGCGCAGGAGCCTTGGAATGACATAGCGTGCAAGGATGATGGCCAGTGCAATAAATGCGGCGCCCTTGCCGAGTGTCAGTGCCAGCATCGGCCCCATGGTTTTTCCCTCGCCTCCGGCCACGAAAAGGGCGGGCATGAGCACAAGAAAAAGGATAATAAAAATGTCCTGAAAAATTGCCACGCCGAGGGCGAAGCGGGCACCGGAGCTCGCTGAGACGCCCATGTCGTGGTAGAGTTTCACGCTGATGGCTGTTGAACTCAGGGCGCACGCCACGGCGATTACGGCAACAATCGGCCACTCCAAACCGAATATCATTCTCGCCGCGAGTCCTGCTCCCAGCATCGTGACACCCACTTGAATCGAACCGCCAAGGAACGCATAGCGGCGAAGATGTCGCAACTCGCCGAGCGAGAATTCCATTCCGAGCACAAAGAGGAGGAGCATGACTCCGATCTCCGACATCGAAGCCACGGCCTCTCTTGCCTGGTGACCTGCCACCGCCTCGAGAAGGCCGGTATTTGCGATAGCGAGTCCGCACAGGAAATAGGCGACAAGCAGGGACTGGCGGAGTTTCAACAGCACCAAGGAGGCGAGGACCACGCCCACCAACATGAAAGCCAGTAGCGAAAACATCGGCGGCATACCTGCCGAAGCTAATGGCAGAAACCCGCCCGTATGGTGAATCAAACTCTGCATCCCTGCGGGAAGCCTCGCCCACCGGCAGGGCATTTGCGAGCCGAAGATTGGCTGATTTTATTTGTAGCGGATGATTGATGCGTCGATCGAACGCAGGGTGAGCATTCCGACGCCCATGTAGCCGGGATTGAAGGCTGGCAGATAGGTTGTGGATGTGCTGGTGCCGTATTCCGTTCGGCGGCCGGGGCCACCTGGTCCGCAATATCTGGAGTTGGCTGTGCCGAAGCTATAGGTCGTCACTGGCACATAGGATGTATAGCCTGGCACATAGTAGTTGTAGGGCCGTTGCTCGGTATCCTCATGGAGCATAATCGCGGCGTCTCCACCATGAAGGCGTGCGTTATACTGAATAGCCCGGATCATGAAGTCGTAACTGGCGTTCGCGGTGAAGGAGAGCCTGCCGATCACAGTGTAGGGGCTGTCGGGCGGTTTCGAGAAAATGGGAACGGCGTAATCCTTCGGCTTCGGGGGAAAAACCCGCGCTGTGCTCGGCCGGTAAAATTGAGAGGTGGAGGAAACGGATTCGCAACCGGTCAGCAGCAGGGCGAAAAACAGCAGTGGCAGCAGGCTATGGATGGCAAACAGGGGCATGTTTTTTGACAGAATTAACCGAATTAAAAGAATTAAATCCAAAAAACCGATCTGGCAAAGATTGCTCTGTTCGCCTTTGCACAAGCTCTTCTGCTGATTTTGTTAATTCTGTAAATTCTGTCTAAAATTGGCCTTCAGAATTATTTCAAAAGTCGGCGCAGATACGCTCCATAGCTCGACTTGCCGAGGCGGGCGATCTGGGCTTCCAGTCCTGGCTGGTCGATCCATTTGTTGCGGAGCGCGATTTCCTCGAGGCAGGCGATTTTGAGACCTTGGCGGCGCTCGATGACACTGACGAATTCGGCGGCTTCCATGAGGGATTCATGCGTGCCGGTATCGAGCCAAGCGGTTCCGCGGCCGAGTTGTTCGACTTGGAGTTTGCCTTCCTCAAGGTAAAGGCGGTTCAGGTCGGTGATCTCGAGTTCGCCGCGGGCTGAGGGTTTCAAATCGCGGGCGAGGCTGACCACCCGGTCGTCGTAGAAATAGAGGCCCGGCACGGCGAAGTTGGACTTCGGCTTGGCAGGCTTCTCCTCGATCGAGAGGACGCGTCCATCAAGCGCGAACTCGACGACGCCGTAGGCAGTCGGCTCCGCGACATGGTAGCCGAAGATCGTGGCTCCCTCGCGGCGTGCATCGGCCGCTTCGATGGCCTCGACGAAGTTTTGCCCGTAGAAAATATTGTCACCCAGCACGAGGGCGGAGGGGGCATTCCCCACAAAGTCAGCGCCAATGTGGAATGCCTGTGCCAGCCCCTCAGGGCGGGGTTGGGCTGCGTAGCTCAGCGAAATGCCGAACTGGCTGCCGTCACCTAGCAAGCGCTGGAAGAGCGGCAAATCCTCCGGCGTGGAAATGAGCAAAATCTCGCGAATGCCAGCCAGCATGAGCACCGACAGCGGATAGTAAACCATCGGCTTGTCATACACAGGCATGAGCTGCTTGCTCACGGCGATGGTGAGTGGATAGAGCCGCGTGCCGGATCCTCCGGCGAGAATGATGCCTTTGCGTGAAATGGGATTTTGCATGTCTGTGATGGTTAGAGGATGGCGGCCGAAAAGTAATTTTTCACCCTTTTTTTAGGTGCGTCTAAGGTAGTGCCAGCGCGGTGTCATCCACCGGAGCGACGGATCCATTGAAAAACCAAGCCAGACGCTTGGGCGTATGGACCGGCTTTTGAGGTGTGTTTGCGGCCCATGGCTTACCAACAACGTGGGGATGGAGGGCATCGGCGTCGGAGAATCCCCAGGTTTGTGCCGGGATGCTCGCAAGTCTGAGCGGCTGACTGGATGGAGAGGTGGCGAGGTTGCCCCATGGAACGAGTATTTGATCGCCATCAGCGACGCTCATGTTCAGCACATAGGTTCTTGCTGAATCGAGAAACGATGTGCTCACGGCTTTGCGGTAGGCGGGCGGGACGAAGAGGGTTTCGACTTTTGGCGCGGTGGGAGTGGGAATGCCAAGATAAGGAGCCAACTCGCGCACAAGGCGTCCGTTGCGAGCGGGATCGAATTGGGCCAACTGGCCAGGCCAGAGCGGGCCGGGGAGCTTGCCATCATTGTCAGCGGCGAAAAGTGTGATGCCTGTCCCGATCTGACGCATGTTGGAGATGGCCTTCGAGCGGTCGGAGGAGGCTCCGAGTTTTGAGAGGCCCCCCAGCGAGAGCGCTGCAAGAATGGCGATCACGGCCAAGACAACGAGCAGCTCCACGAGAGTGAAGGCTCCGCGCAGCGTTCTCACTCCGCCGGCACTAACCGCACGATGCGGTCGGGTTGGTTGAGAACGATGTAAAGGAAGCCATCGGGTCCGGTGCGGACATCGCGGATGCGGCCGAGACCGGAAAGCAAAATCTCATCGGCTACGACTTTTCCATCTTGGACCCGAATGCGGTGAAGTTCCCCACGCAGGCCGCCGGCGAAGAAGTCGTATTTCCAGCTGGGAAATTTTTCGCCTGTGTAGCAGGTCAGGCCGCAAGCGGCGATCGAGGGCGTCCACTGCACGAGTGGTTGCTCCATGCCTTCCTTTTCTGTGAGTCCGGTCAGGGGCGTGCCGTCGTAGTTCATGCCATGCGAAATGACCGGCCAGCCATAATTCGCGCCTTTGCGGATAAGGTTGAACTCGTCGCCGCCGCGCGGGCCGTGTTCGGTGGCGTAGATGGCATGGTCGCGCGGGTCGATGGCGAGGCCTTGTGGATTCCGATGACCATAGCTCCAGATGCCGGGAATGGCGTTTTTGTCGGCAGCGAACGGATTGTCCTGCGGGATGCTGCCATCTGGAAAAACACGGTATATTTTGCCATTCGGGCGGGTGATGTCTTGCACTTCCATTTTCCCGCCGCGCTCGCCAACGATGAAATAGAGATACCCCCTATCGAAAACCATTCGCGTGCCGAAATGCACGCCGTTGGATGTGTAAAAATCCGGCGCTGATTGGAAAATGACCTCCTCGTCAGTCCATGCATGATCGCGAATGCGGCCGCGCACGACCTTGAGCATGGCGCGCATTTTCTCACCCTCAAGCGGATCTGAAAAAGCCAAGTAGATCCAGCCATCCTTCGCGAAGTCGGGGGATACGGCTACATCCAGCATTCCGCCCTGACCCAATTCGATTGCGCGCGGAGTTTCCTTCACTGGGTCGGGTAGAAGGTTTTCATCGGCATCGATGATCCGCAATGCGCCTGGGCGTTCGGTCACGAGGCGGTGTCCATCAGGAAGAAAAGCCAGGCTCCATGGCGTTTTGAGGCCGCCAGCAATGACGGTTTCAACCTTGTAGTCGTGCTCGAGGGATTTGACGGCCCCGCCCTCCTTGGGTCGGGGAGGTGGCGAGGATTCCGTTTTGGTGGACTTTTCCTTTTCCCGCAGAAAAACCACGAGCGAACGAATCTGCTCGGCGGAGAGAGTTTTCTCAAAGGCAGGCATGCCGAGGTGCGGCAGGCCTTGAGAGATCACTCGCGTGATCTCTGTATCCGTGCCGCCGTGCTTCCACAAGCCATCGGCGAGGTTTCCTCCGAGCCCGCCCTCCAATTTGGAACCATGGCAGGAGGCACAGCTTTCGAGATAGAGTTCGTTGGCCTTGTCCGGCCTTGCAGGAAGTCCGGTGACAGGAAACGCCGCGAGTGCCAGACAGGCTGCCAAGCACGCTGAGCGCCCCGTTTTCATGGTCAAACGAAGGACTAACCTCCGGCGATGGCTGGAACGATGCTGATCTCGTCGCCTTCCTTCAAAGGTGTGGCTTTTTCCTCCAGGAAGCGGATGTCCTCGTCGTTGACGAAGATATTCACGAAGCGGCGAACATTGCCGCTCTCGTCGCAAATGCGCTCGAAGAGGCCGGGGTAGATGGTGTTGAGGTTTGTGAGGACTTCGCCGATATTCGCGCCGGTGGCGGGGACGAGTTCTTGCTCATTGGTGAGCTTGCGGAGCGGGGCTGGGATGCGGACTTGTATGGGCATATTTGTTTTCAGTTTGAAGTTTTCAGCTGTGGCGTGAAGTGAGGTTTTAGTTTTGAGCCTGTAGGACCGCCTCGTCGTTGGCGATGAGGGCTTCGAATTCGCGGAGGCTCGGGTTAATGACTCGGGGTTCGCCGCAGTGGCCGTGGATGGCTTCCTGGGTTTTGAGGCCGTGGCCGGTGATGCAGAGGACAATGCTCTCGTTGCGCGGAATTTTTCCGCTTTCGATGAGCTTGCGCGCGCAGGCGACCGTGACGCCTCCAGCGGTCTCGGCAAAAATGCCGGCGTATTCGGCGAGGTCGCGGATGCCGCGAATCACTTCCTCATCCGAGCAATCGTCGGCACTGCCACCGGTTTCGTTCATGCTACGGATGGCGTAGTAGCCGTCCGCTGGCGTGCCGATGGCGAGTGATTTTACGATGGTGTCCGGTTTTGAGACGGGTTTGACGATGTCGCTGTTTTTCTTCTTGGCCTCAGAGATCGGGGAGCATCCGCTGGCTTGTGCGCCATGGACGGAGAAGGGTTGCTCGTCGAGGACGCCGATTTTGATAAATTCCTTGTAGGCCTTGTGAATCTTGGTGAGGAGCGAGCCGCTGGCCATCGGGATGACGGTGTGGCGTGGGAGTTTCCAGCCGAGTTGCTCGGCAATTTCGAAGCCCATGCTCTTGGATCCTTCGGCGTAGTAGGGGCGGAGGTTCACATTCACAAAGCCCCAGCCGTATTTGCCGGCGATCTCAGAGCAAAGGCGGTTCACTTGATCATAGGCGCCTTCGATGCCGATAACCTGTGTTCCGTAAACAAGCGATCCGACGATTTTGCTCTTCTCCAAATTCGCGGGGATGAGGACATAGCTTGTCAGGCCGGCGGCGGCAGCATTGGCGGCCACGGAGTTTGCGAGGTTGCCCGTGGAGGCGCAGGCGACGACTTTGAAACCGAGCTCGCAGGCGCGGCTGAGTGCGACGGAAACCACGCGGTCTTTGAACGACAGGGTGGGGTAGTTGACCGTGTCATTCTTGATGTAAAGCTCTTCCACACCAAGGTGCTTCGCGAGGCGGTCGGCCCTGACGAGCGGTGTGAAACCAACCTGCGCTCCGACGGTGGGCTCGCCATCGATCGGTAGCAACTCGCGGTAGCGCCACATCGTCTGCGGACGCGAGGCAATGACCTCGCGGTTGATGTGCTTCGCAATGAGGTCGTAGTCGTAAGCGGCTTCTAGGGGGCCGAAATCAAACTCGCAGATGTGAATCGCTTCCTTGGGATACAGTCGACCGCACTCCCGGCATTTCAGGTTCGAAAAGAATGTCTGTTGTTCGCTCATGTTCGGATTTTTCTTTCCTCAACGAGAGTGGACGAGTGACGGGACACCTGCGGATTGGCAACTATCCCTCTCATCTTTCCCGGTTCAGCGTTTTCACGCTTGCCGAGCTGGATTTGGCACCTGGTCCTGGGTGGG
>JBIIUB010000027.1:0-28971 GCA_044340205.1 Terrimicrobiaceae bacterium
TCCGAGCTGCAACGCACAAAACGACCGCTGGATTTGGCCGCATCCGCGATCGCACGGGCGGCTTTCAGGTCGATGCCAAACGGCTTCTCGGCGAGCAGGTCTTTTCCGGCTTTGAGCACATCGAGATAAATCGTCTCGTGCATGTTGTGCGGCACGGCGACATAGACGACATCCACATCCGGGCTGGCCAGTAGTTCGTGATAGTCAGCGGTGAGAAGTTTCACCGAAGGAATCCGGCGGAACCACTCGCGTTGTTTCTCCGCCAGATCACAGACGGCAGTGAGTTCCGCGTGGGCAGGATAATTTTCCAAAACAAACCAGCGGGAGAGGGCGCTGGCGACCTCTCGGCCCATGAGACCGCCACCGATGATTCCGATACGAGTCGTGTTACTCATGTTTTACTTAAGAAATTTTGCGGCTTCCGTTGCAGTTGCCCCGTCGTGGACGATAGCCATCAGCGCAGCCACCATGCCCGCGGGGTTCTGGTGTTGAACCACATTGCGGCCATACACGATGCCGGAAACGCCCTGTTGGATGAGTGCCTCGGTGCGGGCCAAAATCTCAGCATCCGGCGCCTTGCCACCTCCACGAACAAGGACAGGAATGCCTCCAGCGGCTTCGACGACTTTGTGGTAAATCGAAACATCGTCGGTCGGATCGGCCTTGATCACATCCGCCCCGAGTTCCACTGCCTGACGGACGAGATGTTGGATTTTAACGAGATCGCCATCAACCATGTAGCCACCCGCCTCGCTGTTCGGGCGGAAGACGAGCGGTTCCACCATCATGGGCATGCCATAGTGGTCGCTCTCGAGTTTGAGCGCGCAGATGTTTTCAATGCACTGATTCGTCACGCCTGGCGCTCCAGGAATCTGAAAAAGATTCACGCACATGCAGGCGGCATCGAGTCGAACGGCCTGAAGACTCGGCTCCTCGATCATCGCGCTCAGCGCCTCGACGGGCAACTCGCGGCCATAGACATTCGCCACATCCGTGCGGAGAACGAGCGAAGGCTTTTGACGGCCCGGGATTTTCTGCAAATGGCGTGCCTGCCCGGTGGTGAGCTGAACCGCATCCGGAGCGGCTTTAACAACTGTCTCCACAGCCTTCGCCATGTCCTCGATTCCTGTCAGAAAGCCAGGTTGGTTAAAAAAGCCGTGATCGATGGCGACATCAAAACAGCGGCCGGATTTAGAGTTGAAGAGGCGATTAAGACGGTAGGTTTTCATAATAGTAAATGAGCGAATTTGCTTATATGCAATTAAAGCAATCAATCTGTCAATCTGCTTTTGTCACCCTGTTTGGGCGGCCGTTCCCTCTTTTTATCGGAGTTCATGGGCAGTCATCAGGCGTGACAAACCTGTGGCAACCATAGTTTGGATGATGTGGTTTTTTGCCTTCTCTTAGCGCACTACTTGGATTTTCTGGGGATGAACTCCCATCATCTGCGCTCTGTATTTGTCAGCTTCTCGATCGCCTTGGCCAGTTCGTGGCGCCGCGCTGTGATGGGAGCGGGATCGTTGGTGTAGGTTGTGAGGCCACCGGAAATGGCAGCAGGCACTTCGAGGAGTTTCGCGTAGCAGACCTCGGGCGGATAGACCAGTCGTCCATCGCCGGCTGCCCATGGGCGTTTCTCGCCGACTTGTGTGCCGTAGCCATCGTTCCAGCTCATCGTGTCGAGGCAAGGATTCTGCAAACCCTGCGGATAAACCTTGCTGCTGTGCCAGTAATTCGTGTTCCAGATAAGCGTGCCTTGGACTTCGTTTTGCCAACTCTGCCAGAGCCAGACCCTCAGGAAGGAAAAATCCCTCATTCACTTCAAAGAATCGAAGTGATAAAATCTACTCGATCTTGCTAACGCAAACTCGCCGTTTTTAAACTAGGCAACACCCAAACCAGATAGATGAATACCCCTTTTTCGCAATCCCGTTGGATCAGCGCGGCGCAATCCGGAGAGGCTTGGGCAGACGAAATTCGCCATCGGGTGGCGTGCGGTCGTCATCACGCGGAAACCCAATCCAGACTACCCCACCAAGTCCAAACCGCGCGGCGGCACGGGCCGGGATATCTGACTGGCCCACTCCACGAGGCCGTCAAACAAACGCGGATCGGAACCCGGCGATAAATGATGCAATCACTGGAGACACCATTTCTTGAAGGGGCGATAGGCCAGCGCGTCCGCGCCGCATGGGAGGGAAACCTGAGTCAACTCGATTGGGAAAAGGATTTCCTCGCGCCCTTCCGCAAAAAAACCAGTGAGGCTGGTTATGTCGGCTTGGGAAAGACCCTCTCTGGCTTGATTCATGCCGCACGGCTCCACGGCAGCGAGGCCGACGCATTGCGCCGCAAAATTGTGAGCGAGCTTTTGAGCACGCAGGAGGCCGATGGCTACCTTGGCATCTATGAACCGGCTTCGCGCACCTACAAAGTTTGGGACGTCCACGAGCAGGCCTACCTCCTCCAGGCCCTGGTGGAAAATGCCCAATGGTTTGGCGATTCCGCCTCCCTGCGGGCCGCCGAACGGCTTGCACGCTGGATGATCGGGAGGCTCTCCGGCGAACGTTGGCGCGACGTGGGAAAGAATTACATCTGGAACCCGCTGGCAACTATCGGTCTCGACCGGGCGATGGAGGCACTCTCGCGCGCCACGGGCGACCCGGTTTTCGGGGCTTTCAATCGCGAGGAACTGGGGCTGGGCGATTGGTTTGATCCGATCGTGGAAAATCGCCAAGGGGAGGTCTGCGGCCATGCTTACGCCTACCTTGCGCGGAGTCTCGCGCAGCTTGAGGAGACTGCTGATGGCGAACTCCCCGAGGCGACCCAGGCCGTGATTTCCTACCTTCGCGCAGGCGGTGGTTTGGTCGTGAGCGGCACCTGTGGCCACACGGAGTGCTGGCACTCGGATCAACGCATGGATGGCAAACTCGGTGAGACTTGCACCACTGCCTACCTCATCCGCTGGGCCGCTCACCTGCTGCAGCGAACCCACAAGGCGTGGTTCGGCGATTTGATGGAGAGGGCTATTTACAACGCCCTTTTCGCGGCATCCGATACCTCCGGGCGGCGCATCCGCTACTACGCCGCCGGCGAGGGGAAACGCACATGGTATGAAAGCGACACATATTGTTGCCCCGGCAACTACCGCCGGATCATCGGGGAGCTGCCTGGTTTCATTATCCGTCCGCATCAAGGGGGCCTCGCCATCGACCTCTACGAGAGTGGGCGTTTCACGGTTCCTTGTGGTGATCAAGCGGTCGGCGTGGAGATTCAGACCGACTATCCGTTCGAGAACAGCGTCTCCATAATGATGACGCCTGAACGGGCCGCCACATTCCCGCTTTCGATGCGGGTTCCGGGCTGGGCCCGGGAAGTCTCGGTGAGCCTCAACGGCAAGCGCATCGCAGCTGCTCCCCAAAAAGGCTGGCTCACCATCGAGCGCCAGTGGCAATACGGCGACCGCGTCGATCTGGTTTTTGACATGCCGTGGCGGTTGGTCCGTGGCATGCGTCTGCAAAAAAACAAGGTCGCCATCATGCGTGGTCCGCTGGTGTGGGGCGCTGATCCTGCCGACAACAAAATGCTGAGCGAACGGCTCGGCGAGGTGGTGCCGGAACAGAGTTCCTGCCTCCTCCATGGTGACCGCCGCACGGCAACTGTGCGCGGCGAGTTGGACGGCCAGCTGGTGGAGGTCGCCTTGGTCCCCTATTACTCGCTCGATACCGCCGTCACCTATTTCACCGGACGCCCTGGCATGGGCGACGAACGCGACCACCTGCTCTGGCTGGCGACCGATCCCATCGGCGTCGGCGTGGCACCCGGCGAATAATCCACTGTCTTCATGGAAGACATTCATTTTACAGCACCGCGCCCCGAGGCCGGTTTTCGCATGGCGGGTTATTGGGTTTGGGATTCCTCGATCATCCGTGGCGACGACGGGCTCTATCACCTGTTTGCGGATGTTCCCCATCACGGCGTGGTCCGGAACCAAAAACTCCCCCCCTTACCACTATAAACACCGAATCACTAAACTGGCTTACCTCCCACACCGAAACCGTCCTCGCGCGTTGCCGGCGGCAATCAGGCGACTTCGTCTTTTACGTCCCCGGCGGCGACGCCAAATATCCCGCCTTCTGGATACGCGATGCGGTGATGCAGGCGCGCTCCGGTTTGATCCCCGAGGCGGAGCTGCGGGGGATGCTCTCTGTCATCCTGGCTCATCAGAACGGGCCCCAGCAGCGCAATCTCGCTCACGGACTGCGCGTAGAACCATGGGCGATCCCCGATCACATCGTCCTTTCGGGGTTCGGGCCGGCAGATCGCCCGCCGGGCGGAGTCTTTTTCCCAGGCACCTATTCATCAACCGACGATCAGGGGATAGGTAACTACGGACTCCGCTCCGCGGCGGACGATGTCTATGAGACCGTGCGCTTGGCCCGACTGGTTGGAGTAGGTCCCGATGTGCTCGAGCGCTTGCACCAAGGGATGCTCTCGCTGACCACCGACGCGGAGTCCGGCCTCTGCTGGAATGGCCCCGACGATTGGGCTGCGGCAAATTTCCATGATGGCCTCAAGCCAATGGGCATGGTGGCACTGCCCTCGTGCATGCGCTTTCGTGCGGCGCGCGATCTGGTGGCGCTTTACCAAAAGGCCGGAAACATCGCGCAGGCGGCCTTTTACGAAAAACTCGCCGCGCAACTTGCGGACTCGATCCCGCGGCTCTTGCAACGCCCCGACGGCTGGCTCAATAACGGCTCCGAGTTGAACCGCCAGCCCGACGTCTGGGCGACGAGCCTTGCAGTTTATGAAGGCGTCCTGCAGGGCGATACCCGCCGCGCCGCCTGCGAGGCCATGCTGCGGGCACTGCGCGATGGCAGCGTCTCCAGACACGGCTACCTGCGACACACGCCGACTTGGGCCGACGCGGAACCGGGCGGGTGGGTTTGGGAAAACGACTCGTCTGCAAGACGCTACGAATTCGGTCAATACCAAAATGGCGGCTACTGGCCGCAACCCGTCGGCTGGTATGCAGCCGCAGTGGCGGAGGTGTCGCGGCCGGACGCGGAGCAGTTGGCCGACGACTTTATCGAACACACCCGCGCGCACGCCGAGGACGGGGCACCTTTCGAATGGATCAACCCCGAACTGGGCATCATGGAATGCCGCTGGTATGGCCCCTCGGCCGCTCTGCCCTTGGAAGCGTTCCGCCGGATGGAGGACGGGGCATAGAACTGTGTCGGTATGAACCGAGGAGATCGCTTACAAGCTGGCCGAGGACATGGGTTACACATAGACTGGGGAGTATGCCTTGGAAAAATGAGTTACCAATTGAACAGAAACAACGATTTATTAATTTGGCGCAAAGCGGTCGGTTTACAGTCAGCGAGCTGAGCGAAGAGTTCCGCGCCTGCGTCGCCAGTCTCCACCGAGAGTAGTAGATCTGGGGAGTGGTGGATGGTTTTACTGTATCAATTAACCTTCAAGAAAAACGCGCCCAATTGGCAAAAGTCCCGTAATTTTTTGTTGCCAACGAAACCATCCGCTTCCTATGTTGATTGAGAGAGGCAGCACTTTTAGGCCAATAATCTTGCCAACTCCTCGCGCGCCTGTCTTTCCCATTTCCCACCAATCCCAACCCTACACCAGAAACAAATAAAACCCCATGAGGCCAAACAACCTAGCCGCACTATGCGCCGCCGCCATTCTTTCCATAGCCACTGCATCCGCAGAGTTGACTCTTCCAATCAATCTGGATTTTGAGCAGCAGGATATTTTTAAAGACCTCCAAAAATCAAAGGATTTCCTCCTTTATATAAACCCGCGAACGGAAGCACCGGGAATGGGTGTGGTCGAAGATCCTACTAACCCATCAAACAAGGTTCTTGAAATTCGTAGCAATGGAACCTCCGAACAAAATCGACTGAAAATCGTGCTTCCTCCTATGAAGCAAAATTTTGAGTATCAATTCCGATGCAAGTTGGTAGGTGAGGCGGTTCCGGGTGGCCGTTCGCTTCTCAGGTTCTTCACCTCCCCTCAATGGGAAAAAGGCTCTAATGTTATTGCCCCTCGTGCTCAGAATAATCGGCTGAAATTCAAATCCACAGAAAAGGAATTAACGGAATGGACGACTATCAAAGTGGCGGTCCATACCGATGGGAACCCCGAGACTCCGGATACATACTCCGTCTTTGTTAATGATGAAAAGGTTCTTGAAGATTCCCCGTTGCCAGGAGAAAGGCTAAATGGCCCTATCGATGTGGCAGAGATCGCATTGGATTTTACAGACCCCATCGATGTCACAAAATTGAAATATCTCATCGACGATATTCGAGTTGGCAGCCCAAAACTGTAAAGATCGAAGCGCGGGCTTGACTCGCGCTTCGTTGAGTATTCCAAGCCATCGCCTTACACGGTCGAGACGACCGTGCCCCTCTTTTGTTGTGAAAAGTCGAATTTCAAAGAGACTTTGGTATCAATTCTGGAATTGCTTTATAGAAGCACGAAAAGCGGTAGGCAGCGGATACCGACAAGGCAGCGGAAGGCGATGTAGCCTCGCCTCCATCGTGAGCACTCTGGGCTCTCGATAGATCCCCTCAGGATGTTTTCTGCCCGTAAGTCGCGGAGGCGCCGTGCTTGCGCAGGAAGTGTTTTTCGGAAAGGGCGAGAGCGGGCGGGGCGGCGTCGGGGGCCAGCGTCAGGGCGTGGAATGCCATGTCGGCGACGATTTCGAGGGCGAGCGCGTTTTCTACAGCCTTTGCCGCCGAAGGTCCCCAAGCGAAAGGGCCGTGGTTGCGGACCAGCACGGCCGGGATGTCGTTTGGGTTGCTGTTTGCGAAGCGTTCGACAATCACCTTTCCGGTTTCCCATTCATAGGCCGAGGCGATTTCCTCCGGTGTGAGGGCGCGTGTCAGCGGGACCGGTCCCCGGAAGTAATCGGCATGCGTGGTGCCGAGCAAGGGAATCTCCCGAGCCGCCTGCGCGAAGGCCACCGCTTTGCGCGAGTGGGTGTGCACGACCGAACGGATGTCGGAAAATGCCAAAAACAAACACCGGTGCGTGGGGGTGTCGGAGGAGGGATTGAGTGTGCCTTCGACGACCTTGCCATCAAAGTCAACGATCACCATGTCACCCGGCGTGAGCGCGGAGTAATCGACCCCGCTCGGTTTGATGGCAAGCACGCCGGCCTGCCTGTCGCAGACGCTCACATTGCCGAAGGTGAGGTCGACAAGGCCGCTTGTCGGGAGACTCTTGTTGGCGGCGCAGCATTCTTCGCGGATGTCTGAGTATCGTTTCATGGACTTGGAATTTTACAGGCCCAGCAGCCGCACGGCGTTTTGATGGAGGATTTTTGCGGCGATGTCATCGGGCAGGCCGAGACCGTGGATTTCAAATGGCGCGATGCTGCGTTTGAAGGGCGGCGATGTTTGGATTTTCGACGAGGTGATGAAATCGATGTTGGAGATGTTGAATGCTGCGGTCGTCTCGATGTAGCGCTCCCTCGGGTCGGCGCCGTTGAGCGGGATTTCGCCGGGCTGATAGAGAATCTGCGCCTGCTGGCCGGTCGGGACATTCGTGTCGTCAAAGATCACATCGGTGCCGAAAAAAATGCGGTCGGCATAGGCGGTGAAAAAATCGCGCGTGTGGGCGGCGCGGCGTGCGCTGCGGGCGAGTTCGGGGACGCGTGCCGAGAAATCATAGACGATGTTCGGGTGCGCATCGAGGTCCTCGGAGGCGCAGTCAAGGGAGTAGGCTTTTTCGGCGCAATGCGGGAAAATGAAGGTCGTGCCGCGATGGCGCGCCACCATTTCGATGCGGTCGCCGAGCAACTCGTTGGCTGAAGGCTGACCCGTGTTGTAATAAGTCCACCAGGCGTATTCGCCGTATAGGACGCCATTCCAGAAATTGAATTCATTCACCGGCTCCCAAAAGTTTGGTGGGTCGGCGCTGTGGATGAGCACCGGAATCCCCAATTCCCCGGCCTTTGCCCAGATGGGATCGAGTTCCGCATCGCTTGGACGCCAGTAGCGGCCATCGGGGCGGCGGTAGCCGAGGCCAAGAGCCTTGAAAACCTTCAGCCCGCGCATGCCTGCGGCGTAATCGCGCTCCATCTGCGCGGCAGCGGTCTTGCCGAAATCCGGCTCATTGATGCGGCTGAAGTCGACATTGCCGAAGGTGATGAAACGCCCCGGGTATTTTGCGAAGGCATCGATGTGGCGTTGCAGGCCCTCACCGAAGCCATCATGCCACGCCAGCACGACGGAAAGTTCGATCCCGCTGCGGTCCATCGCCGCGACGGCGAGGTCGGCATAGTGCGGGAACACATGGGTGTGAATGTCGATGACGCGTGGCATGGATTCAGTAGTTGAGGTTTTCGTAGAACTCGATTTTGACGGATTTGAAAAATTCCGACTGCTTGGCGAAGAGTTCCTCGTGCGTGTCGTCGGCGGCGAACGCATCGAGCGCCTTGCGAGCCTCGTCGAGGCTGGCGAACTCGCCTTGCCATACGAGTGTGTTGCAGGGCTCGCTGCCGGAGATCGGCTTCATGCGCTTGCCTTGCGGAAGGTCGGGGCGGGAATGTTCGAGGGCGGCGAAGCGGCGTTCGAGTTCGAGGAATTCTTTTTCCTTACGGACATCGAACTGCTGGAGGATGCGCATGGTGACAGACATGGTGGTGTATTGGGTTTATTGGAGAAATTGTTGAACGGCGGCAGGCAGGGTGAGGCCGTGGCTGGCGGCAAAATCGCGCAACGCGTGGCGGTCGATATCCGGGTGGATTGTGTGGGCGCTGGTGACCGACATGGCTCCCGCGAGAATACCGACCCACTGGGCATCAGCGAGGGCAAGCCCTGAAGCGAGACCCGCGAGAATGCCGGAGAAATGCGCGTCGCCCGCACCAGCGGCACTTTGGACCTCGACCTTCGGCGTGGCGATGAAATGGAGGTCGCGGCCATCGAAGGTCCAACTGCCGGTTGCTCCGGCGGTGATGGAAAGTTTCAGTTGCGGGAATTGAGGCCCGAGACGGGAGGCGATTTTTTCGACGATGGCCGCTGGATCCCCTTCGGCACTGGTTTGCGCGAGGCTCGCGGCTTCATCGAGATTGATGGCCAGGAGGTCCACCCGCAAGAGCAGCGAGGTTTCGCGCACTGTCGCCATTTCTTCAGAGGAAAACGACGCCGCCCGCAGGAATCCGTGTTGATGCGCGAGGTCGAGAAGTTCCAGGCGCGCGGCGAGCGGAACCTCGGGCACCGCCAGCGCGATGCCTCGCTTGGCGTATTGGGCAAAGTGCGGCGCGGCTTTTTGAATATCCGCCGCAGTCACGCGCCCGCTGGCGGAGTCGGTGACGGTGAGATTCCCGCCCGAGCCATCGGGATAGAGGAGGCAAATGCAATCGAGCGTTTGCTCGCCGGGCATAATGGCGGTGTGGGAGACATCGAGTCCCTCGGCCCGCATTTCCTCCACCAGCCTGCGTCCGGCGGCATCATCCCCTACTCTACCCACCGGCAGGGTTTTGAAATCCCCGCCAACCAAGCGTTGCACATAGTGGCTGATGATATGCAGCTTGCAGTAGTCGCGGCGGTCGAGGAATTGCCCTCCACGACTCTCCTCGCGGCCGAGCGTGTGGTTTCCACTCAACGCGAAAAAGGTTCCGGTGCCGATGCCTCCGGTGCCGATCATGGCATCGTATTTTCGGGTGGGGTTCATGGTGCCCGCAACGATTAAAGTCCCAAGTCCCACTCGGGATGAATGCTCACGGGATGCGTGGCGGTTTCCAAAGTAGCCGTGACGAGGGCGTCAGGATGCTCTTGCAACAGGGTCATCGGATACTCCGGTGTGGGTTCGCTGAAAAGAGCCACGCGCAAGGCGGTTTGTTTCCAAGCCCCGGTGTCGCTGAAGAGGCGCACCTTTTTTGCCGAGAGGCATTCCTTGAGGCCAAGGGTCACGCTCATCGGCGGCACAAACTGATAGGCGCAGCCGAAGGTGCGCTGGGCAAGCGCGATGATGGTATCGAGATTGTTGTCCTGCACACGCACACTGCAGTTGCGGAGGTCGTCGAGCGAGAGCGAGCTGAAGGGATGACGCCGCGCCTGGTTGTAGGCGATGTGGCCGTCCTGTCCCCAACCGCCGTAGGTGATGTCGATCGGCGCGCGGGCGATCTCATCGGCGATTTCCTGAAAATTCGTCGCATTCGGCCACCAGCGGTTTTCCTCGGGCGTGAGCAAGGCGGGGTTGATCGGACCGTAGAACTCGCGCTCCATGAATCCCCGGAAGCTGTAGGGATGGTTGCGCGGCAACTCGCGGCCCTGCCAGTCGAGGCATTCGTCCATGTGGAACACCGTGACATCGCGCAGTCTGATCTGCTCGCGGTTCACGACTTCGGCAAATGGCTTATACCAGCAAGCCGGGCCGCAGGGAATGATCGCTCGGGTCGGCAGGTTTTTTGCGTTGTTACCTGCGATGAGGTCCGCAAGTTCGCGCGCCATGAGCGCACCCATCGCCGCCGAATCGGCAGCAATGCGGAACGGCACTTTGCGGGCCGGGTGTTTTTCAAGATCGCTTGCTGGGATGCGGCACCAGCCGTGGAGTTGTTTGGCAGTGATGGTGTTCATAAAAAATTTCAATCTCAGTTTTTTAGGTTCTTTTGGATGAATTGCGCAATGCGTTCGCCCATGGCGCGTTTCCGTTTGGGATGAATGTCGTTCTCGTCTCCAAGGTCGAAAGCTGGGACGAGAAATGTCGCTTTTACGCTGTCGGCACAACGCTTTTGCGCAGCCCGAAGTTCGTTCGAGCTGGTTGGCGGCTTGTAATGGGGAAGCTCGACGATCAGGAAAGGAACCTCACCGAAAAGTTTACGCCAAGATGCGATCAAGCCTTGGAGCCAAGCATCGTATTCCGCCGCAAAGGCATGGCTACCGGCATGGTTCTCGCCCTGATACCAAATGATGCCGGTGATCGGGGTTCCCTCCAGCGGCAGCACTTTCTTTTGATACAGCTCCGACGGATATGCGCGGCCCAATCCCCATTGAGCCAGGCGGTGTTGACCATAAGGCCGCATGGTTTCGGCACGATCCAGGCGCGCAGCCTCGATCACCTCGGGCGCGTTGGACAAGGTTCGCATCTTATGCCCAATTGCAGTCTCCGGCATGGCTACAGTCGGCACCCAGGCCTCGATGCCGGTGCCACCTTCCGCAGCGACGATGATACCGACCGGTTTGCCAGTCACCCGGTATCTCTCGAGGGCGAAGAAGAACGGCACCGCTGGCAGGTCGCGGACATTTGATGAATCGACCTTCCGCCAGTGTCCGTTCGCGAAAAATCGGATATCGAACGGCGTTGAAAACAGATCCGCTCCGACATCCGACGCGTAACTGACAGGCATGACCATGTTGGATTGCCCGCCGCAGAGCCAGACCTCGCCAAGAGCATCCCCGGAAAAAATCACCTCCTTGAGGTGTGTGGAATCCGAGGCGGGAGTGATCGAAGCTGCAAGATGTGTTGAAAGCATGATGGTCAAGAGTCGGAGCAAACAGTGTAACTGATGTTTCATCAAAGTTGCGGTCAGGACGCGGCACCTGTGAAGAATCTTGCGCTTATCATCCTTGATGAAAATCGGGGCCTGAAATTCTTGCCGCGCGCCAGTCGTTTTCCGACAGCTTGGCAAACCAACTCGCAGCCAGGCGGCGGTTGCCAGCCTCGGTGAGGTGCACGCCATCCTCGACATGCGTGTCCGGCGTTTGACCGGCGGGAGTGTGATCGGCATACGCGCAAGCGAAGCCCTCAGCTGCTCGGCGGGTCGAGGCTTCGCGGAGAAGCGCATTGTAGGCATTCACCCGGTCCGTGATGTCATCCGGCACCAGCGTTCCCCAAGGCTTCAAGCCGGGCAGGATTGGCATTATGCCACCGACCAACAAGGCGGGCTTCGTGGTGGATTGCAGGATGAGGTCCATCAGCTCTTCGGTGATCGCCGCACATTCTCTGGGGTCGCCCAGATACATGTCATTGGTGCCGATGAGCAACAAGACAAGGTCCGGACGATGGCGCTCGAGAGTTTCCGGCAAAGGGCTGTTTTCGGAGTTCTCCGTTTTGGCTCCATCGCGGATCATTTGGATTCGGAATCCGGAGTGTCCTTCGTGAAACGGTTGCTTCATGCCCTCGGAGTTGAGTTGCGAGCCACCAACAAACAAAAACTCCCAACCCGCATCACGCAGATGCGCCTGCAGCGGCCCGCGATAGCCGCCAGGGAAGCCCCCTCCCCTCGTGATCGAGTCGCCGATGCAGAGGATACGAATGGGGGCTTGGGCAGGGGTGTTGCTTGCGGAAGTGAGATGAGATGCAGACATGAACTATGGTTTTTTTAGACAGAATTTACAGAATCTACAGAATTAACGGGGAATGAACTTTCTGTTGTCATCGTTGATGAAAATCGGGGCCTGAAGTTCTTTCTGCGCGCCAGTCGGTCTCCGAGAGCTTGGCAAACCAACTCGCGAGCAGCGCTGGCAGAAGTCAACGCATGCTGCGGCTTTTTTGGATATCAGATTACTTGGTAAGCAAATCGGCGGTCAGTTCCTCTTCGGTCAATGCGCGATCAAAGACCTTTACGGCTTTGATCTCCATGCCGTAATCGGCTGGAGCGCCAACCAGGAATGGCTGGTTGACCTGCTTGATCGAAGGCAGAATGAACTTTTCACCCATATTGTGAGTTTGCAGACGCTTTCCTTCATTCGAAAAGAGTGAAAGCGAAGCCAGTTGTCCGGCCTTCCAGCGAAACACAAAGATTCTCCAATTATCTGCCGGAATCGGAACAGAAAGGCTCTCGGAGCGAACACCCTTGATCGTTCCATCGGCACATATGCCAAATTTCATAAGTTGGTCCGCGCCGAGGAGCAAACCGACTGATCGATCGTTGGACGCAGGAAACCAGCGTCCCATGACCGGCGAAGACTGAGAGGGGGCGCCAAAATTGGTAAACTTCACCCTCAAAACCCAAGTGAATTCCTCGGTCGAGAAGAGGGGATCTCCCTCGGCATAGGGAATTTCGATGGCCTTTTCGCTGTTTAAAGCCACGCAAGTATTATTGGAACCGGCGGGCAACTCGGTAAGCTCCCGGGCTTTTTCGCTTTTGTCGACGGCCATACCTTTGCCAGCTTGGATGTTCAAGACAGGTTCCGGAATGGATTGGGCATTGAGCGAGCTTGCGGAAATAGAGAGGCAAGCGAGGAATGAGAGAATTGTGGGTTTGGTTTTCATTATTTAGGGGTTTTGTTGTTTGGGTTTTGTGCTGGGGAATTTCTATTGACCTGCGCTCTCCGCATTTTTTCCGCTCAGGATGATATTGTCTATGCGGACATTTCCGGGAGCTTGGGGACTGTCGGTTGTGCCCAAGAGGTAAATCTGGAAAGTCACCGGACTTGCCAACTTTTGCAGTGAGGCAGCCTGACTGAGATCGACGCTGTAGGAATCAAACTCTTCGTTGGTGTTGCCAGCGCGGTTTTGCAGGTCCCCTCCCCCGAGGCGCTCGGTGCGACCATCCACTTCGGCATACACGGCGTATTGTTTGGGTGAATTTTCGTTGCTGCGCTGAACCATGAAATCCAAGCGTTCGAGGGCGATGGTTTTCCCCGCAAACGGTGACGCCTTGAATCCAAACCAAGCGCGCTTCTGGACTAAGGCCTCTTCGGTGGCTGCGCCCAGGGCTTTGGCATTCATGAAAAGCGAGTGTGGAGGAACCCCATTCCCGCTTATGTCGAGATGGCTGGCATCAATGCCGGCCCCCGTTAGCAAGCCGGAGGCTTGTCCTGCAGGAAACTTCACCACGGGTTGAATATCCTTCGGCTTTGGCTTGTTGGCAGGATCGATGGTGAAATCCAACTGCACGAGAGTTCCCGGTTTGATCGGTGCGGCATTGCCAGGTGTGCTGCCAGGCAGAGTTTCCTTGTCGCCCAAGGCAAAAAGGTAGGTTTTGTAGGCTTCGAGATTTAACATGTGCTCCTTGGCAAAAGACTGCGATGGAAGCGCCCCGTTCACCTCTGAGAGTGCCGCAGGCGTTTTCAGAGAGATCAGGACATTGCCGCTCAACTGCGGATGAACCATGAGAAACTTCTCATTGGCGGCGACGGCATACTGGATGGGAGCTACACGCCAAGCAGCCGCACGCTCCGCGAGTGCGGCGATCGTGCTACGGCGCAGCGAGTGGGTGCCGGCAAAGACACTGGTCCAGCCCTCATGCTTGCGCTCGGCGAAACCGCACAAGTTGCTTCCTGGGTAATTGGCGAGGCGACGGGCTTTGGGATCTTGCACGACAAGGCCGAGCTGCGGATCCAGCTTCAGGCCCTCGGACTCACTGCGCAGGATTCCTTGCTCGATTTCATCCCGGCTTTCGACAGCAAGTCGCAGTCCCCTGCTGCCGCCCTTCACGCGCACCGCAAGAAGGTTGGTGCCTTTCTTGAGCTTGAGAGGGAAAATGAAGTTGTCGGAAGCAATGTTGGGAAATTCATTACCAAATCCCGCAGTATCGAGGAGCTTCTCCCCATTGAGATACCAAGTCATCCACCAGTCGGCTCCCGCTCCGATGAGCACTTCGCGTTCCTCGGGAGATTCAATCCGAGTGAAGGCCCATACCACCTCCTCGGCTCCCAGCTTTCCCAGAGGCGAGAAATTCAGCATACCCCCATTGCGTGTGATCGGAGAGGCCGTTTTGGTGATGCCGCCAATTTCCATCTGTGCCGGAAGTTCCGATGGCACTGGCGTCTCGGTTGAGTTTGCGGAGAACGGCCCGAAAGCAGTCCACTCCGCAGGCAGCGCAAAGCTTGGCGCAGGCTTGCCGGAAAGCAAAGGTTCCGTCGAGGCTGAAGCGCTCGGAGACTTGGCAACAGCTGCAGGCACGACCTCCATGCCGATGATTTGACTCAGGCGTGCGGCATCTTTTTTCTGGAGATTGAAGCCCGTGCCTTGGAGGAAGCAGATGACATTGTTGTTTGCTTTGAGCTTCTCGATGGCGGCAGCGGTGGCATCGTCGATCTCGAGGAGGTTGTTAAAAATGTAAAGCTTCGCGGCAGGCACTTTGCCGACCTTGAAATCCTCCAAGTAGTAATAACCGTAAGGCACACCGGAGAGATCCAGTTCGGAACGCTGGCCGCTCGACCATGTCATGTGCAAGTCGCCAAGCGCGCCTTTCAAATAATCGGTGGAGCGCTCGTCGTAGATGACGGCGACTTCGGCACCAGTGGGAGCCCCTGCCGCCGTTCTTGCCTGCTCAAGCGAGTTACGCAAGACCGACATCTCATGCTGAATGAGAGGATCCTGATGAGTTTCTGGCCCCTCGACGGGATCGACGAAAACGCTGTGCCCTCCGAGCACGATTCGCCCGGTCTCGCGCAGCCAAGCGCTGCGAAGTTCCTCCGGCGTGGCAGTGCGGCCGACCATCCGGGCGCTCACATTGTAGCCGGGGCCAACTTTGCGATTTTCATAGTTTTTGTTTTTCCATGTCCGGTAATCGAGATCGAACAGGATGGGTTTGTTGTTAAGTCGAAAGGAATCGAGGACGGCAAGCGCGCCGCCCGGGCTGGCCGGAGCCAAGCGCTGGTGATAGCGAACAGGCCCATTCACAAAATCCAGCTCCTTCGAGTTCATCAGCCGAACATTGGCAGTCATGTTTGCTCTGGCCCCATTATCGCCCGAGCTCGTTCCAATCAGAAGCGGCCTGGTGGCGGATTCACGGATCATGCGGGCGATGTCTTCAGCCAAGGTAACGCGGCCGTCAGCGATGAATTCCTTCCAGTTGCGCTGTTGCTCTTCAGTTTCCGGATCGTGAAAGCGCGGACTGCCGATCAAGGAATCGGCAGGCGGCGGAGCGGCCTGATCAAATGATACGATCTTTTGATTCCACGCGGCAGAAAGAGCCTCGGGCGTGCCATATTTTTTCTTCAACCAAGCATGCCATGCCGCCACAGCTGGTTTGCTGTAATCACTCCAAGCGCGGGCATCCTTGGCCTTGGCGGCATTCGGTCCTTCCCACAGATAAAATTGCGCGTCCTGCGCACCACCGATCAAGTAGCCAACCACCTGATCTCCGCCTGGCGCGCTTTCTACGGTCTTGACGAACTCCTTGATTGCCGGGCGCATGTCCTCGCGCAGCTTTTGCGAGTAGAACGACCAAGCCAGCACCTCGCGCTTCTTGGGGTCGGGGTCATTGCCCACCCGTTGAAAATGGAAGTTCACCAAAAATGGCTCGCCACGGTCGTTGCGCAAAGCCTCATCGGGATTTTCCGTGATCCACTCGGGATAGGTATCAACCTGAAACCAAAAAATGATCCGTGCGGTGGGGTGCTGCTGTTTGACGAGATTGAGAACCTCGCGCACAGACTCCCGATCATAGGAATCGCGGCCATTCCAGAAAGTGCGAATAGGATAGGGCTGGCCCGCGATCTTTTGCGGGAGGAATTTCCGCATCCCTCCGTGCCAGCCAAAATTCATTCCCAGCACGACTGTTTCCATTCCGGCCTGCTTGAGCACGGTGAGATCGAGCTTGTCCGTAGACCGATTGATCGTTGCCCAGGCACAGCCTACCACATTCGGAAGTATCGGAGACTGTGATGGCGCCGCGGCTTTCTTCTCTGCGGTAGGCTCAGGGCTTTTTTCGGTGTCGCTCTGCCGAGAGCATCCAATGGCTAGCAAAGCGAGAACCGAAGCGACGAGTTGGCGATGAGGGATCATATTAATTTCAGATTTTTAAGGGCTCTAAATGAATGGCGATGTTCACCGCCAAGCATCAAGAATCCGCTGCCACCAGATTGTTAAAAGCAAAAACCGTTTAAAAAAACGGACATCTGTTTAATAAAATGGACACTTTTTGGAAAAACGGGAAAAAGGGGCTGTTTTTTCGAGTAGTGAAGACTCTGAGAGTGTCTCTGCGAGCGGCTGGGAGGCTCGACAGAATGATGGATGACAGAATCATTTTTTGTGAGGGGATCCGCCTACGCGCTTCGCGACTCCGGCGTGACATGTCTGCCTGCGCGCTGCCGCGCGGTTTCTGTGGAGGCGTCTCTGTGAGCAACGGAGGGGGCTCCGATTCGGCAGTCATAGACAGCCGCTACAAACCCGCGCGGCAGCGCGTTTTGGTATCTTGGGAGGGTTCATCGTCCTCGCATGACCCAAATTTCAGCCGCACAGCGGCGTTCCTGCTTGATGCGATGGCGGCGTTGCCGCGCAAATGGGTCAGCGGCGGCGCGCCGACCCTTGAATCAACGAGCGCGCTGCCGCGCGGAGCTTAAAAGCATCCGCAACCCTCTATTGGCTAATCCGGGATCAACTACGAGATCACTGGACGATTCACGGGATTGAGTGGCGGGCGGCCTTGCAGCACCTCGGCGACATTTCTGGCGCAGGTGAGGCGGGCTTGCTTGCGGCTTTCGACCGTGCCGCCGCCGATATGTGGGGTGAAGACGACATTTTTTTGCGCAAGCAGACCAGGATGAATTTGCGGCTCGTTCTCGGCGACATCCATGCCGGCGCCGCCGAGATGGCCGCTGGCCAGAGCCGCAGCGAGCGCGTTTTCATCGATCACCGGACCGCGTGCCATGTTGAGCACGATCGCTCCGCGTTTCATGAGCGCGATGCTTTCCGCATTAAGAAGGTGACGCGTTGCGGGCACCAAGGGGCAATTCAGGCTCACCACATCGGATTCGGCGAGCAAGGCCTCGAGCGTGCGGTAGCGCGGATCGTTTTGTCCGCTGGTGTTGTGGAAAATGACACGCATGCCGAAAGCCTCGGCGCGCTTGGCCACTCCACGGCCGATTTGGCCGAAGCCGACGATGCCAATCGTTTTTCCGCCGAGAAGCATGCCATCCCACGGACCGGGCTGGAATCCATCCTTGGCCCATTGACCTGAGCGCACATAGGCATCGGCTTCAGGAACGCGGCGGGCGACTGCGAGCAGCAGCGCGATGGTATGATCGGCCGCAGGCTCGCTGAAGGGATCGGGGCAGTTGCTGGCCCAAACACCGGCTTCATCAAGTGCGGCGATGTCGAGGTTGTTGTAACCGATGGCCACATTAGCGACGATGCGCAGATTCGGCGCTGCAGCGAGGAGTTCCCGGTTCACCGCGAGTTCGTGCTGGTTGATGATGCCGACAAGCTCGGGCGCGAGAGCGAGAACCTCCTCGCGAGTGCACATCGGCCCACCAGACGGGCCTTTGATGATTTCCGCCAACCCGAGCAACGGCTCGAGATGGTCGTCGGGGACATGGTTTGTGATGAGGATTTTTGGTTTCATGGCTGGATGAGAAATCAGGCGCGTTGTTCGAGGATTTTTCGCTGCCCACGCACGGCAAGAATGGCCGCTTCATCATCCGAGATGATGTGGCTTCGCGCATCGAGACCCAGCGCGCGGAAGGCGATTCGGTAGGGAGTGGCGATCGCGCCGGCGGCGGCCAAGACCAGCGGAACATCTTTCGGCAGTGCCGAGAGTTCGGAACCTATGAGCAGACCGCTGAGAAATGAGCTATTCGACTCCGGGCATTTTCCATGGAGCAGGGCGCGGGTGCGCACCTTGAAAAGCGAAGAGGTGAGCGAGCCATGAGTTGACTCATCGATGCCCTCGAGAAAAGCCGCCTCGTCCCAACCGGGAGCCATCGATTGACGAAGAATCCCATGCGCGCTGAGGAGGGCATGGAGTTCGCCGCTCATGAATGTGCGAAAGGCGACCATCGCGCCATTTTTCAAAACACAGTGCTTGGAATGCGTGCCGGGAAGAATCACCACCGCATCCTCCCGCCCGACCTCCAGGCCGAGAAGTTCGGTCTCCTCGCCACGCATGACATCATCCTCCGAACGAACCCCTGAGATTAAAAAAATGCCCGACTCGATCTCGTCTACCACGGCAGCGCTGCCATCCAAGAGAAACGGGAGACGCGCATACGGCAATTCCTTCCAACCGATGCTTGAGCCGGCCATGCCGGAAATCACGACCGGTCCAGTGGCTCCGAGGGAATCCATCGCCGCGCCAAGAGCCATGCGAAATTCCTGCGGGGATTTCAGGGTGCCGGCTCCTTGAGGCGTGCGAACTTCCTTCACGACCGAATCCCCTCGAACGATTCGGACACGCAGATTTGTCGTGCCCCAATCGCAACTGGTGAACTCAGGCGTCATACAGCAACCTTCACCACGATTTTCGTGAAAGGCTGGCCTTCATTGGCCGTGGGAGCATGGACATCGGCGGGAAAAAAGACCACGAACTGTCCTTGTCGAACATTCAGCCAACAGGCCGGGCGGTCCTTGTAAAACTCCACCTCCTTTTTTTCATCGTAGCCGAGTGGAGCGCGGCTCTCGGCGAGTGGCATCCAGCCCATGAGATCCTGGCCTTCGACGATGTATTGAATATCGATGTAGCGGCGATGCGTCTCCATGCGGGCATCCTCTTTCGGCTTGCCGAAGCCTTTCATCACAACGGCAAAAAGAGACTCGCCCTGGATTTCAATTTTCCCCTCGGGCAATTCGCCGCGCGCCGCCAACTCGCGCAGATGCGAAAAGGCGATTGGGAAAAGCGGGTGCAGGCCCTCGTAGGCTGCGGAATGATTGAGTGAATCGAGAATCATAGTTTTTGAGTGGTTGATTAAATCACCATTCCGTCACGGATCCATCCTTACGAGTGAATTGTGGTGTCTCCCAGAGACCGTCGAAGACAAGTTTCCCAAGCTTCTCCTCATCGATCTCGACTCCGAGTCCGGGTTTGTCGGGGATCAAGGCGTAGCCGTTCTCGACTTGGATCGGTTCCTTGAGAATCCCCTCGCCCAGCGTGAGGTGCTCCTGGCAGAGGAAATTCGGCGTGCAGGCATCGAGTTGCAGGCATGAGGCCAAGGCCACCGGTCCGAGCGGACAATGCGGCGCGATCACGATGTCGTGGATCTCCGCCATCGCGGCAATTTTGCGCGCCTCGAAGATGCCGCCGACATGCGAGAGGTCGGGCTGAATGATCGCCACTGATTGGCTGTGCAACAGATCGCTGAAGTCCCAGCGCGTGAACAGACGCTCGCCGGCAGCAATCGGAATGGTCGTGCTCTCCTTGATTTCCCGCATCGCCCGAGGATTGGTCGGCAGCACGGGCTCCTCGATGAACATCGGCCGAAACGGCTCAAGCGCACGGCAAAGCTGCTTTGCCACAGCCGGAGTGCAGCGGCCGTGAAAATCGAGCGCCATGTCGATATCATTGCCCAGCGTCTTGCGGAGATTTGAAACAGTCTCGATCACCTCGTCGATGAAGCGAGGTGTCTCGATCGGTTCGCAGGCTGGAACGGGCACGAATTTGTAAGCCGTGAAATCCCGGTCGCCCACCGCCTTGGCCACCTCGGAAACATAGTCGCCAGTGCCAGCAATATTGAGCCAGCCGTAGAGGCGGATCCTGTCGCGCACGCGACCACCGAGCATCTCGTGCACAGGCAATCCCGCCGCCTTGCCTTTGATGTCCCACAACGCCTGCTCGATGCCTGAAAGGGCCGATGTCATGATCGGCCCGCCGCGATAAAAACCACCTCGATAGCATCGCTGCCAAAGGTGCTCAATGCGCGTCGGATCCTCGCCGATGAGGATACGACCGAGTTCATGCACGGCCGTCTCGACCGTGAGGGCACGGCCTTCAAGCACCGGCTCACCCCAGCCGACAATGCCGGCATCGGTGTGGATTTTCAGAAACAACCAGCGCGGCCGGATGTGAAAGGTTTCGAGCTTGGTGATTTTCATAACAAATTTATACCCTATGGATTTTCGTCACGCATTGCGCGCGCTGAGCATGCGGCGGCATCCTTCACGAATGAAGAGCGTGTCGAGACCGCACGGGAGAAAGCGGAACCCTTGGTCAAGCCGACGACGCACTTCCGCAGGATCCACTGGCACCACATGAAGCCCCGGCGCCACGCCGCTCTCCAAGCACGCCTCAAGAATAGAGGCTTGGGCCGCCAATACCTCGGGATGATCAAGTTGCCCGGCCAAGCCCATCGAGGCTGACAAATCATACGGCCCGATCAGCGCGGCATCGATGCCCGGTGTGGCAAGGATCGACTTCGCATTTCGCACGGCATCGACATGCTCAAGCATCACCACCACCACGACATCGCGGTTGTGGGCGGAAAAGTATTCACTGAAATGACTCCCAAATCCCGTTGCGCGGCACAGCGAGGCGCCACGCACGCCATCGGGCGGAAATTTCGCGATCGCCACCGCCTTGGCAGCCTCCTCCGGCGTGTTGACCGATGGCACAATGATGCCGACAGCTCCCAAATCCAGCACCTGCTTGGCAAGGTCCGCGTCACAGGATGGCAAGCGCGCCAGCAGGTCGCAGCCCGTTCCTTTCGTCGCAAGCGCGGCATGATAGAAATCACTCCGCGAAGTCGGCGTGTGCTCCATGTCGACACAGACGAAATCGAAGCCTTCACCGGCCATGATTTCAACGATGGCGGCATGACCGCTGAGTGTCCATGCGCCGAAAACCGGTTGTCCGGCGCGAAGTTTATTTTTGGTTGCTGGCATAAAGTGTGATGAGTGGGTGGTGGTGTGCTTGATCAAGATCAATGGCTCTGCAGGCTTTTCCATGCGCACTCGCTCACGAGCAGGGCGCGGGTGTGAATTGCGACTTCGCTCACGCATGCCGACACAGCGGCTTCCGTGGCTCCATTTATGTCCCGCAGCGCGGGATTGTAGCGCCCCCAGCCGAACTGGCGCTCGTCGCCGCCATCGCAGAGAACTCCGTTGATCACAAACAGAATCAGCTTCGGACCACCGTCGATGATCACGCTCACATGATTCGTCTCGACGGGGTCGAGAGAGTCGGAATCACTCGACCAAGAACTGACCGTGCGACCATCCGAGAGCACAACTTCGATCCGCCCCCTTGATATGGCCCGCAGGAGAATCCCAGCGCCCTCGGCGTTGCAGCTGTCGAAAAGGACTTCCCCTTCGTCTGGCAGGCCAACGATGAAGAACTCCAAAGTGATGCCCGCACGCGGGTCTTTTGTTCCGCAAGTGAAGGACTGCAAATCACGCTCAAGCAGGTTGGGAACTCGATTCAGAGGCATGTGCCAGGCGGCGTTCGCATGGCTCGAGGCATGTTGAGCTGGCTCGGCTTTGCGGGCGGCGCCACCATCCAACGAGCTGAAAATCCGCTCCAAGAAATCCGGATCCAGAGCGTGGATGCGGGCATTCATTTTATCCGTCTCGGTGACCCACACTTTTCCGTCCTGCTCGACAAGATCAGGATAGCTCATACGAACCATGTGGTCGTCGTCGTAGAGCAGGATTTCGGGCTGAGTCCACTCGAGCACCTTGCCATTTGGCCCATCGATTTCGCGTCCAGCGCTGATCCAAACCGGATTCCGGTCGTCGTAGGGCGAACGGCCATTCACAGGCGAGAGGCCGTTCGGCAGGGAGGAATGACCACCCAAGGCACGAATGAAGGCCCCGCCGTGGTTGTGGAACCAGTAAAGATAGCGACCGCCCGAAAGCTTCCAGACAAAATTGGCGGCGCGGGGATTTTTCATGCGACGACCGCCCGGCGTGTAGGTCTTGTATTTGGGCGGCTCCCATGTGCGCCCGCCATCGCGGCTGTGCGTGTGGACCGGCCAACCGTCCACGCTGCGGTAAACACAATAAAGCGAACCATCACTCAACTCGACCACGCTGTGCTCCTCGGCGATGCGGCCACCTCCGTGCGGCGTGGTCAAGCCGTGCTCGCCATCCGGGAGCGTCTCGAAGCGGATTTTTTCGGGATCGGATTCTGTGAGGATATTCGGCGAGCAAATAAATGCCCCCTCGCTTTGGGCGAAGAAGCCGGCACCCATCGCACCGACCTTGTGCAGCGGAATGACGACTTCGCCATTCGCTCGAACACAGGGACGGCCGACATTCCAAAAAAACCGGACTTTGCCGCCGTAGACATTGTTGCGGTCGCAGGCGAACTCGCGCACAGGGATCGTATGCCGCTTGGACGACCAAGTCAGGCCGCCATCATCCGAGTAGCGAAACACATAGTCACCGAGCGAATCCACACGCTCGAAAGCACCGCCATCCTCGGTCTTCACCTCACGCACATTGTCCGTGTTGAAATTGTAGAAACAATAAACCCGCCCACCAGGCGTCACGAGTGCCACAGCGTAGGAGTTCTCAGGCGAACCAGCCGGCTCCAACTTCACCGGCGCACTCCAGGTTTTCCCCTGATCCAACGAGCGCATTGCAAACACGCCCTGAGAGGAATCCCCCTCGTGACCATCCGCACTCGTCACGACACAAAGCCACGAGCCGTCTTTGAGTATGACGACATAAGGCTGATCCGCATAACCAGGCTGGAGCGGCAAGCAGACTCCCTGCGCAGCATGACGACTATCGACTTTTTTAAGAGGTGATGAAACTTCCATAGCTCCTCTTTTATTCGCCCCAATTCCTCAAACAAAGCCCAACTTGATTAAAAAAACGGACATCTGTTTAAGAAAACGGACATTTTAGGGAACAATGGGGATTCCGCCTACGCGCAAAGAGGAGTTCGAGCATCTATGAGGCTGCCACGCCAGTGTCTCTCACGGTCGGGACGACCATGCTCCCCTCTTTCGCGCGGCAGCGCGATTCGAAAACCTTGGGAGGGTTCATCGTCCTCGCATGACCCATTTTTCAGCCGCACAGCGGCGTCTCGTAATCCTGGGTAGGGCACGCCAGGCCCTTGGCGTCCCAAGCTTCAGCCGCACAGCGGCGTTTCTTCTGGATGCAATGGCGGCTTTGCCGCGTAAGTCGGACCCCGACGGCGCGGCTTCCCTACCTTGGCGAACGATCGCGCGGGCGCGCGGCAGCGCGATTCGTGCAAATTGGGAGGGTTCATCGTCCTCGCATGACCCATTTTTCAGCCGCACAGCGGCGTTTCTTCTCAATGCAATGGCGGCGTTGCCGCGCAAATGGGTCAAGCCGGAGGTTGACCCTCCAAGGTTTTATGCGCTGCCGCGCGCCTTGAAAACGAAAGGGTCGTCGGTTGCATTCTTCGCGCCTCTCCGCGCAGGAAGCCTGGCTCGCTGCGCCCTTTGATCCATCGGCGATATTCTTCCGTCGCACTTGCCAGTGTTTCGGTTCGCATGAAGCATTTTTAAAGAGCAGGCTCTCGGGGCGCGGTTTATTCTTCTGACACGACGATATCACGAATAGCGCTAATCGGCTCATTGGGGTTCTGAACGCTATTATTTCCGGGAACCCGCACAAGGAGACTGTCGGCCTCCTTCAATGAGGCGGAAACGCTAGCCGGGAAGTCGGTTTTGTCATGCTTATCGCTTGTATAGAGATCGACAAAGGCGCTGTCGGGCTCTCCGGCGTTTTTGACCTTGATCGAAATGGTATTTGATGTCGGATCCAAGACGGCCCGCACATCAAGCCAAACCCCGTATGGGGCGACCTTCTGCCCGTCGGCACGGAACCCTGGGACCCATTCACCGAATTCCCGATCTCGCACGCCGATGTCGAGCCCGGCGGCTTGGATTGTTACGGGCACCCCTTTTTCCGCACCTACTCCGATTTGGAGGAAATCCCCCGATGCTCTGAACAGGCTGAAACTGACCACGACCTTTTTTTCGCCCGTGACTGGTTTGCTGAGGGCAGCCCTGGCGCCAACCAGCTTTTCGCTGGCTTCTGGAAGCGAAGTAATGACAAGGCTCGGGGGGGTAATCGCCTTCACATACGGCGTTCCCCAACCTTGAACTTTTTTCCATGGCCCTTGCCCGTCCAGGTCTCCTTGGCTCAGCTCTCCATTAGCGGAATCGAACAGAGTCTCAGCAGCGTGGGCATTTGGAGATTGGGAGACGGTGTGAATCGCAATCGCGAGTAGGGTCAATGTAACTTTTTTCATGTTGGGTTTAGTGGTGATCATGGTGTGTTTGGGTTTTTTGCTAAATTTCTTGATGATTTTTAAAATTAGAACGCGGTGGAGTCTTCGGAGAACGGGAGATCATTTATCTCGCTCGGTTTGCAGGAAATAGACGCGGTCTTTTTCGAGTTCGAGAGTGTGCACCGAGGAGGATGGCGACAGCAGCGTTCCGGGCTGCATTTCCTTCAAGGCCGCCGGGGTCTGCAGATCCAACTCCACCTTCCCTCCAACCGTCGATTGCAGCACGACAAAATCATCCGCCGCGACAACGGCATTGCCGGGCGAAGTCATGCGCCAAGCCCCTGCAGATGCAGCGAGACGGCTGATTGCATCTCGCGAGAGGTTGTAGGCCCCCACGAAAACAACTTGGCCGCCCGATGCAGGACGGATCGCCGCCGCTGCGACTTTGCCGGAGGCCGGATAACGCGCCAGCACCGTGGCAGAGGGATCGTCAACGGCCAGCGAAAAACCAGCAATTTCCTTGATGCGCTCGGCATTCCAATTTTGTGCAGGCTTGTTCCACTTGTCGCCGGCGAGCAGCGGATGCGCGGTATCAAGTGGTCCCTTCTGCGCCTCACTGGTAGCGGCTTCGAGAGGCCGCAACTTCAGCCCGAGCACATCATCCACAAAAGCCTCGCGCCCGGTGCGGAGTTGGACATGCCCCGTGCCTTGGAGCACGACGATCGTTGCGCCCGCTTCGCGCAGCGTCTTGATGCGCGCGCCTGTCGCCTCGTCGATGTCCAGCAGGTTTTGCAGCACCACGAGTTTGGCGGAGGGCACGAGCCCCTGGCGCAAATCGGCGGCGTAGTAATTGCGCACTGGAACGCCCGAGGCATGCGCCTCGTTCCATTGTTCAATCATTCCTCCCATGTGGAATTGTGGCAAAGCCGAGCGCGCCCAATCGACAGACTCCTCATCGAAGACAAATGCGACTTCTGGAACCGGTGGTTTGGGTGCTTTTTTCGTGATGTTTAGGGCCTGCTTGATGCTGTCCCAGGCGGATGCGATAAAGCTTTTCTCTGGCGGTTTCTCTGCGCTGGCAACGCGCTCATCGCCGAACTTTTTGATTCGTGCGATCTCCTCGCGCATCTCGGGGTCGTCCCATTCCTGCGTGGGGCCGAAATTCATGAGCAGCGTGGCACCATTGTTCCCAGCCGCCCAGAGGCGAGCGAATTCGCGCCGCCACATGTCGCGTTGCATGGCCATGTCCTTCGCTCGGCCAACGCTCTCGTCGTTGAAGCTGACGCCTTGGCCGGCAGTGGTGGTCCCCTTCGGACGCCCCGTCCAGAGGCGATGGTCGATGTCGGCGAGGAAAATTTTCCCGTTCACCGTGTAGGAGTCGAGCAGGGCGTTCATACCACCCACGGCTGGCGGGATTCGCACCCCGTAGCCAGGCTGATGGAAATAGGCGTCGATGTGCGGCGACTGCAGAAGGCGTGAAACCACGGTATTGTCGCGGCGGTGCCCCCCATCTCCGACGCCCCACGCCGCCACAAACACAGGCCGCGAGGCAGACTCCTTCACGGCACGGCAAAGTCCCTCGATAAAGTCAGCCCGTCCCTCGGCGAGAAACCTCTTGAAGTCATACGACCTCTGCTCGCTGACGGGATTGTGGAAACCCGCGCCACCGCAGAGCTCGGACGCAGGTGGGGGCGCTACTTCATCAAAGGATGTCAACTGGGTGCCCCAAGCCCGGTTGAGATTCGCCACATCGCCTCCGTAGCGAGCCGCCGCCCATTTTCGGAATGCAGCCCTCGCAACGGGCGAGTAGTCTCCCCATCTGGAGGGATTGGTGGCCAGCACCCCATCTGGCGGCGACCATGAATAAAGTTGGTCGTCCTGCCCTCCCTTTAGCGAGTAGCCAACCACTCGGTCCGCATACGGGCTGGCCTCCACTTCGCGGACGACTTCGCGGACAGCATCGACCGCCTCTTTCCGAAATCGTTCCGACATGTAGGAGATCCCATACTGCTCGGGCTTCCCTCCGGCGGGTTGCGGTGGGCCATCACGAAAATCCTGAAAATGAGCGGTGCGAATCAGAGACTGCCCGGCGTCATTTCGGATGACATCGTCGGATGGCTGTGCATCGGGCGAGACTTTCATTAAACCGCTAACCGGCCCGCTGAGGGCCTGCTGCGGATCGGCGAATCCCATTTCGGGATAATTATCCACAGACAGGGACACGAGAAATTTGGCCTTGGGGTTCGCCTCAGCCGCACGGGCCAGCACCGGTATAGCCGTGCCCCGCTTGTATTGGCCCGGCCCGGTCCAAAATGGAGGCATATAGACCACAGGAGTAAAATAGCCAACCCTCGGCGAATGAGCTCCGACATTCAGGCTCACTTCAACCAAGTCCAAGCCCAGTTTGTCATAAACATCGTCCACATAACTTCCCCAGAAACCCCAGCGCCCAGCCAACATGTTGAGGGGTTTTCCTGCGCTGACGATCACTGGCAATCCGTCACCATCACGCTCGATCCCGGAGGGTGGAACTTCGGCGACCGCAGGGTGCAGGCAGAGGGAGGCAAGAGTGATCGCGCTGAGACAACTGAGGAAGAGTGAACGATGCTGTTTCATAAATGTGAGGTTTTGAAGAGAGGAATGGGAGTCGCTGTCTGGTCAGGTGTGCCTAATGCTTTCTCGAAACATGCGCACGACTGAGCGAATCGTGTATCCGGGAGGGGCATCGTCCCATAAGCGCTAAGATAATCATTGCATCTCTGTAAATATTTGCTATCCATGCCTGCATGGATGCAGAACCTGTCTCCGAGCAACTTCCGGTCAACATTGAACGCGATTTTGACTACCTTCTGAGCTTCCTTCCGTGCGGGTGGAAAGAGCAGGCCCGCTCTTGCGGGGCGTTGAGACGCTGCCGCAAGATTCCAGATGCTTCGGTGCTTTTGCGTGCTTTGCTTCTGCATTTGGCCGAGGGGTGTTCGTTAAGGGAAACAGCGGTGAGGTTGAAGGAAGGCGGTATTCTAGATATCAGCGATGTGGCGATCATGGATCGGTTGCGGCAGTCGGCAACATGGTTCAACTGGATGAACAACCGAATGCTTGCAATGTGGATTGCCCGAAAGCCTGCGGAGGTCTTTGGATTCGGGCGCAAGATTATTGTGGCTGATGGAACGCGGATTCAGGAGCAGGGCCCGACGGGATCGGGATGGATGCTACACTACGCCATAGGATTGTCGGATTTGAAATGCGAGCAGGCGCTGGTGAAGGATTGGGCCAATTCCGGAGAAGGTTTCGGACGCTTTGATATTCAGCCCGGGGAGTTGTGGATCGGCGACAGGGCCTATGGAAAAAAGCCCGGTATCGTCCATACGGTGGCCGCAGGCGCCGATGTGATCGCAAGGTTCGCATTCAACAACCTGCCATTACTTCACCCGGGCGGAGCGTCATTTGATTTGCTTGCCCATCTACGCACGCTCGGAGATTTGCAGGCCGGAGATTGGCCGGTGGAGTTTACATTTCAGAAACGAAGAATCGCAGGGAGGGTCTGCGCTTTGAAAAAGAGCCCTCAGGCCACCGAGAAGGCCTTGAAAGCCGTGCGGCGCAAGGCGCAAAAAAATCAAAACGAGTCGAGGATCGAGACTCTGGAGGCGGCTGGATACATTTTCGTTTTCACGACATTGAAAGTGGATGTTGCATCGGCTGCCAATGTGCTCGAAATCTACCGTGGACGCTGGCAGGTGGAACTTGTGTTCAAGCGTTTGAAATCCATTCTGGGCTTTGGTTATTTGCCCAAGCGCGACAAGCAATCGATACGATCGTGGCTTGAAGGAAAACTTCTGGTGGCGTTGCTGCTGGAAGCTCTCCTGGTCAAGGGAGAGTCTTTTTTCCCCTGGGGCTATCCGCTCCAAGCAATCAAGGGAGCGTAGCCGGTGTCTTTGGCGAGAGGAGTCATTGCTTTTCCATCTGATCAAGAACGCACTGAATCCGGTGCTGAGTTTGAGTGGGTGTGTCACTAGTGTCCGGTTGAGACAAGAAACGGTGTAAACTAAAAATTCAAGATGAGACAATTGCAACCGAAAATAGGTGTGACGCATTTGAAGATCGCAGCGTTAGATCGCATTAAAATGCGGAATCTA
>JBIIUB010000111.1:0-8231 GCA_044340205.1 Terrimicrobiaceae bacterium
GCTGCGATCTTCAAATGCGTCACACCTATTTTCGGTTGCAATTGTCTCATCTTGAATTTTTAGTTTACACCGTTTCTTGTCTCAACCGGACACTAGTGATCTCTCAAGAAAGATGTGAGCTCAGAGCGGGATTGTGTTCGGGTATCGATGAGGTTGCGGAGCCAGTGTCTTTCACGGTCGAGACGACCGTGCCCCCCTCTGGCGCGCGGCAGCGCGATTCGAAACTTGGGAGGGTTCATCCTCCGGCATGACCCATTCTTCAGCCGCGCAGCGGCGTCCGCTTACCAATGAGAACCGCCACGCCAGTGTCTTTCACAGTCGAGACGACTGTGCTCCCTTCTTTCGCGCCCCGCGCGGCAGCGCGAAATCGTAACCCAAGGTAGGGATCGCCAGGCCCTTGGCGTCCCAAACTTCAGCTGCGAAGCAGCGTTTCTGCTGGATGCAATGGCGGCTCACGCCGCGCAAGTGGGTCAGCGGCGGCGCGCCGACCCTACCCTGGGTAACGATCGCGCTGCCGCGCGGGGGGCAACTGGGCTGGATTGGGATGAGGCGGCGCTCTATTTTCTCAAACCACTTCGGGGGAATTTGAGTTCAACACCTTCAGGTTGCGGAAGAGCATTTTGGTTCGGATCATGCAGCGGATGGCGATGTGGCCTGCGAGCAGGATCGAGCCGGAACCGGCGCTTGAGCTGTCGTTGGCATCGATCACGATTTCGCCGTTGATGGCGCCGAGGATGCGGCTGCTTTGCTGGAGGTATTCGAGCCGGTGCCATTGATTTTTCTCCAACTGTTTTTGGGTGCAGCCGTAGGCCATGCCGCGCCAGAAGGGGTTCTTGAGCATCGCGTGGGTGGCCACATCGTTGCGGACATCGTTCATCTCGCGGTAGTATTCCCAGTGGTAGTTGCGCACGGCGTCGGAGTGGACCGTGCTCATGCTGCCGGTGGTCTTGGGTTGATGATCGCGCATGAAGGACTCGCGGTTCATGCCGCTTGCCTGGGTCATCAAAAGACTGAGCCCGCCTTTTTTGAGCGACATGAATTCGTAGGTCACATAGAGGTCGCCCTCGAAAAATTTCTTCGACCAGAGGTAAACCTGTTTTTCCAGTGTCGCCGCCTGCTGCGGGAGATTCGGTGTCTCCACCAGCAATCCCTCGGGAGTGATTTGCGGTGCCTGCGTGTAGCCCTGCACATGAAACGCATCGAGGTCGCGCTCGTTGGTGAGCGATAGCTCCTCGCGCAGCGTCCAACTCGCGTCGGGCTTCCATGAAAAGGTCTCGCGGCCGATGCCCGCATGCTCCTTGCGCAATTCCTTTTGATACTCCTCGTCGCAATCGGTGGCCTGATCCCGGTAAAGCGCCTCAACTTCGGAGGAGGTCAGCACACGGTCGTAGAAATCGATATTCGAATAGCAGAAGGCGGGGTTGCCGGTGTAGATCGATTCGCCGCAGGGGTCGCGGTAAAACTCGGCATGGTTCACATCCTCGCGTGCGGCCAGCACGCCGTTGACATAGATGAAGGCCTGCTCTTTCTCAAAGTCCCAAGCGAGCGTGAACAGATGCCAGCGGTTGCGGCGGAAGGAGAAGTCCCCGATGCCCAGATAGGCCTTCTGCGGAGTCTCGACAATATCCGGCCAGAACTGTCCCTTGTAAAACTTCGCGTAGAGTTGGACATGCCATTGCAGGCGGTAATGCAGCGAGAAGTTCGCCTTGTCGTAGGCCGACGGATTCGGGTTGTCGCTCAGCAGGGCATAGACATTGAAGTCGGGATTATCGATCGCCATGCAATCGCGAGGCATGAAGTAGCTCAGGTCCTCCAGCGACGCGACCCACATGGAGAGCGTGCCTCGGGTGTCGTTGATGTTGTGCTTCGGGAGCACCAGGCGGGAGTGAATGCTGGTGGGATTGAGTCCCTTTCTGCCCTTGAGCGAAAGCGTGCGCCAATCGCCTTCGACCTTCACACCGTTCCCCGGTTGGGTCGGGTTCTCGAGATAGCGAATGATCGGTGTGGGTGATGTCGTGTTCATATCTGTTTTGTGAGTGGCTTAGGGATTCGGAGCGACTTCGCGGACCACGCGCCAGCGTGAAAAATTGCCGATTCCCGAGCCCGCGCCGCCGGAGAATTGGAAGATGAGGTTGTTGATGCCTTCGGTGCCCGGCGCGAGCAGGAAGCGCTGGGTTTTGAATTGGGTGAAACCGCCGGTTTCTTCGAGTTGTTGCTTGGCGAGTTCAACCCCCTCCCCGTTCCGGGCGGCATAGATGCCGAGGACGCCGCCCCATCGCTTGTCGACGCCGACCTCGACTTCAATCCAGAGTTTTCCGCCCTTTGCCGGACCGAAATCCACCCGTCCGTAATCGGCAAAAGCTCCAGTCTTGATGTGGCCCATGACCTTTGGTGTGGGGGCAGTGGAATTCGCGACGACCTGTGCCCCTTGCACCCTGCGCGCCCCCGCAGCAGGGAACCATTGGGAAACCTGCAGGCCGGGACTATCATTCTGATACTCGATGACATTCAGAGGATTATCCTTGTCCTCGGGCGTCCACCACGGATTGCGGGCGAGAACATAGATGCGTTTGCTATCCGCCGTGACCGCCGCTTCCTTTTCGAAGCCTGCAAGGGCAGCGAAGAGCGGTTCGAGCTTGGCACGGATGTCGGAGATGCCAGCTCCCGCCCTCTTTGGTGCGATCCATGTAGCAATGCCGTAGCCTGGCACGGTCACTTTGACGGGATCGCCGGGCTTCCACGAGTATTCCTGCGGTTTGCTGCCCTCGGTTAGGAAGGTTGCCGTGAGGGGTGCATTTTCCACGCCCCATGCTCCGGCAGGAGGCACGAGGGAGACGCTTTTCTCTTCATGGGTTGTGTTGACAAAAATGGCCGCCACGATGCCATCCTTCTCCCAGACGCTATGCATGACGGCGGGTGTGGTTTCCATGAGTGTAGACCGGTAGCCCCAGTCGCTGGTGACAGTCGTTGCTCCTGCCTCGTAACCCATCGGCTTGAGCATGCTGCCGCCATTGAAAAATGGCAAAAAGGTGTGGCGGGTGTGGGCGAGCTTCTTGACAAAGAGGCGGAACATTTGATCGCTCTCGACATCATTGGGGCGGAACCAGCCGATCTGTTCGGCATAGAGGAGCTGGCGGGAGGCCTTGCCGAATTTGGAGATTTCACGCCAGCCTTCCCGACCGACGAACTGAAGATGCCCGGCGTAGATGGATTGAAACGCCGGCACTTCACCCGCACGCATCGCGCCTGCGCGCCACGGGAGCAGGCCATCGAGCATGGCAGCGAAGGGCTCCGACACATCTTCGGAATCGAAAGTCGTTTCCGGAAAAGCCGCGCGAGTCTCCTCACGGATTTTGCGGACCATTGGCCAGTAGCCTTCCTCCACCCAGGCGCTGCCGGACCCCGGCGCATGCGGATGAGTGGGATCAAAGCAGCGGTCGGGCGCGGAAGCGCCAAGTTGGTCCAGATACACGGCCGGCGCGCCGTAGCCGGCGATCGTCTTGGAGATACCCGCGACGGTGTCCTGCCAATCCGGGCAGGTCGGGCACATGACCGTGAAGGGGCCATCGTAAGTCTGCGTGGTGGTTTTTTGTTGCCGGTCCTTCACGGCAGCCGGCAGGGCTTTGGTATCGTGATCCGGCAAGGCCTGGCTCCAGATCAGGACATTCATGTAGGGCTTGATATAAATTCCCGCCTCCCGAGACCGTTTGAGAAATTCGTCCAAGCCTGGGCGCGGAGTGTATTTCGGAAACATGGCGTTGAAGGGTTCCTCGTGCCAGCTGTAAAGGTGCGTGCCGATGGGAAGTCCGAGATAATCGCGAAACGCGCGCAGTTGCCGCTCCTCCTCCCAGTTGGTATCAGCGGCGCGGTGGTCCACACGGAACCACAATGTCAGATCCCGATACCAGTCGGGCGTGTCTTTTCGTGTCGGTGATGTGGGCCACCAAGGTGCCGTGCGGACGAAGCGCTCATAGATGCGCGTGGCGTCGAACCAATCTCCGTCGAAAACCTCCATCACGGCCTTGCCACTGGAACGGAAGCCGTTGCCACCCTTCCCTTCAGGAGCACCCACCCACCAAAGCGCGGAAAACTTTCCGCTCTTCTCGTCAAAGCCGCTGGCCGCAAGTTCCTTTGGCTGAGCAGCGGGATCCTCGATGCCCAGATAAACGCCGCGACCCGCATCATAATAACCGAAGTATTGCATGGTGGCGCGGGCCGACGGGTAAATTCCGCTGTAGCCGCTGCGCAGATCGGTGACCTGGCCCGAATAGAACGGCAGGAACATCTGCCCCGAGTCCTTGCTCCAACGCCGCAGGGCCACATCGGGGAAGCGGACCTTATCGAGGATGTCTTTGCCGGCTCCATTTTCAACGGACATCTCCATTTCCAAGCGAGGTCCCGCGAGAACGAAATCCACCTTGGTTTCAAGAGTCTCCGCCTTCCAGCGAAGCGTCGCGGTTCCCTGGCCGGCGTTCATTTCCAAGCGGCTTTCCAAGCTCTCATCCAGTGCATCCAACTGCCGCTCTTGCGTGTCGCCGGGAGAGAGCAGGGAAAGCGCCCAGAGCGGTTCGCGTTTGCCAAGCAGTTCCTCATTCCGCTTCAGGTCAAACAAACTGCTCCAATACACCTTTCCCACCGCGGGTTGGTAAAAGCCCATCAACAACACATCGGTCTGCAGAAAACGAAACTCCGGATGGGCGGCGGAGAAGGCCGCGACCAAGTCCGTCTCCCCAGCCTTGAGCAGAGCGGCGATCGTCTTGAGGGCCGGGATCAACTGCGCTTCGGTCTCGGCGTATTTGCGAGCACTATCCACCGCGGCCAGCAATCCTTTCCATGTCGCGACATCTCCACGCCAGCCCGAGACCTCCTGCGGCGATATTTTCGATTGCAATGCCGCCTCCACGGAACGCAGGGCCTCCGCATAGCCGGGATCGGGCTTGGCCTGGTGAGGAAGATAAACCTTTGCCAGTTTCTCCCTTTCCAGGAGCTTCCTAAAATCGGCCTCCTCCAGCGCCCTGTCATAAACCCGCAACTCTGCCATGTCGCCCTTCAAGAACCAATTTCCGCCGCCAAAGCCTTTGCCGACAAGAAGAGGCTCGCTGTTTCGCGCGCCAGTGTTGTTGGAAATCGTCTGCGTGCTGGCGGGTTTGCCGTTGAGATACTGTGTGACCCGGTAACCGACGACTCCTTGGCTCGGATCATAAAGACGAGTGAAAATCACGGCCACATGGGCCCACTGCTGGTATGCGATATTTCCACCCAGCATCTGTTCCGCCCCAGGCCAAACACCGGCGTCACTGCGGATATTGGCATAGAGCGCCTGATCGACCTTGTTGTGCCGAGTTGCGAAGACATACTCGTTCAGCTTGCCGGCAAACATCCCGAAATCCGGCTTTGGTGATTCCCGCAAACGAACCGTCGCCACAATCGTCATCCCATTGTCGCCGATGTGAAGATTCTCGGAGTTCTGAACCTCCACAAACCCGGTTTTTCCGTCGAATTGCAGGAACCCGACACCGTTGTTTTCCTGCGGAGTCACTCCTGCGCGCAGAACCCCTTCGTGCTGCTTGCCCGCCAGGTTAACAACCCGCCCATCCCGAATATTGGCAGGAGAAAAAAGATAATGAATCTTCGGGTCCTCCGCGCGGACGATCGCAAGGGAACTGCCTACGGCGCATGCCAAGGCAAAAAACAGACGGGTGTATGGATGGATGGGTTTCATAAAATGGAGGCGAAATATTCTCTGCTGTCTGTGGTTAATTCTGCTGAATTCGGATCTGAAGAATTGTCTTATCACTTGGCATCGTCCCGCCATTCGGCGGCATAGCGAAGGCACTCGAGGCACATGAAGGCGCCGACCATGTCGCCCTCGGGAAATGGCTTGCTGATTTTCACGGCCTGATGGATGAGCAGGCAATGCTCTCCGGCGAAGGCAAAGCCGCCGTCGGGCTTGCGGTAGTCGCGCAGGAGGCATTCGGCGAGACGCTGTGCGGCGCGGGCGATGTCAGCGTGGCGGTGTTGCCCCTTCAATTCCTTGTCGAGTTGGCGCAGGACCCAGAGCGCGTCCCAGTTGATGCACATGTCCTGCGCGTAGCGGATCACATAGGTGCTGCCATCGGGCGTGGGCAGGTCAAAGCGCGGCGCAAAGTCGCCTGCCTCGGATTGCATCGCCAGCACCGAGTCGATGGCTTGGGCCGCATAAGGGTAGGGGCGCTCCGCGTCGATGTAGGCAAAGAGCAGTTTGAAAAGGCCGGCCATGGCCACATCCGGGTGCTTGCAACCAGCGGCATCGGGCAAACCGCTCTCAGGGCTCATCACCTTGGTTTCCAGAAAATGGAAGAGCTCCTCGAGTGGCTCCATCCGGCGTTTCACCTCGGGATCGATCGGAGCTACGCCGGGCGGGTTCTTGGAGGACCAGGCATAGACGCCACCGCGAAGGGCGGCGACGGCGCGGTTGAAGCGCTCGCCTTCCAGCCACGGGTTGGTCCAGTCGAGACCGCGCAACCAATCCAGACCCTCTTCGCCCTTGAGGTCACTGTGGACTTGCTTCGGCGGTGCGTGCAGCGGTTTCGCATCAAGGACTTGCAGCGCGCCCGTGGCATCCATCTGCATCCACAGATCCTGCATCACATAGGAATGACCGGCAGAGAGATCCTTCTCGCTGACCAATGAATCTTTAAAAAATCCGTCCGTGTCCTGGCATGACTGGAGGTAGGCGATCGCCTCGGCTTTTTCCTTGGCACCGATGGACTCAAGGACGCCGAACTGCTCGAGAATCGCCAGCGCGAACCGCGTGCTGATCAGCCCATGGGGTCGCAGCATGTGGGCATTGTATTTCCAGCGCCCCCAGCCTTCGCTGTGATCCCGCACGGATTCCATCCAGTCGAGGATACCCTCGCGGATCTGCTCGACATAGCTTTCGTTCATGGATGATTGCGTTATTTGTTATTGGTTGAGTTGATAGCAGGCGTTTTGTTGAGCGCCGCTTGGATTTGCCATATCCGATCCAATGTCCGGCCTTATGGGTTGGATCAGGCACCATGAGTCCCCGTGAGCCAATACGGCCGTGACCAAATGAGTAGGTCCACCGGCATTGCCAGTGGCTCCCGGTGAATCACAGAAAAGTTGCGGGCGCTCCCGTCGTTCCGCATCCAGTTCGGAGCCATCCTCAAACTCGATGTGATGCGTGTAAGCGATCTTCGCGGAACAAGGCCGCCATGTTACGCCGTCGGTGGAGACTAGGTGGCCTCCGAATCGCACATGACCGGTCAGCACGCCTTCGTTGTCCTCTATGACCATGTGGTATTCGCCGTTTTCAAAAAAGAGATCAGGATCCTCCAGGGGCCCGGCCGGGAAGATATCCTCGGCCAGAATTCGATATTCCCCATCAAACGATGAAGCCCGCGCAATGTGCATGTGGAGATCCAAGTCGCGGTAAGCCATCAGAACCGCGCCATCATCCAGAACAAGCGGAGCGGGATTGTTGGCATCTTCTCCGAGGGGGATCGGCTCGTCCATGCGCGTCCAAGGACCAGCCGGAGACAAAGAGTGGGCATACCCGATCTTGCGAAGTCCGGAGCCGCAGGCGGAACCGATGTAATACAAAACATAGGTCTCCCCGATTCGCACGATCTTGGGGTTGTGGCACATTTTTCCATCCCAGTAGGATCCACCGCGACCGGTGAGCACCACCTCCTGAAATGTGTAGGGTCCCTCCGCACAGGATGCCGTTGCCCGAACAATCTCGGAGTGGTCACGATACCCCTCTGGGAAGGTGCTGACCTTGGGCCAGCGGGATGCAAACAGATGGTATTCGCCATCCGCCTTGATCACGGATCCGCACCACACGAAGTATCCTTCCTGCCGGAACCCGCTGTTCAGCGTGACCTTCTGCAATCGATTGACAAGAGGGTCTTTCATCGCTTGGTCAGAACAAGAAAGTTACGGGCTTCGATCAAATATTGAAGTCTTGGCTGTTCACCGAGCATCGCCAGACCATTCGTCCGCATAGGACAGGCACTCGAGGCACATTCTGGTGCCGACCATGTCGCTGACCGGCAGCGGCGGGCTGAGTTTCACTCCCTGATGAATGAGCAGGCAGTGATCGGCGGCGAAGGCAAAGCCGCCGTCGGGCTTGCGGTAGTCGCGCAGGAGGCATTCGGCAAGGCGCTGCGCGGCGCGGACGATGTCGGCGTGGCGGTATTCCCCCTTCAGTTGCTTGTCGAGTTGAC
>JBIIUB010000112.1:0-8177 GCA_044340205.1 Terrimicrobiaceae bacterium
CGCCGGATGCGGAAAACCGCACGTCCGGTGGTGTGGAAGGGCTGCGGGGTGCAACTCCCCTCAGCCCCATCCAATCCATGCTGAGATACGGAAGCGGGTTGCGGTCTCATCAATCCTGGTAGGTTCCAAAAATGACATTCACCGCACCGGCTTCGCTGGCGATGCGCATGAGTTCTTTGATCTGTTTGCCGGGCGTGTTTTTGTCAGCGCGGACATAGAGGCGGAGGGGAGGGGTGACCTTGAATCGCTCCTTGAGGTGGGCATTGAGTTGCTTTTTATCGGCAGGGGTTTGGCCAATGTAGTAGGTGCCGTCCTTATCGATGCTGATGATGTCGCGGTTTGAAAGATCATCCGGGATCGAGGCGTTGGAGGCCGTCGGGAGCTTGATTTCCACATTCACCTGCTCCTTGGAAATCTTGGTGGTCACCATGAAAAAAATGAGCAGGAGGAATGTCATGTCGATCATCGGCGCGAGTTGAAAGCCGATCTCGTCCTCTTGTTTTTTAGCGAGCTTCATCGAGTGGCGCGTGGGGTTATTCCGGGGCGTGCGCGTAGTCGGCGGACTCGATTTTGATTTCGCCGCTGAGGAGATCGAGCATGAAGGTGACGCGTTTCTGGATGTTCGCCATGTTGATTTGGAGAAGATTCCGGAAATAGAAATACAGGAACATGGCTGGAATGCCGACGAAGAGGCCGCCTGCGGTGGTGATCATGGCCTCGCCGATGCCGCCTGCGAGGTCTGCGGGTTCGGATTTTCCGGCTGCGAGCATGTCGAAGCTCGCGATCATGCCGGTGACTGTGCCGAGGAGGCCGAGCATGGGGCCAATGGTCGCAAAAACATTGAGGTAGTTCACCCAGAGGTTGAGCTTGGTTTCCTCGTTGGCGAGGGTTTCGCCGGCGGCCTGCTCCATGGAGACCTTGTTGGCGAGGTCGCGCTCGAAGTTCACCTTGAGAAGGGCCGCCGCCATCGTGTTGGCGAAAACATTCGGCTGTGAGTGGCAGAGCGAGTAGGCGGAAGAAGCGTCCCTCACCTGCATGAATTGGCCAATCGCTTCGGCCTGGGCATGGGGGAGCATTTTTCTGCTGTTGATCTGTAGGAGGCAATAAACGGCCACGGCCGCTGTGCCGATCGAGCAGGCGAGGAGCGGCCACATGAGCGCGCCGCCGGCGTAGAAGGTGTCGAGGAGTGTTTTGTCCTTCGGTTGCTTGGCTGCGGCGGGCTGGGACTGCTTGTCTTCGGCGTATGCGGGCGGTGCGGCGGAGACCACGGCTATTGCGAGGAGTGCGGATGCGAGGAGTGTTTTGTGGATGTTTTTCATGAGTCTTTCGGCTTCTTCTTTTTTTCTTTGGCGGGCTTTGGCGTTTGCTGCGGGGATGGTGATGGTTCGGCGGTCGGGGGTGCTTGGCTTGGAGCGGTTCCCGCCTGCAGCTCCTTTTTGGCTTCGGTTTCCCAATCCACCGCGAGTTGATCGGGCTTGAGAGACGCGATGTAAGTCCGCGCCTGCTCGGCTTCCGGCGTGGTTGGATAAAAGGCGAGGATGTCGCGCGAGGTTTCGATGGCCAGTTGGTCCTCGCCGCTGGTGCGATAGATTCCCACGGCTCCCCAGAGGCCTCGGGCGGCTTTCTCGTTGTTCGTGCCAAAGAAAAGTGATGGGTAGAGGTAAAGCTCCAACGCCCGTCGGTGCAGTTGGTGGCGCTCGTCGATCACGGCGGGGTCGATGTCCCAGCGGGGATTTTCCTTCAAGAAGGCGCGCAGGGATTTTTCTGCAGCCTGGGCCATGAGGTAGTTCGCTTCGATGAGGATTTCGGGGTCTTCTGTTTCCGCAGCGAGGGTTTTGGCCTCTTCGATGGCTTTTGCGGCCTGGCCCGTGGCGGTCATGGCGCGGAGGCGTCCCTCGCGGGCGCGGGCCTTGTCCGATGCCTGCCACGCCTTTTCTTCTATGAGCGTGAACAACTCGAGTGCCCGGTCGGCATTCTTTCGTTCTTTGGTCGCCAGCAGGGCGTTTCCGAGCGCAGAGCCGATGGATGCCGACGGGGAGCGGGGGAAATCGAGCCAGGGGCGAAATTTTTCCCAATGCTGTTCGAGGGCGGGAATGTCCTGAATCGCTGCGGAGTGGACGGCTCTGTCGCGGCTTGTATCGATTGCAAAATCGATCGCTTGAACATCATTTCTCGGCAAGGCGATGGACGGAGCCGCTTGCAGAGCGGATCCCGACTGTGCCGGGATATCGAGTTGCAAGCGGATGAATTTTTCATCCGCCGAAATGATTTTCCCGACGCGGCGGTTGCCCGCTTTCATTTCGAGCACATCCTGCGCGTGGCAGATGGATGTCGTGGCGAGAAGGATGAGGAGTGTGCGTTTCATCCTTGTTCGGGTGACTCCTCCGACGGGTTTGTTTTTTCACCGGATTTTGAAGGCAGAGGCCCGCCGAGGGCCTGCAGACGAGCCTGGGCGGTTTTCGATTCCGGAAAATCCTCGAGCTCGGTTTTGGAGAGGAACTCGCTGTAGGTGCGGCGGGCTGCGGTGGAATCTTGGATTTTTTCAAACGCCTCGCCGCTGCGTGCGTAGGCTCGCGCCACCCATGGTCTCCAGCGGCCGTGCATGAGGTAAACGCGCTGGTAGTAGGGGATGGCAAGTTTGGGATTCTCCTCGGCCATGTGCAGGTCGCCGATGAGGCAAAGTGTCTCGGCCTTGTTCTCACCGGATGTAGCTTCATTTTTGAGCACCTCTTCGAGAACCCTCCGCGCCTCGGTGTGGCGTCCGCGTTTCTGGAGGAGCTTGGCCTTGGAGAGCATCGTGGGGGCGAAGAGTTGGGTGCCGAGATTTTCGCGTTCGAAGCGGTTGAACCAATCCAGCGCGGCCTTTTCGTTGCCATTCTTCAATTCCAGTTCCCCGAGCGCGGCGAGGATGCGGTCTTTTTGCATCGCGCGGGGGTTCCATCGCAGAGCGTCGCGCAGCATTTCCTCGCCTTGTTTCGTCTGGCCGGACTCCAGCAGGGCATTGCCAAAATCGACGAGCAGCGCAGGATTGGCCTCGCGCACATCGGCCAAGGCCGCCGCCTCAATCAGGAGGGTTTGAGAGCGCTTGGGATCGGATTTTTTCAGCGTCTGGGCTTGGGCGTGTAGAAGACGCATGCGAAGGGTGTCCTTTTTCTCTGTGCCCGCTTCGGCCAGCAGGTCGCCAAGGAGTGCGAGGTATTCGGCGGACTCTGCAGGTCCCCTGTAGAGACGGGCGAGCGAGGGAAAGAGGTCGTCCACCGAGCGGATTTCGGGGTCGTTGCCGAGTTCGCGGATCGCCTGCCAGTAGATTTCGCGGGCTTTCACGGGTTGCTCTTGCTTTCGGTAATACCAGCCCAGGTTCGCAATCGCCTCGGCAACCCGTGCCGAGCGAGGGTGGTTCTTGGCGAAATCCTGCATGAGGGTGCGGTATTGTTCGTAGTCCTCTAGAAGCTTGAGTGCTTCGGCGGTGCGGAAGACTCCCTCCTCGTATGGCTTTGTGTCCGTCGCGGGAATTCCTCGAAAAGCCGCGATCCCTTCCGGGACGAAGCCCTCGTTCATGAGGGCGTTGCCAAGCAGGACGCGGGCCTCGTTGTTTTCCGGCTCGCCGGGGAACTTTTCGAGGTAGTCGTGGAGTTCATCGACCGCTGTGCCGTAGCGTTCGAGTTGTTGGGAGCAATAGGCTTTGCGGAAGACGGCCGATCCCCTGTGCAGGCCCTTGGGATGGTTTTGCAGGTAGGCCTCCATGAGTTCGCGGCATTTCTCGAATTGCTTGTCGAAGGAGTAGGTCATGCCGAGCCAGTAGGCGCCGCTGTCGGCGAGGCTGTGTTTAGGATATCGCGTTAGGAAGTCTTCAAATGCGTTTGCGGCATCAGCGTTTTTTTCCGCCTGAAGAAGCGAGAAGGCTTTCAGGAAAGATGCTCTCGGTGCGGATTCCGAGTTTGGAAAACTCTTGGCGATCTCCTCGAAGGCGCTTGCGGCCTCGTCGTAGCGGAGGCTGGATTGCAGGGCCTCGGCTTGCATGAGATAGACCTGCGGCAGGAGAGGTGACTCGGGAAACTTGAGTGTGAATTCCTTCGCGGCCTCGATGGTTTGGGGCCAATCCTCCAAGGCGATCCAGCAGCGGACGACATTGATAGCGGCCTGTTCGGTCAACTTGTCCGGTGGAAGTTCCTTGAGCATCGCGGACATGCTGAGCGCCGCCTCGCGATGGCGCTTCATGTGAAGATAAGCGACGGCCAGACGAAATCGCAGGGCCGTGTCGAAGTTCTCGATTTTCTGGAAGTTTTCCGTCTCGCGTTGAACTTCGTTCACCAGACGCGTGTAGAGGATTTTCTGGTAGGAGTCGTCCGTGGCGCCGACTGCGGCAAGCCGTGTTCGCAATTCCTCCAGGCGCGCGGCTTGGTGCTTGAGCAATCGCTCGCGCGGCCAGACGCGCTGAAGGCAGATGATGGCTTTTCGAAACTCTCCGCTCTCGAGCCAGCGATTGCCAAGTTGCAGTGTGAGGGTTTGAAAGGAGATGAGTTGGGGAATGTCCTGCATTCGGTGGAATTCCTCGTTCACCACCGCCATGGCGGCGTCGTTGTCGCCGAGCTGCAGCAGCGCGTGGAGTTGGTAAATGACCGCACGACCCCGTATTTCCGGGCTGAGTGAGGGTTTTAAGGCCGCGTAGTAATCCGCCGCTTCGCGATATTTTTGTTCCAGAATCCAAGAAGTGCCGACCAGCATGCGGGCCTCGCTGAGTCGCGCCGCAGCAGGATTCTGGCGGATCGTGAGGGGATTTTTTTCAGTTCCTGGCGGGAAGAGAGCGATGAATTTCTCCAACGCGGCGCGAGCGGCGGCTTGGTCTTGGATTTGAAGGTTGGCAGTTCCCACCCAGAAGGTGAGCTCCTGAACCTGTTGCGGAGAGAGAGGCGCTTTTGCTTCCAGCGCTTCTGTGATGGCGGGAACCGCTTCGGCAAAGCGACTCTGCTGCACAAAGCACATGGCGAGCGGGTAAAGCGAGTCTTGCAGAGCTTTTGAGGCATCGGGGGATGTGCTGAATTCGGCCTTGAATTTCAGGTAGGCTTCCAGCGCGTCCTTGTAGTTCTTTTGGTTGAACAATGTCCGCGCCTGCTCGAACAACTCGTTTGCCGTGAGGCCGGCGGTTGCTACCGGAGGTTCTTGTTTTTTTCCGCTCTGTGCCTGAGCCGAATGCGATACGATCCAAAGAGCGGCGGCTATTCTTGCGATCTGAGTAACGAAGCGCGGCATTATGAAAGTGGGCTTGAAAGCGCGTTTCTAATAGCCAGTCGCTCTGGTGTGACCAAAGCGATTCCATGTTACGATTTCGTCGATTTGAGGCCGTCCGTTGGGGCAATCCCCCCATGGCGGGCCCAACGCCGCCTTGCGACTTTGAGCTTATGAAAACCTTGCTCTGGCTCCTTTTGGCGGTTGCGGGCGTGATGGTGTTGTCTGACGCCCTTTTGAATGCCGTGCGCAAATCCTGACTATGCGCTCTCTCATCAAAATCGCGCTGCTCGTGCTCTCTGGATCGCTCGTCTCATGCACATTCAGCGAATATCCCTTTGGAAAGGTCCTTCCCGACGGCGGGGTGTCCTCGATCCCAAGCGGCTACACGGGGAACGCCTACTTCTGGAATGGCAGTTATTACACAGGCGGACGCTACGAAAGTGGTCGGTTCCACTACATCGACCGGTTTTACAATAGTCGCTACATGTTCAACGGGAAATACCTATATGGAGGAAGTCTGCAATACATCCAAGGAGTGAATGCCTATCCCGACAGGGGTTTCTACTCAAACCAGAGATACTACAACAAGCACCGATACTATCAGCCGTTTCACCGCCATCTTTACCATTGAGTGATTTTGAAAAGGGTGGATGGCTTAGAAAAACTCAGTCGTTTTTTTGGCTGGCTTGGCGTGCGCTTTTTTCCACCCAATCCAAAAGCCCCCCGACGGTGCAGTGACCTTCCAAAGGGTGGCGCAAGCGTGCTTGCCGGCGTATTTGGTAGCTGTTGCGGCGGCCAAGTTTTTCACGCTCGAGAACACCCACTGCTTCGAGATCTGCAAGAATCCGTTGAACAGCCCTCTCGGTGATGCCGATGGCGGCGGCCAAGTCGCGAACGCGCAGTTCCGCATTGGAACTCAGCGCAACGAGCACATGGGTGTGGTTCGTGAGGTAGGTGAAGCCCGGTTCGTGGGCTTCTGCAGGCGCGACGGAAAGGTTTTTTGAATTTTTCATGAAAAGGGGTTGACGCAGGAACAATGACATATAATACACGACAATATTTTCCTGTTTTTCATATCAGGAATAATATAACACAAAACAGCAGCCAACAAACCACGAAAAAACCATGGATATCTTGAACTCACTCGTCCTGAGCCTCCTTTCCCCGATGGTGCTCGCCTTCATACTCGGCATCGTTGCCAGCCTGATTCGGAGCGATCTGAAGATTCCGCCGGAGATTTATGCGGCGATGACGATTTATCTTTTGTTCGCCATCGGGCTGAAAGGCGGGGCTAAGCTGGATGGGGTGGCTTTTTCGGATTTTTGGAAACCGCTGCTCGCTGCGTTGGCCTTGAGCCTCGCGATTCCCGTGTGGAGCTACATGTTGCTGCGGAAATTCGGGAAATTCGACGGCGTGAACTCTGCCGCGCTGGCCGCGCACTACGGGTCGGTTTCAGCGGTCACATTCGGCGAGGCGTTGGCTTTCCTCGAGATTCTGCAGGTTTCCGCCGAGCCGTATGTGGCCACATTGCTTGCTGTGATGGAGGTGCCGGCGATCATCGTGGCGATTTTCCTGGTCGGCAAGGCGACGATCAAAGCTGGCGGTGGCAGCATTCGGGAAGTGCTCCGGGAATTGATCACCAGCAAATCGATTGTGCTTCTCATCGGTGGCATGGTGATTGGATTGCTGGCCGGCAAGAAAGGCGCCGAGCAGGTCGCGCCACTCTTTGACGCGCCCTTCCGGGGAGTTCTCACCCTGTTCCTGCTGGAGGTCGGGCTTGTGACCGGTCGGCGGCTTGGGGATTTGAAGCATGCCGGATGGCGGTTGGTTGTCTTCGCACTAATGATGCCCTTCCTGCACGGCTTGCTGGGCGTATGGCTTGGAGGCTTGTGCGGGATGAGTGTCGGCGGTGCCACAATTTTGGGCACCTTGGCCGCCAGCGCGAGCTACATCGCCGCCCCGGCCGCCGTGCGGGTGGCCCTGCCTTCGGCGAGTCCGGCGATCTATCTCACGGCGTCGCTGGCATTGACCTTCCCGTTCAATGTCATCTTCGGAATTCCCGCTTACTACTCTTTCGCCCGCTGGCTGGTTCCGGCTTGAAGAGCGGAACGCAAAAGGAACAAACAAATGAAAACTATGAAAATAACACGACTCGCAGTCTGTGTGGCCTTGATCGTCACTGCCCAACTCGATGCCGCCACATCCGTCGCGGATTCGTCTAAAAACAAGCCATCCACTCCCGATGAGGCCTTCGCCTTGTTGAAAGCGGGCAACGAACGGTTCGCCTCGGGTGTTGGAATCCGGCGCGACTTGCTGGCCGAGGCCCGCGACACAAGCGGAGGGCAGAAGCCCTTTGCCGCCATCGTGAGCTGCCTGGATTCGCGCACATCGTCCGAGCTGATCTTTGACCAGGGCCTTGGCGATGTCTTCAACGCCCGACTGGCGGGAAATGTCGTCGACGAAGATGTGCTTGGCAGCCTGGAATTCGCAACCAAGGCCGCCGGGGCCAAACTCATCGCCGTCGTTGGGCATTCCTCCTGCGGTGCGGTGGTCGGAGCGATTGATGATGTCAAACTCGGGCACCTGACCGGCCTCCTCGAGCGCATCAAGCCGGCGGTCGAATCCGCATCCACAAAAAACAAGGAATCCTGCACCTCGAAAAATCCGGAATTTGTTTCCGAGGTCATTGAGCGCAATGTGAAGTTGCAAATGAAGCAACTCACAGAAAAAAGCCCCATCCTCCGCGAGCTTGCCGCGAACGGTTCGATCAAGATCGTCGGCGGTGTCCATGATCTCGCCACGGGCAAGGTGCATTTCCTTGCCGATGCAAACTGAGAAAAATCCAGAAACCGAAGGGCGCGCCTGCTATGCGGGCGCGTCCTTTGCTTTGTTGACCAAACACGCCAAAGAGCACGAAATCGCACCGCGTTTCCAGCAGGCGCTCGGCG
>JBIIUB010000001.1:0-87382 GCA_044340205.1 Terrimicrobiaceae bacterium
CTTCGCCGTGCATGGCCAGACGGCGGCTGAGGTGATCGTGGACCGCGCCGACCATCAAAAACAACACATGGGGCTGACAACTTGGGAGGCTGCGCCGAAAGGAAAAATCCAACGCTACGACGTTTCCATCGCCAAGAACTACCTCTCGGACTCCGAAATGGGCCAGATGCAGCGCATCGTCTCAGCCTACCTTGACATGGCCGAAATGCAGGCGATGAGGAAGATCCCGATGACGATGGAAGACTGGGAAAAGCGTTTGAGTGGGTTCCTCCAACTCTGGGACCGGGACATTCTACAGGACGCGGGCAAAGTGTCGGCGGAACTGGCAAAGGCCCATGCCGAGAGTGAGTTCGAGAAATACCGCATCGTGCAGGACCGACTGTTCGAGTCGGACTTTGATCAGATGATCAAGCAACTGCCCGAGAAAGGAGAAGAGCCATGAGCCTCAACGAATCCATCGTCGAAGACGCCGCCCTCGAATGGTTCGGGGAACTCGGCTATACGCTCGGGCACGGGCCGCATCTCGCGCCCGGTGAACCGGCGGCGGAGCGGGATGCGTTTTCTGAGGTGGTGCTGGTGGGGCGCTTGCGTGAGGCCATCCGGCAGCTGAATTTTTCCATACCCGAGGAGGCACGGGAGGAGGCTTTGCGAAAAGTGCTACGGGTGGGGACGCCTGCGCTAGTCCAGACGAACCGCGCCTTTCACCGGATGCTGCGCGATGGCGTGCCGGTGGAGTATCCTCGGCCCGATGGCAGCATCGCGGGCGATCATGTGCGGCTGTTGGATTTCGACGATGTGCGGGCGAACGATTGGTTTGTCGTGAACCAATTTACGGTGATCGAAGGGCAGCATAACCGGCGACCGGACATCGTGGTCTTCATCAACGGTCTGCCTCTGGGACTGATCGAGCTGAAAAATGCGGTGAACGAAGAAACCGATATCTGGAGCGCCTACGCGCAGCTTCAAACATACAAAGCGGAGATTGCCTCGCTGCTACATTACAATGCGGCGCTGGTGGTATCAGATGGCCTGCAAGCCCGCATGGGTTCCGTGACGGCGAATCAGGAGTGGTTCAAGGTTTGGCGCACGATCGATGGCGAGGGCGATGCGCCGAAGACGGCGCTGGAACTGGAGGTGCTGGTGCGCGGGGTGTTCGAGCGGCAGCGGTTTCTCGACCTGCTGCACCATTTCATCGTCTTCGAGGAAGACCCGGACTCGGGCGCGCTGCACAAGATTATCGCGGGCTACCATCAGTTCCACGCGGTGAATGCGGCAGTGGAGGAAACGGTGCGCGCCAGCGGGATGACCGAGGTCGGCAGCGTGCTGCGCGAGGAGGCGGGCACTTACTGGTCCGGGCGTCAGCGCGGCGGCAAACCGGGCGACCGCCGCGCGGGTGTGGTCTGGCACACGCAGGGCAGCGGGAAGAGTTTCTCCATGCTTTTCTTCGCCGCCCGCGTGGTGCGGCATCCGGCGATGCAAAACCCGACGCTGGTGGTGCTGACCGACCGCAACGATCTCGACGACCAGCTTTTCGGCCAGTTCCAACGCTGCGCCGACATCCTCGGCCAGACTCCCGTGCAGGCCAGCGGGCGCGAGCATTTGCGCGAGCTGCTAAATCGGGCGAGCGGCGGCGTGGTGTTCACGACCATCCACAAATTCATGCCGGAAAAGGGCGAACTGATGCCCGAGCTGAGCGCGCGGCAGAACATCGTCGTGATCGCGGATGAAGCGCACCGCAGCCAGTATGGATTCGGCGGCAAGGTGAATACGCAAACCGGCGAGATGTCCTACGGCTTCGCCAGCAACCTGCGCGATGCCTTGCCGAATGCGTCGTTCATCGGCTTCACCGGCACGCCCATCGAGAAGACCGACGCGAACACGCGCGCGGTCTTCGGCGAATACATTTCCATCTACGACATCCAGCGCGCCGTCGCCGACAAGGCTACGGTGCCGATCTATTACGAGAGCCGCATTTCCAAGCTCAGCCTGAACGCCGCCGAGTTGCCGAAGCTGGACGCGGAGTTTGAATCCATCACCGAAGGCGAGGAGCTGACGAAAAAGGAGAAGCTCAAGACGAAGTGGGCCGCACTGGAGGCGCTGGTGGGCGATCCGAAACGCATAGCGCTCGTGGCCGCCGATCTGGTGGCGCACTTCGAGAAGCGCGTGGAGGCGATGGACGGCAAGGCAATGATCGTCTGCATGAGCCGCCGCATCTGCGTGGACCTCTACAACGCGCTCATCAAGCTGCGGCCCGAGTGGGAAGCGGAGACGCTGAAAGTGGTCATGACAGGCAGCGCTGAAGATGGCCCCGATTGGCAGAAGCACATCCGCAGCAAAGATGCCCGGCGCAAACTGGCGAACCGTTTCAAGGACGCCAAGGACCCATTCAAGATCGTGATCGTGCGCGACATGTGGCTGACCGGTTTCGACGCGCCCTGCTTGCACACGATGTATGCCGACAAGCCGATGCAGGGCCACGGCCTCATGCAGGCCATCGCCCGCGTGAACCGCGTCTTCCGCGACAAGCCCGGCGGGCTTGTGGTGGATTACCTCGGCCTCGCCGATCAGCTCAAGAAGGCGCTCATCACCTACACAGAGAGCGGCGGCCAGGGGAACCCGACCTTCGACACCGCCCAAGCCATCGCCGTGATGCTGGAGAAACACGGCATTGCCTGCGACATGATGCACGGCTTCAACTGGACTGCGTGGACGACCGGCAAACCCACTGAACGCCTCGCGCTCATCCCCGCCGGACAGGAGCACATCCTTGAACAGGAGGACGGCAAGAAACGCTGGGTGCAGGTGGTGACGGAACTCTCCCTCGCCTTCGCCCTCTGCGCAGCGAGCGATGAAGCCACGGAGATCCGCGACGAAGTGAGTTTTTTCCAAGCTCTGCAAGCCGCACTGAACAAGCAGAGCAGCACCAACCGCAAGACGCCCGAGCAGATCGACGCCGCCATCCGCCAGCTCGTGAGCAAGGCCATCACGACCGAAGGCCAGGTGATCGACGTCTTCACCGCAGCTGGATTGCCCAAGCCAGATATTTCGATTTTGAGCGACCAATTCCTCGCCGAAGTGCGCGGCCTCAAGCACAAGAACGTCGCCGCCGAGCTGCTGGAGAAGCTGCTCAAGGATGAACTCAAGGTCCGCTCGAAGCGCAACCTCGTGCAGAGCCAAATCTTCAGCGAGAAGCTCAAGAAGACGCTCAACGCCTACCACAACCGCGCCATCAGCACGATGCAGGTCATCGAAGAGCTGATCAAACTCGCCAAGGACCTCGACGCCGCCACTAAGCGCGGCGAAGACATGGGACTAACGGATGACGAGATTGCTTTCTATGATGCGCTCGCCTCCAACGACTCTGCCTTACAAGCTATGGGTGACGACAAGCTCAAGCTGATTGCTGCTGAACTGATCTCCCAAGTAAAGAAGAGCGTGACCATCGACTGGACACTCCGCGAGAGCGCCCGCGCCAAGATCAAAGTCATGGTAAAGCGTATCCTAAGCAAACACGGCTACCCGCCCGACTTGCAGGAAGAAGCCGTGAAGACCGTGCTAGCGCAGGCGGAGTTACTCTGTGCGGAGTGGGTATGAGAAAAGCGGGCAGGGAAACTTCATCAACAGTTTCAACCCCAAATATTCACATTAGAAGTCAGAGTCAGAGGGGTCAGGCATAAATTATTGATATTTCATTGCGTTGAACACGCGTTTGAATTCATCAAGCGCCTGATGCCGGAGCCAGCCAGGGAGCCGCTACTTTCCTCGAAGCCCTAATCGACGCCAGTTTCAGTTGTTCGGCTTTTCCGAACAACTGCGGCCGCAAGGTGTCGGCCAACGCAGGCAAGGTCTCCGCAGAGCTAACCAAGGAGCATGCGGAGAGAATTTACGGAGTATCGTCGTGTGAAAAATCACACGCTGGAGTCGGACTTTGATCGAGCCATTCAGCAACCCCATCTGCCGCACCAACCCGGCAGGCAACGAATTCTGGTCCAGCCGCGAATTTGCTCGCGTGCTCGGCTATGTGAACTGCCGCCATTTCCAGGCGGTCATCGAATCGGCCCGCACCGCCTTTTTCAACAGTGGCCAGCGGGTGGAAGACCATTTTGTCGGGATCGACGAAATGATCGAAGTCGGCATGGGAGCGAAGCGCCCGCTCAAGACCGTGATGATGTCGCGAAATTCTGGCCATGATTTTTTGATTCCATCGTCTGCTCGCGGTGTGTGAAATGCGGATCAGATGTCCAGCGGTTGATGTTGGTCCTGCCAAGGTTGACCGCTGGCGTGCTTTCCTAACCCCTGCTTCCACTCACGATGAAAAATCCCGCCCCGATGAATCTGATTTCGCTGTGCAACATGAGCTTTGGATTTTTTGGAATCCAATTCGGCTGGGGCCTGCAAATGGCCAATATGTCCTCGATCTACCAAATGCTGGGGGCGGACGAGGCTTCGCTGCCTTTGCTGTGGCTCGCAGCGCCGCTCACGGGCCTTCTGGTGCAACCCATCATTGGGCACATGAGCGACCGGACCTGGTGCCGACTCGGTCGGCGGCGGCCGTATTTCCTGATCGGGGCGGTTCTGGCCTCGATCGCGCTGGTGTTTATGCCGCATTCCTCCTCGCTTTGGATGGCCGCTGGTCTTCTGTGGGTTCTGGATGGGTCGGTGAATATCAGCATGGAGCCGTTTCGGGCGTTTGTGTCGGATCTCCTGCCCGAGCAACAGCGCACCCAAGGCTTTGCGGTGCAGAGTCTGTTCATTGGCCTCGGATCGGTCCTGGCATCCTCGTTGCCGTTTGTGCTCACCGAGCTATTTGGTGTGGCTGGAGCGGCTCCCTCGGGAGAAATCCCGCAGGCGGTGCACTGGGCTTTCACGATTGGTGCCGGGGTGTTTCTGGGAGCGGTGGTGTGGACAGTGGTGACGACGCCCGAACGACCCCCGGCCGACATGGAGGCATTTGAGCGCATGAAGAGCGAGTCGGCGGGGCCGCTTGGATTTCTGCGCGAACTCGGCGAGGGCCTGGCTTCCATGCCGCGGACGATGCGTCAACTCGCTGCCGTGCAGTTTTTCACATGGAGCGGGCTTTTCTGCATGTGGATTTATTTTTCACCCGCTATTGCGAGTCGCATTTTCGGAGCGGTCAAAGGCCAAGCTGGCTACGAGGAATTGGTGGCTCAAGCCGGCCAGTGGACCGGGGTTTGCTTCTCGGTTTACAACGCGGTTTGCTTCGTCTTTTCGTTTGCCTTGGTGGCGTTGGCGCGGCATGTGCCGGCGCGGACGCTTCACATTGTCTGCCTCTCGCTTGGTGGGCTGGGGCTTGCCTCCGTGCCATTCATGCCGGGCAAGGATTTTCTTTTTCTCTCGATGGCCGGAGTCGGAATCGCCTGGTCCTCGATTCTCTCGATGCCCTATGCCTTGTTGGCCAACTGCATCCCAGCTGCCAAAACTGGTTTTTACATGGGTGTCTTCAACTTCTTCATCGTGCTCCCTCAAATCGCTATCTCGCTCGGACTGGGCGAGGCGTTGCGGTTTTTTCCGGCAGTGGACTCGGCCATGGTCATCATGGGTGGCGGCTTTTGCTTCTTGCTGGCTGCGGCTCTGACCTTGCGGGTGAAGCCAACGGCGCACGCTTCCTGAGCACGTGGCTTTGCTCAAGCATTCGCAGGCCGTTTTTTTGCCGAGGGCTTCCGCATTCCCTTTCGGGGAAATTTTCTGGCGTTGGATGGCTCTTCTATCAGAGGGGTCAGTCCCGCGTATTGACGCATTTTTTAGCCGAGTTTCCTCAGTGTCATAGCTATGAGGTGCTGATGCCGACGAGCACGTCGGCGTTCCGGCCGAGAACTTTTCTCCGTGTCTTGGTGTCTCCGTGAGAGGCTTGCGCCGGATCAACTCTTTGCTTTTGGGAAATGTGTTAGCTCCAGATTTCTTCGGGATTCTGCAATAGTCACAGCACGCGGATGCTTGAGGGCATGTCGTGGCAGGTGGCGGGAGCAGAGGTCAAAATGTGCAACAGACTCCTTTGCGCGGCGATGCGGCCTTCGATGATACAAGGTCTTGAATTTTTCAAGAATTCAAGAATGTTGAAATCATGACAAAAATGATTTCGATGAATGAGCGGGGAATGGTGACCTTGCCAAAGCGAATGAGGCAACGGATTGGTTACGGCGAGACGCGGGGTATCCTGGTGGCGGAGGAGCGACCGGAGGGAATACTGCTCCGTCCTGGAACTGTGGTTGCTGTGGAGAGCTATTCTCCGGAGCGGATTGCGGAGTTTGAGTCTGCGGATGCCGAGTTGGCTGAGTTCGCGGTGGGCTTGCGCAAGGCGGCGAAAAAGGGTGAGCCGTGAGAGTTTTTCTTGACGCGAATATCTTGTTTTCAGCTTCGAATCCGAAGTGGGCTACCATAGGGGTCAGGCATTAATTATTGATATTTGATGGCGCTTAACGCGCCTTTGAATCAATCAAGTGCAAGAATTGGCCTCGCATTTTGACGCACTGGGTTTGGCGGAGTTGCCAGAGTGTCATTGCTGTCAGTTGTGATGCAGACGAGGACGTCGGCGTTCCGGCCGGGTCAGGCAACATTTCCTTTCATTTTGCCTTGGATGGAAGCTTGCGAATCTAAATCGAGGAGGACCTGCCCCTGGGAAGAAAGACGCACAAGCCCAGCGCCACAGCCCAGCCAGAGAGGGATGTCCAAGCGCAGAAATTATACCACCAGGGTTGCTGGAATTCGAAGGTGACTTCTGCCTGGCCGGTCGTTTGAACGGCCGAGAAAGCCAGCATGGCGCGGTGGATTTTGCGCTCCTCGGCGCCTTCGCGCGCTGTCCAATCCGGATGCCAGGCCTCGTTGAAGATCAGCCAACCGCTTTCGCCCGCAGGTTCGAACTCCAACCTCTGATATGTGCCACCCTCGCGCCTTGGCACCCGTGCGAACGCCCTGCCTTTATCGAGCACTTTGCCCTCGGAGGCGGCGATGCGGCCTTCGATGATCTTGCCGCGCAGGCCCGGCTCGTCGACGGCAAGGCCGCTGGTTTGGATCATGGCCAAGTTGTGCTCCGCTCCACCGATCGCGGCGATGGCCGTCTCGGGCGAATCGGTGCCGGTTTGCAGAAAATCCCTCGCCAAAAATCCATACCCCAGAGGATTCCCCACTCCCAGCAGCGCCATGTTTTCGTTTTCAAAAACCACAGGGAAAAGCCCCCGCAGTTTCGCCTGCATGTCGGGCTTGGTGTCGGGGTCAGTTTTATCGACGAGCAGGTAAGCGACACCGGCCACACGAAAGTAGGTCGCCATGCGCTCGTCGTTCAGAAATGCGGAAGCCTGCAAAATCGCCGCCCCGCGCTGGTGCAGGTAGCTGTTGAAAGCCTCCGCCGCCAACGGGCGTCCCGACAGCCATGGCGTCATAAGGTAAAAATACCGGCCTGAAAAAGCATAGACGCGCCCAGGCTCAGGAGCGGTTTTTAAAAACTCCTGCGTCTCCAAAAAGTCACGCCACACACCTTGTCCAAGTCGCTCCTGAAAAAACGGCCGCGCATACGGGGCGACATCCACCGCCGACAGCAGAACGAAAGCCACGGCGATACCGCGCCGAAGAAACACCCAGCGCAGTTTTTCCAGCAACACCCCTGCAGCCATCGCCACCGCACCGATCAGGCACACCGAGCCGGTGACCTGGTAGAAATCAAAAGGCGCGCGGATATTTCGATAGATCGGCAAGAACTCGAGCAGGCGGAAACCGGGAACCAGCAAATAGACGAGGGAGAATCCAATCGCAGCCAGACGCCAAGGCGTTGATCCCTGCGGCACCAGGCGGAAGATGATCCAGACCTGCACTACCAACAAAAACCACGCCACCGCCGGTGTGAAATCCGCCGCACCCATCGACATCCGCAAAAACTCGAAATGCCCGCCCAGCACGCTGCGGGGGCCGAATGAGAGCCAGAACGCACCGAGCGCGAGAGCCAGCATCAAGCGGGTCTTACCTCCCAACTCTCCCCCATGAAGCAGGCCCAGAAACAAAGCGGCGGCGATCACAGCGGCGGTCGCCCAGTAGGTTCCTCCGTTCAGGGTAGTCGGAGCGAAGCCGGGATCCATTCCGGCACCGAGCCATCCACCGCGATCCAACCAACTCAGCGCGCTCTTTGTGCTGAAGGCTTGCTGCCAGCCTTCAAAGGGTCCGAATTCAAACATGGCCACAAACCCCGCCTCGCGCAGCGCGGGAAGGTTCGGCAGCACAGCCAGCACACAGACGACACCCGCCGCTAGAGCCCAGATGCGCCATCCGGGCCGCTCTGCACGGGGCCGACGAAAATACTCCGCCGCCGCAAACACCCCGAGCACCGGCAAGGCCATGAGACCGGTTTTTCCATACGCCAGCGCCAGCAGGGAAAAACAAACGCCAAAAACCAAAGCCGACCGCACCGTTCCCTCCCGCACCAACCCCAAAAGCGCCCAGAAAACCCATGGCAACACCGCCAGTGAGACCACGACCACAAAATGCTCAAACCCCACCGCGCGCGTGAGCACCGAGGGGTTCAGCAAAAAAAGAACAGCACCGAGCCATGCCGCCAACCCGCCCGCATTCCAACGCCGAAGGAAAAAATACATCCCCACCGCGCCTGCCAGGATGCAAAGGCCCACTGCCACTTTCGAGCCTGCAAGAAAGCCAAAAGGCAGGGCGGTCGCCAGCATGACCACATTGGAAAACATGTAGCCCCAAGCCATCGCCAGACTCGTTCCTTGGAGAAAATTCGGCGACCACCACGGCAGCCCCCGCACGCTTTCCACACCACGAAAAAAATCTCCCGCCTTCGCGAAGTTCGCCAGCAACTCCTGATCCGACACTGGTATTCGCAGCCAGCAAAAAACGGCAACAGCAACGAGACACACCACGACGCCCGCCGCACAAAAGCTTTTCCATTTTCCCATCACGATCCCTCGCTTTTACAGCCCGGCCCCCAATCCGCCAAGCGCGGCGGGAGCATTTTACTATCGCAAGCTATTTGCATTTTTTATTTGACTCTTGCAACACGCTTGCATAAACAGCGGCCTTCCATTTTATGAGAAAGTCACTCTTCACCGCACTCGTCCTCCTCGCCATGGCCCCGCTTGCCGGAGCCCACGGCATCGCCCACAACCACCGCGAAACCCAAACCGAGATCAACCAGGCGCTGGATACCGGCACACAGCCGCTTACGGGTCACGAAGGCCACTCGCATGCGCAAGCCTCCCCGAGCGGCAAAAATTTCAAAGCCCCCGCGCTGGAGACCGACAGCCGCATCTGGGGAGCCAGCATCTCGACCGGATGGGAGAGCCGTCACATCCACTATGGTGTGAATGAAACCGGCAACGGCGGTGCCTACACCAATGAGGTGGGTGTTTGGATCAATGACTTCACGCTGAGCGTCTGGAACGGCTTTGGCACTTCAAACGACTTTGAGGAGTGGGATTTCACCGCTGGCTACAATTTCGATCTCGGCCCGGTGTTTTTCATCCCTGGCTACAATTTCCGCTACACACCCGGCATCGTCGAAGAAGGCCACGCGCACGAGCATGAACACGAAGAGGCCGGACACGAGGAAGAAGGGCACGAGGAGGAATCTGGACACATCCACAAAACCTACGGCAACGAACTTTTCGCTGTCCTCGGCACAAACAAAATCCCCTATGTCACCCCGAGCGCGGCGTTCATCTGGGATCTCAACAACACGCCCGGCGCGTTTTTGGAGTTCCGTCTCGATGGTGAAATCCCGGTTTACAAAGACATCGTCACACTCGAACCCTACGCTCTCCTCGGTGTGAACCTCGGCTACAACACGCGCACTTACTATGGCTGGAACAACTTCCAGTTCGGCATCGAAGGAAACTGGCAAATCAACAAAATCATCTCCGTGTTTGCCGGCATCAACTACAGCGTAGCCATGACTGCCCTGCAGGACATCGACCAAGGCAACGAAGTCTGGGCCAATGTCGGCCTGAGCTTCACCTACTAAGAGCACCGCAGCGCATTCAATCTACCTCCCGTCATCCGCGAGTGGATGGCGGGAGGGAAGGCGCTCACAAATTCACCCCGCCAGAATCCCCAGACATGATGAGGTCAAGGCCTGCTTGAGCGGCTCAAAAGCTCCGCTCGGAAAATCCGTCGGTAGGCTGAAGGCAGGATTCATCATTTTCCCCAATGCAGCCAAAAAGATGTCAGGCTGCTCGTCGTGATCCACCTCCAAGTCCTCCGGAAAAAAGGCATCGAGCAGCGCGAATCCACACTCGGTCTCTTCCATCAGCTCGCCAGCCCAGCGAAGAATGGTTTCATACGCTGAAGCCTCAGGAAAGCGCTGGGCCACCATTTTGAAAAGATCCTCCCGCTTTTGGACATTCAGCAAAAGAGCCAGGAAAAAACGGTGCTCCGGATCGGAATAGCGGCCTCTCATCGCCTTGATGCGATCACGGCGCGCGCAATCGTCCAGAGTCGTCTCGATGCCATTGGCGAGTGCGCCGTGTTTTTTTTGAAAGACCTCATACACATCGCCCCAGGCCTCCAGATCGCGCAGGTGGCCCATGCAATTTTGAAGCGTGTGGAAGCCTCGCTCGAAGTCCAAGTCGCGAACCATCTCCAGCACAAGATCGACATACGAGGGATCCCCCGTCCGCTCCAGCACATCAAGCACCTGGTGCCGCCTCAGCATGAGAGCATCACTGAAAACCGGATCATACGCGACACGCGGCGGGAGGTAGTTGAACTGCGGCCCCGTGCCTGGGTCATTCTGCGTGCGCACCACGACCGTGATGGATGGCATATCGAGGTGGAACAGGGAGTGAATGCAGGAACGCCCCGAGACAATCGGAACCGTGCACCCCGTCTCGAGAAGGGATATATCAGTCATCCGCAAATCGCCGAGCCGAAGATACGGCGTAACCGCCGTGTCGTTTTCAAACGCGAATTGCGCATGGATGCTCGAGCCGGACATCACATGAAACGCGCCGGAGAATTCGTGCTGGTGGATCGCCGTCGTGCCATCCATCCAGAACAGGAGCTGAATATAAAAGCGGGGATGCTCGTAGACGATGATCTCCGGCTCGCCAAATCCCGACTCCGTCTGCGAAGGCTGGGCATCATCCAGCAGGAAGCCGCGAAGAAACTTCTCCAGATCCACATGCCCGGCCGGAGAGTGTTTTTGCAATTCCTCCACAGCAATGCCGGGAAACGCCTCCAACGAGAAATTCCCCTCCCGCCAGCGCGCCAGGACTGAGTTTCCGAGGTTTTGAAAAAATGAATCCATGGAAACCAGCAAAGGCGTTCGAAACGAATCAGGCAAGTGCGGGAGGCGATTAAATTCGCGAAATGTTTTTCAAGTTATGGACAACTCCCGATATTCGCCTGTTTGTATGCTTGCTGTGGCTTGAATAACCAGTTCACGGCTCGCAATAATGCGGCGAAGGTCGTTGGTGGAAAGTTCGAGAATTGCGATCCGTCGACCTTGGAGGTTTTGCTGGTAGCGAATATTCTGATCGCAGGTAATGAATAGGTCGAATTCGGACTCCGCTTTTTGAATCAACTCGCCGTTTTTTACAGAATGCCAACCGCGTTTCTGGGCAGTGGTGCATGTATGTCCAACGAAGAGTTTGTGCATCGGCCAGGGGACGCACTCGTCGAGGAGGATTTTCATGCGGCGGCGAAAAGCGCGGACTCCGAACACTCCAGAACGGCCACCGCCGTTTCGCGGGTCACAGTCGGAAAGCATTCAAGAAACTCGTCCAGCGTGTAATTCCCTTCCAAATACTTGAACAACGATTCCACGGGCACCCTCGTTCCAGCGAAAACCGGCGTGCCTCCGAGAATTTCGGAATCGATGGTGATCAACGATTTCAAGTTCATGAGCCCAAAGTAAACGAACTACACCTTCGCGTAAACCTCGGCGCCTTTTTCAACGAACTCGCGGCTCTTTTCCTCCAGACCTTTTTCAAGGGCTTCCTGCTCGCTCATGCCCTGTTCGGCGGCGTATTTGCGGACATCCTCCGTGATTTTCATCGAGCAGAAGTGGGGACCGCACATTGAGCAGAAGTGGGCGCTCTTCGCGCCGTCCTGCGGCAGGGTTTCATCGTGGAATTCGCGGGCGGTTTCGGGGTCGAGGCCGAGGTTGAACTGGTCCTCCCAGCGGAACTCGAAGCGGGCTTTCGAAAGGGCGTTGTCGCGGTATTGCGCACCAGGGTGGCCTTTGGCCAGATCGGCGGCGTGGGCGGCGATTTTGTAGGCGATGACGCCGTCCTTCACATCCTTCTTGTTCGGCAGGCCGAGGTGTTCCTTGGGCGTCACATAGCAGAGCATTGCGCAGCCATACCAGCCGATCATGGCGGCTCCGATGCCGCTGGTGATGTGGTCGTAGCCGGGGGCGATATCGGTGGTCAACGGCCCGAGTGTGTAAAATGGAGCCTCGCCGCACCACTCGAGCTGCTTGGCCATATTTTCCTCGATAAGGTGCATGGGCACATGACCAGGGCCTTCGTTCATGACCTGGACGCCCTTTGCCCATGCGCGGCGTGTGAGTTCGCCCTGCACCTGAAGCTCCCCGAATTGGGCCTTGTCGTTGGCATCGGCAATCGAGCCGGGACGGAGTCCATCGCCGATGCTGAAGCTCACATCGTAGGCGGCCATGATGTCACAGATGTCGTCCCAGTGCGTGTAGAGGAAGTTTTCCTTGTGATGCGCGAGGCACCATTTCGCCATGATGCTGCCACCGCGGGAAACGATGCCGGTCATGCGCGAAGCGGTGAGCGGAACGAAGCGCAGGAGCACACCGGCGTGGATCGTGAAATAATCGACGCCCTGCTCGGCCTGCTCGATCAAAGTGTCGCGGAAAATTTCCCATGTCAGCTCCTCCGCTTTTCCGCCCACCTTCTCCAAAGCCTGATAAATAGGCACTGTGCCGATGGGCACAGGCGAATTGCGGAGGATCCACTCGCGCGTGGCGTGGATGTTTTTTCCCGTGGAGAGATCCATCACGGTGTCGGCGCCCCACTTCGTGGACCAGCGCATTTTTTCAACCTCTTCTTCGATGCTCGAGGCAACGGCGCTGTTGCCGATATTCGCGTTGATTTTCACCAAAAAATTCCGCCCGATGATCATGGGCTCAAGCTCGGGATGGTTGATATTTGCTGGAATGATGGCTCGTCCGGCGGCGACTTCGGCGCGCACGAATTCGGGAGTGATCTCGGCAGGAATGCGCTGCGGAAAACGACGGAAAATGGAAGGTGTGAATTCGCTCTCCACACGCTGCGCAGAGCCCGAGTGCTGCTTGTCGAGACGATTGCGCAGGATGTCGTCGGCGAGGTCGCCCATCTTCGCCCGGCCCATGTTTTCGCGGATCGCGATGAACTCCATTTCGGGAGTGATGATGCCTTGGCGGGCATACCAGAGTTGGGTGACCGGATGCCCTGCCGAGGCGCGCAGCGGCTTGCGGCGCAGACCTGGAAACTCCAGAAGCCGGTTGCGCTCGGCCGTGCTCGCATACTCGGCGTGGTTGCGGGAAAGGTATCCGTTGTCCTGCGGCTTGACCTCGCGTCCCTCGTATTCCTCGACATCCTTGCGATCCAGAATCCATGAGGACCTCAGCGAAGGCAGACCGTTTTTCACATCGCCATTGAAATTTTCATCACCCCAGGGGCCGGCCGCATCATAAACCCGAACGGGGGCGTTTTTTTCCAAGGAACCATCGAGACGCTTTGTGTCGGCAAGCGAGATCTCACGCATCGGCACGCGGATTTGGGGATGGATTCCACCCTCGACATACACGCGGGTGGAATTCGGAAGAGGATCGGAGCTGCTGGGTTCAAAGGCGTCGACGGGTGCAATCATGATCGGTGGTTTTTTAGGATTTAATCTACCCTGAACGGATTTCCACACGACGGGGGGAGCACATCGAAACCTCGCGATTGGCTGCTCCCTCCGCCGGTATAAACCGTCTCAGGTTCAAAGGGTCTTCCAGAACGATTTTCGCGGCCTGGAACTCTCAGCCCTCGCGGGCTCCCCTGCATGACGGACATCTTTCGCCTGCTGAGTTGATTGGTCAATCGGGAAAACAGCCGGCAGACACAAAAATTCTTAAAAAAATCATTGCATTGGTGGGTAAAAATGGGTAATTGTGGGGAGTCGTGGCGAATATTGTCATGATAACCCAAACCCAAAGAATGCCGCAAGAGCCTACAGCACCGCCCTTTTACTCGGGGACTTACGAGCGCGCGATTGATGCCAAAAATCGCGCGGCGGTGCCGTCTGCATGGGTGAAGGGCGAGGGCGCAGAATTTTTTGTAATACCCCACCCTCAGGAGGGATACCTCATGGTGATGCCGCAAGAGGAGTTCCACTCGACGGAGCAGCGCATTCAAAATTCCAGCGCATCAGCCCAAGAAAAACGCCAAGCGATCCGCCAGTTTTTCAGCGCGGCGCACAAGGTGGCCACCGACAAACAAGGACGCATTCTGATTCCCGATTCGCACGCCGCAGCGGCCGCGCTCTCCGGCGAGATCGTGTTTATTGGCGCGGGACGCCGCTTCGAACTGTGGTCGAAAGAGCGACACAGCGCAGCCTCTGCGGTGAACGACGAAATCTACAAACGCGTCGCCGTCGATATCGGCCTCTGATTTTCCGAATTACCAACAACCAACACCTGATGAACAACAACTGACAATCCGCAAATAAAATCCCGGAGAGCCCTTTCGGAAGGGGCGCGGCCCGGGAGGAAAAATGTGGATACCAAATGAAAATTCCCTGCAACCCATCCTATGAGAGACCTCGATTCCGAAATCTACTTGGGAGTTTTTTTAGGAGCCCCTGATATGCCCGGCAGCACCTATCATGTTCCGATCATGGCCAGGCAGGTGAAAGCCTACCTGCAGCCGGCTCCGGGAATGTTGTTTCTGGACGGGACGGCTGGAGGCGGAGGTCACTCGGCCCTACTCCTGCAGGCTGGGGCGGAGGTCATTGGACTGGATCAGGATCCTCAGGCCCTTGCGGAATGCCGCGAGACGCTTAAGGAATTCGCGCCACGGGCGCGTTTCGTGGAGTCGAATTTTCGCGATGCCTGCGAGGCTTTGGACAACATCGGGGAAGAGCGCCTTCTGAACGGTGCGCTTCTGGATATCGGCGTCTCATCACACCAACTCGATGAAGCGGAACGCGGATTCTCGCTAATGCGCGAGGGACCGCTCGACATGCGCATGAGTCCACGCGCGGCACAATCAGCCGCTGATGTTGTGAACACGCTGCCTGCTTCCGAACTCACAAGAATTTTTCAACAATACGGCGAGGAGCAAAATGCGCGGCGTATCGCGGCGAAGATCGTCGAGATCAGGGCATCCCGCCCCTTTCAAACGACGCTCGACCTCGTCAAGGCAGTGGAAAGCGTTTCGCCTCGCCGTGGGGCAAAGCATCCGGCGACCAAGATTTTTCAAGCCCTGCGCATTCATGTGAACGACGAACTCGATGCGCTTCGCCACGCGCTCCATGCGCTGCCGGACCGCCTCGCACCGGGCGCCCGTTTTGCAATCATCACATTCCACTCACTGGAGGACCGCATCGTGAAGGTTTTCTTCCGCGAACACAGCCGCGAGTGGATCGACCGCCCGGAGTGGCCGAAGCCACGCCGGAATCCAGACCGCCTTTTCAAACTTCTCACCCCTCACCCGATCACACCGAGCGAGCGGGAAATGCAGCGAAACCCAAGATCACGCAGCGCCAAGCTGCGCGTTGTCGAAAAAATATAGGAGTCCAACCATGAACACTGAACTGACGACACCCGTTAATTCCAATCCGATTCAAATCGGAAAGATCCTCTGCGTCTCAAGCGTCGTAACCATCCTACTCGCTGTGGGACTTGGTTTCGTCTACATCAAGAACCAGCAATTCGCCATCGGTGAGCAAATCCGCCAGACCGAGCGCAAAATCCAGCAGGTCCGCGCTGAGAACGATGTCCTGCTTGCCAAGGTCACCGAACTCACCTCCCGCCCGGCCCTTCAGGCGCGAGTGAAATCCGGCTACATTGCCGTCGTCAATATAACGAGCGACAAAATCGCGCGTCTCACGCCTCCCGTGCAAGCCACCGAGGTCGGAACCCTGCGCACAGCCTTCAACGAAGTCGGCCGGCAATGAAGTTTACGGCGAACACACGCATAGGAATCGCCTGTGGCATCGCCGCCAGTATCTTTACGGTCTTCTCGGCCCGACTGATTCATCTCCATGTCGCCAAGCATGACGAGTATTCGCGTCTTGCAGCGAAGAAGCACAGCATCCGCCAAGTCATCCAGGCCAAACGGGGAATGATCCTCGACCGCAACGGAGAGATTCTTGCCACAAACCTTCCGGTGCGAACGATATTCGCGGATGCCTCGCGCCTGAAAAAACCCGAGCCCCTTGCAGCACTCGTTGCCAGCCATCTGAACCTCGACGAGAAAGAGGTTCTTGAAAAATTTTCCACCGGCAAAAAATACATTGTCCTGAAGCGGGAGGTTCCCGAGGAGACCGCAGTGGCCCTATTCAGCGAGATGCAGAAACAAAATCTGCGCGGCATCTACTCGGAACAGGACGCCATCCGCATCTACCCAAATGGCGAGGTTCTCGGCCACATCCTTGGTTTTTTGAACCATGAGGGAAAAGGCATGCAGGGCATCGAACTCTCGATGGACAGCCAACTCGCCGGGAAGGACGGCTATCGCTTTATCGAGCGCGACCGCATGGGGCGCGAGATCGTCCTCTATCGTGGCATCGAAGAGGATCCGCAGCACGGCAAAAATGTCCGCCTCACCATCGACATGGGTCTGCAATCCATCGTGGAGGAGGAACTCGATGCCGCTTACAAGGATCTCAAGCCCGAGACCGCCAACGCCGTCCTTGTGGATCCAAAAACAGGAGCCATTCTTGCCATGGCCTGCCGCCCCTGCTTCAACCCGAACGAACCGGGCAAGGCGCAGCCGGAGCAGATGAAAAACCGGGCCATCATCGACATGGTCGAACCCGGATCGACATTCAAGATCGTCGTTGCTGCAGGCGCGCTCAACGAAGGCAAGGTCGATGAAAAGACCACCATATTCTGCGAAAACGGACGCTTCGCCTACGGCGGCCGCATTCTGAAGGACCACCACGGCTACGGCCACATGGATGTCCATGAAATCCTCGTGAAATCCTCGAACATCGGCTCCGCCAAAATGGCTCTCATGATGGGTGGGGACAAATTCTACGAGTATGTCCGCCGCTTTGGTTTTGGAGAGCGCCTTGGAATCGAACTGCCGGGCGAAATCCCCGGACTCGTCCATCCGCCGGCCCGCTGGGACAAGCTCACCATCACCCGCATGCCCATGGGCCATTCGATTGCCGTAACGCCATTGCAGATCACGATGGGCATGTCAGTGATCGCCAACGGCGGCGATCTCATGGCACCGCGAATCGTTCAATCCGTGGAAAAGGAAAACGGCGAGGTCCTCATGAAAAAGGAGCCAACCCTCATGCGCAAGGTGGTTCCGGAAAAAACAGCCCGCTTCGTGTCCGATGCGCTCGTTGGAGTCACAGAACCGGGAGGCACCGCCGGATTTGCAAGGGTCAACGGCTTCCAAGTCGCAGGCAAAACAGGAACCGCCCAAAAGGTGAGTCCCCACGGAGGCTACGCAGCCGGAAAGTATGTTGTCTCCTTTGTGGGATACATGCCGGCGGAGAATCCCGAATTCGTCCTGCTGGTCATGGTTGACGATGCCAAGATCGCATCGAATCTGAACTACGGTGGTCTTGTGGCCGCGCCTATTTTCTCACGCATCGCGGAGCGTGCCGCGCGCCATCTCGACCTCACGCCCACCATGCCGCCAATTCCGCTTCAACCGGCCCCAATAGCCAGCACTTCAAACACGGAGGAGCGCAGTAACTGATCCGATGAACCTTAGAAAACTTCTTCAATCATCGGGAATCCCGCCCGGCCTTGCCGATACCGAGATTTCATCGCTTTGCTTCGACTCGCGACAGGCCGCCCCGGGATGCCTGTTCTTTGCGCTGCCGGGCAAAAACTCGGATGGCACCACCTTTATCAAGCAAGCCGCAGAAAAGGGAGCTGCCGCTGTGATTGCCGAAAAAGAGGTTCCCGACAGCCCGTGCCCAGTCATTGTCGTTGCAGACGCACGCTCCGCCATGGCCGATATCGGCGGCGCTTTTTATGAGCACCCCGACCGCGATTTGAAATGCGTAGGCGTTACAGGCACCAACGGAAAAACAACCACGACCTGCCTGGTCCGCCACATCTTCGAGCACGCCGCACAACGCTGCGGCCTGATTGGAACGATCAAATATATCGTTGCGGACGAAGAACTCCCCGCACCCCACACGACGCCAGAGTCGATCGACATCCAGAAAATCCTCTCCGAAATCCGGGACACCAGAGGACGCGCCGTGGCCATGGAGGTCTCGAGCCACGCAATCGTGCAAAACCGCGTGAGAGGCATCGAATTCGACGCGGCGGCCTTCACGAATCTCACGCAGGACCACCTCGACTATCACGGCTCAATGGATGCCTACTTCGAAGCGAAGGCAGGCCTCTTCGAGGCGCTCGCATCCCAGAAACACAAGAAGGGCCGCGCGATTGTGAATCTCGATGACCGATACGGCCAGAGGCTCGTCGATCAATTTTCAAAACGGCTCAAAATCCTCACCTTCGGACGAAGCGTTCATGCCGAGTTCAGGGCCTCCGCTGTGCGCCACGAAATGAATGGCACCACATTCACATTGGAGGCCCGGGGCAAAAGCTACCTCGTCAGGCTCCCCCTGATCGGCCTGTTCAATGTTTACAACGCCCTCGCAGCGATCGCTCTCACCGTGACATGCGGTGTCGAAATGCGAACCGCGATCAACGCGCTTGCAGCCGCCCCTCAAGTCCCCGGGCGCCTCGAACGGGTTCCCGCGAAGCGCAACTTCCAGGTTTTTGTGGATTACGCGCACACCGATGACGCGTTGCGAAATGTCCTCCGCACCCTGCGGGAATTGAATCCCTCCCACATTATCACTGTCTGCGGATGCGGTGGCGACCGCGACCGCGCCAAGCGCCCGCTCATGGCGGCAGCAGCTGCGGAGCTTTCGGATCACATCATCATCACATCCGACAACCCGCGCTCCGAGAATCCGGAGGATATCCTCAAAGACATGGAGGCCGGTCTGCGCGGTCGCGCGCATGAGAAGATCACCGACCGCGAATCAGCCATCCGCCGCGCCATCGAACTCGCTGGTCCCGGCGGAATCGTCCTGATCGCAGGCAAGGGCCACGAAAAATATCAGGAATTCGCCAACACCAAAATCCCCTTTGACGATGTGGCCGTTGCGGACAGGGCAATCACCGACAAGAAGGGAGCGGAGTCTTAAAAATGGACAAAACTCCTCTTCTCGAAATCGCATCCATGGCCGGCGCCAAGTTGCTGGGCGATGCAACCGGCGTCACGATTTCCAACATCAACAAGGACACGCGCACAATCCGCCCGGGAGATCTCTACATCGGCCTGCGCGGAGAGAATTTCGATGGCAATGCCTTCGCCTCGCAGGCAATCGAAAAGGGAGCTGCTGCCGTGCTTCTGGATTCACCCGAAGAAGCGCAAAAACTTGCAGGGTCGGCTCCCGTCCTCCTTGCCGAAAACAGCCTCACCGCCCTAACCAACCTGGCCGCTGCGTGGCGCGCAAAACTTGATCTCAAAGTTCTTGGCATCACTGGCAGCAGCGGAAAAACGAGCACAAAGGAATTCGCAGCCGCAGTGCTGGGCAGCAAATTCAAAGTGGTCAAGACCCAGGGAAACCTGAACAACCATATCGGCGTTCCCCTCTCCATTCTTTCGGCAAGTTCCAGCGACAAAGCGGCGGTGTGGGAAGTCGGCATGAACCATCCGGGCGAGATCGCCCCGCTGGCGGCCCTCATCAAACCCGACTGTGCAATCATCACCAATGTCGGCACCGCTCACATTGAATACATGAAGACCCGCGATGCCATAGCTCTGGAAAAGGGAATGCTTGCGGAAGCCGTGCCGGCGGGCGGAAGCGTGATTCTTTGTGCGGAAGACGACAAGAGCGACTCGATCGCCGCACGCTGCCGGGGAAAAGTCGTCCTCACGGGCCTGAAAGGCGGAAACCTGACGGCCACGGAGGTTGTCGCCAACGACTCTGGAACCACATTCAAAGTTGTCCTCCATTCCGCAGACCAAACACTCACCGCCGCAGCATCCATTCCCGTTCAAGGATTGCACATGGTCCAGAATGCGCTCATGGCCATCGCGGCCGGTCTGGAATTGGGTGTCCCGCTCGAATCCACCGTCAAAGGCCTTGCACGAACAGAACTGGCCGGAGGTCGACTGGAACAACGCATGCACAAAGGAGTCACCTTCCTCGACGACACCTACAACGCGAATCCCGATTCCATGGAAGCCGCGTTGAGCACCCTGCGTTTCACTCCCTGCATGGGTCGCCGCATTGCCGTTCTGGGTAAAATGGGTGAACTCGGCGACTATGCCTCCGAGGGATATTCCCGCGTCGGCTGCGCCACTGTGAAGTATGCAGATGTCCTCGTGACCGTCGGCCCTGAGGCCCGCAACATCTCGGCTACAGCAAGGGAACTTGGATTCAGCCGCATCCACGAGGTCGAGGACACCTCCGCAGCAGCCCGAATCCTCGACCAACTCGCCCGCCCGGGGGATCTCGTCCTCGTCAAAGGCAGCCGCTCCGCACGAATGGAAACCCTTTTTCAAAAACTCCAAAACTGATGCTTTACTACCTTTCCGAACTGAGTGACTGGGCCGCACAACAAGGCATCAGCAACGACCTCCTCAAGGCGCTGAATGTTTTTTCTTACATCACATTCCGGGCGATCTGCGCGGGCATCACAGCGTTTCTCATCAGTGTGATTTTTGGGAATTTTGTGATTCGCAAGTTGATCTCTTTGAAATTCGGCCAACCGATCCGCACCGCTGCGGAGGTGCACAAGCTCCATGAACTCCACGGCTCGAAAAAAGGAACACCCACCATGGGAGGGCTCCTGTTGATTGGGTCGATTGTGATTTCGACACTCCTCTGGGCGAAACCCGAAAACCCCTTCGTATGGCTGGTGCTTTTCAGCGCTGTTTTTCTGGGCGGAATCGGTTTTTACGACGACTGGTTGAAGGTCACCAAGAAGAGCTCTGACGGCATCAGCAGCCGTCTCAAGTTTTTCCTGCAATGCCTTCTGGCGGGAATTTTCACCCTCTTTTTCCTGACAAACCCAAAACTCTCCGCAATGGCGCAGCAGCTGTTCGTGCCATTTTTCAAGGAGCCGCTCGTCTTGGGCATGGGGGTGCTGACATTCATTTTCTATCTTCTGGTCATCGTGGGAACATCGAATGCGGTGAACCTCACCGATGGTCTTGACGGGCTCGCCACCGGTTGCACCGCCACGGTGGCAGCGACTTATGCCGTGCTGGTCTATGTCGCAGGAAACATCAAAACAGCAACCTACCTTCAGGTTCCATTTGTCCCGTATGCCGGCGAGTTGGCGGTTCTCTGTGTGGCGCTGCTCGGTGCGTGCCTGGGCTTCCTGTGGTGGAACGCCCATCCAGCCCGCGTCTTCATGGGCGACACCGGCTCGCTGGCGATCGGTGGAATGCTCGGAGCCGTGGCGATCTGCTGCAAACAGGAACTCCTGCTTGTCATAGTCGGTGGTGTTTTTGTCATGGAGGCGATGTCCGTGATTCTCCAGGTCGCCAGCTTCAAAACAACCGGACGCCGCATTTTCAAGATGTCCCCCATCCACCACCACTTCGAACTCAGCGGATGGAAGGAAAACACGGTGATTGTCCGTTTTTGGATCCTCTCGGTGCTCTTCGCCCTTCTCGGTCTGGCCACTTTGAAACTTCGTTGAAATGATCTACAGCGGCAAAAAATCGGTTGTTCTCGGTCTCGGCCACAGTGGCGAGGCTGCGGCCACCTTGCTGCTTGAGGAGGGAGCCGATGTGACCATTTGCGAATCCTCGGACAATCCAGGCATCCGCGAAAAGGCCGCTCAGATGGAGTCCCGCGGGATGCGCGTTCTCCTTGGCAAATCAGCCGATGAGGACCCCTCGCTCTACGACCTCGCCGTGCTCAGCCCGGGAATCGATCCAGCCGTTGCGCTCGTGCAAAATGTGCTGCAAAAAAACACCCCTCTCATCGGAGAGCTGGAGCTCGCCTTTCAAGAATGCACCTGCCCGGTGGTCGCGATCACAGGCACGAACGGAAAAACCACCACTACCGAACTCACGGAAAAAATTCTCAGCGGTTGCGGTGTGCGAACGATGGCGAGCGGGAATATCGGCCTCCCGTTTGCAAGAGCGGTTCGGCAGAGCCACAAACTGGATGTGATGATTCTGGAGGTCAGTTCCTTTCAACTGGAGACGATCCGCACCTTCCGCCCGAAAGTCGCAGCGTGGCTCAATCTCAGCCCGAACCATCTGGACCGCTACCCGGGAATGCCAGAATACCGTGCGGCGAAGCTCAGGATTTTCGAGAACCAAACCGCGGATGATGTCATGGTGGTGAACGCATCCGCCGACCTCCCTCCCCTTCCGGCCAAGAGAATCACCTTCAGTGCAACGAGCCCCGCCGCCGATTTCACGCTTCGCGGGCGAGAGATTTTCTTCCAAGGCAGACGCCTCCTCGATCAATCCGACACGCTCCTGCCGGGAGTCCACAATGCGGAAAATATCATGGCCGCATTGGGAATGGGCCTTGGGTTGAATCTCGATCTCGACAACCTGGTTCAGGCAATCGCCAACCATGCGCCACCGGTGCACCGCTGCGAATTCGTGCGCGACCTCGATGGCGTGCGTTGGATCAACGATTCCAAGGCAACCAACCTCGATGCCATGGAAAAGGCGATCCTGTCGCAAGACCGTCCGATCATTCTCATCGCCGGAGGCAAAGACAAAGGAGTGGAATTCGACGACAATACCATGCTCGTGCGTGAAAAGGCCCGCGCCGCTGTGCTCATCGGCGAGATGAGACACCGCATCGCCTCATCCTGGAAAGACACGGAATGCCAGACGGCGGAGAGCCTTGAAGAGGCCGTCAACAAGGCTCATTTGCTCGCGCAGGCGGGTGATGTCGTCCTCTTTTCCCCCGGCACCTCGTCCTACGACATGTTCCGCAACTACGGAGAACGCGGAAACATTTTCAAATCTCTCGTTCAAAAACTCAAAAACAATCCAAACAACACACCATGATGTTCAAAAAAAACACCACTGCTCCACGCCGTCCCGCACGGCGATTGGTTCCCAGAAAAACCATGCACGCCCGCGCGGCTTCGAGCCGTGAGGAAGTCGAGGAATATGAAAGCGAGTCGGAGCCCAGCATGAAGCTCTCGCAGGCATTCATCGTGGTTCTTGTCCTGCATGTCGTCGCCGTCGCAGGTATTTACGGCTTCAACCAGCTCAAGGAAAAACCGGCCCGTCCGGCGACCGCGAAAACGGAAACCGCGGAGGCCGCCGCTCCCGCTGCCGTCACGGAGAAAAAAACCGAGCCGGTTGCCAAGGCCGAGCCTGCCAAAACGCAGGAGGCCCAAGCGACCTACACCGTGGTGGCGGGAGACACACTCCGCCGTATCGCTTCAAAATTCAACACGAGCATCGAATCCCTCGAAAAAGCCAACAACCTCACCAGCACATCCATCCTCAAAGTCGGCCAGACCCTCGTCGTTGGATCGGCAGCAAAAAGTCAGGCGGCACAAGCCCAGCACGCCGAACCCGCCGCAAAGGCCGTCCCCACTCCGGCGGTCGTTGCGAAGGCCCCGCCCGTGAAGGCTCCGCCCGTTCAGGAAAAAGCCGAAGCCAAACCCTCTGAAAACCCCAAGACCAGCGAGGAAAAAACACATGTCGTGGCCAAGGGCGACAATCCCTACTCGCTCGCCAAAAAATACAACATCACCCAAGCGGCCCTGATGAAGGCCAACAACATTGACGACCCGAAGAAACTGAAAATCGGCCAAACGCTGGTCATTCCCTGATCAGCACAAAAAAGCCGAAGTTCACAAAAAACAATGCATCGAAACGCCATCTATGTGCTGACAGTTGCCGTGGCCGGCCTCCTCGCGCTCGGGCTTGTGATGCTTTCCAGCACGAGTGCGTTTGCTGAGGAGGGCCACTCGGACATCTATTTCTTCCTGAAACGCCAGGGCATGTGGCTGTGTGTCGGGCTCGTTGCGGCCATCGTGGCCTCATTTGTGGATTACCATTTCTGGGTCAAATATTGGTGGGCATTTTTTGCTGCGGCAGCCCTCCTGCTCCTGTTGTGTTTCATCCCTCCCATCGGACTTCGAATCAACGGATCATCCCGCTGGATCAACCTCGGCTTCGGCGTTGTGCAACCCAGCGAACTCGCCAAGGTTGCCGCGATTTTTTTTCTGGCCTGGTGGTTCTCACGAACCGAGCTCAATTTCTCCCATTTCCTGAGCGGACTCGCCTACCCCATGGGAATCCTCAGCATTCTAATGGGGCTCATCGTTCTGGAAGTGGATATTGGAAACACGGCGCTCATCGGAGGAACTGCCGTGGCCGTTCTCTTCATAGCTGGAGCCGCCCTGCGCTGGCTTTTCAGCCTCATTTTCTGCGGTCTGGCAGGCATATTTTTCGTGGCCATGAATGTCTCGGAACGCCAAGGCCGCCTTCTCGCCTTCATGCATCCTGAAAAATACAGCCTTGGCGAGGGACTCCAACAATGGCAGGCACTGATCGCCTTCGGCTCCGGCGGGGTTGATGGCTTGGGGCTCGGCGAGGGTCGCCAGAAAATGCTCTACCTTCCCTACGCACACACGGATTTCATTTTTCCCATGATCGGGGAGGAACTCGGCCTCTATGCAACGCTTCTCACCGTTATGGCCTACCTGCTCGTGTGCCTCTGCGGGTCACTGGTTGCTTCGAACGCCAAAGACACAGTCGGCCGCCTACTTGGAATCGGGGCCGTGATCATGATCACCCTACAAGCCTGTGTGAACATAGGCGTCACGACATCACTTCTTCCCAACAAGGGCATGCCTCTGCCATTCATCAGCTACGGCGGATCCAATCTGGTCGTCTGCCTTTTCCTCATCGGCCTTCTGGTCAACATCCACCGCCAGGGACGCCCACTCATCTCCCATTTCGCCCCAGCCCTCACGCGTCCACATTTCGAGCCCCGCATATGACCGACCCAAAACCATTCCGAGCCATCATAGCGTGCGGAGGCACAGGCGGACACCTGTTCCCCGGCTTGGCCGTTGCAGAGTCGCTGCACGAGCGCGGCCACGAGGTTTTGCTTTTCGTGTCGGAGAAGGAAATCGATGCCGTCGCGCTCAAGGCGCACCCTCAATTCCGGGCTGAAAAGCTGCCCTCGGTGGGAATGCCGGCGATGCTTTTATCGCCAGCCTTCATCCGCTTTGTCCGTCGCTGCTGGGACAGCTACCGCCAGTGTCGGTCAATCTATAGAAAATACCGACCCTCTGTTGTTTTGGGGATGGGCGGGTTCACATCCACAGCGCCGATTCTTGCGGCTCGGATGCAAGGGCTACCCTGCTTCATCCACGAGTCGAATGCCATCCCCGGCCGCGCCAACCGATTGGCTGCGAGATTTGCCTCCCGTGTTCTTCTTGGCTTCGAGGATTGCCGCCAGCGGTTTCCCGGATCGCACTGCATCGTCACCGGGACGCCGGTTCGGAAAAACCTTGGACAGCCGATGGAACGAGGCGATGCGATGCGGGTGTTTGGCCTGGATCCTTCACGCCCGACTCTTCTCGTCACCGGCGGCAGCCAGGGCGCGACCGGAATCAACCAGATCCTCTTCCGCACAGCCCCGCTCTTGGCACAGTCCGGCATTCAAATCATTCATCTCACTGGAAAAAACGACGACCGGTTGGCCGCTGCGAACTACCAACGCGATGAAATTCCGCATTATGTGGCTCCGTTCCATCACCGCATGGAGGAGGCCTACTCGGCGGCGGACCTCGTTATTTCAAGAGCGGGAGCGTCGAGCCTCAGCGAATTGTCGCAGTTCGGTCTGCCATCCATCCTCATCCCCTACCCGCACGCGACGGACGACCACCAGAAAGCCAACGGCGAAATTTATGTGCGGACCGGAGCGGCCGTGATGACCGAGGAGAAAGACATCGTTCCGGAGGTCTTTGCCGCGATGATTTCGAATCTTTTAAACGATCCATCGCGCCGCGCCGCAATGGCAGCCGCCGCAAAGAAGATGACCCCGGAGTCGGCTGCAAAGAATGTGGCTGATGTCATGGAACGCGCCGTCAGGGAGGGCATCAAATGACAGCCACCGAGTTACGAGAAACCCTCACTGCGGCAACCCCGAAACACATCCACCTCATTGGAGTGGCGGGGTCCGGCATGAGCGGCATCGCAGCGTTGTTGCTGGGGCTCGGACACAAGGTGAGCGGATCCGACAAGGTTGATACAACCGAGGTCGGACGCCTCGTTAAAAAAGGCCTTCATTTTCACTGTCCCCACTCGACGGAGTGCGTGCATGGAGCGGATGTCGTCATTTACTCGTCCGCGATCAAAGCGGGAAATCCGGCCTATGATGAGGCGGTCCGCCTCGGACTTCCTTTGGCGCGCCGCGCCGATGCGCTGGCCGCAATCATGGACTCCAAAAAAGGAATCGTGGTCTCCGGCATGCACGGAAAAACAACGACCTCTGCCATGACAGCACATGTCCTGCGGGCCGGAGGATTCAAGCCCTGCCACTATGTGGGAGCCGAAATTCCGATTTTGGGAACAAATGCGCGCTGGGACTCTGAAGGCGAGTGGTTTGTCGCCGAGGGCGATGAGAGCGATGGCACACTCATCAACTACCACCCCGAGCATGCGATCGTTCTCAACATCGAACCGGAGCATCTCGATTTTTACAAGGATCTCGCTGCCATCAAAGCCGTTTACAAACGCCTCATCAGCCAAACATCCGGCAAGGTTTTTTACTGCGCGGATGACGACGGAGCACGAAGGGTCTGCGCATTGCATCCCCGTGCCATTTCCTACGGTCTCGGAGATGAAGCGAATTACAGGATCACAAACCTCACCACGGAAAATTTCAAATCCCGCTTCACGGTAAACAAAGACGGAAAAATGCTCGGCGAAGTCGTGCTGAACATTCCCGGCGCCCACAATGCGGTGAACGCGCTCGCCGCCATCGCCCTGGCCAGCGAAATTGGGCAGTCCTTCGAATCCATCGTGAGCGCACTCGAGAGCTTCCGTGGCGCCAAACGCCGCTTCGAGATCATCCACGAATCGCCCCGCCAGACCATTGTTGACGACTACGGGCACCATCCCACGGAAATCGCCGCCACACTCGCCACAGCACGAACGGGCGGCTACGGGCGGGTCATTGCGATGTTCCAACCCCACCGCTACACGCGCACACAGGCACTTAAGGACGAATTTGGCAAAGCCTTCGCGCTGGCGGACCATGTTTTTATTTCCGACATCTACCCCGCGAGCGAAAAACCGATTCCCGGCATTTCCGGCCAGACGATTGTTGATGCGATGCTCGCTGCCGGGCATTCCTCCGCAGCCCATGTGCCCGAGATTTCGCACATCCACAAGGCCGCAGCATCCGTGGCAGAGGATGGCGACCTCATCCTGAGCCTTGGCGCGGGGAACATCCACGAGGCGGGCCAGCGTCTCGCGCAGGATTTCAAAATGCGCGACACCCTGCAGCGCGTGATGGGTGCGGGACGCATCAAACTTTACGAGCCACTTTCCAAGCACACGACAATGCGCATCGGTGGACCAGCCCAGTTCTGGGTTGAACCCGAGAGTGAAGAGGGCTTCGCCGACCTCGTGCGGCATTGCTTCGATGAAAACATTCCCCTCATGGTCATGGGACGCGGATCGAACCTTCTTGTGCGCGATGGCGGCATCCCCGGAGTGGTGGCACACCTCTCGCGCGGCGACTTCCAACGACATGAAGTGAATGGAACCGAGATCACTGCGGGTGTGGGCGTAAAATTCAAGCAACTCAGCGCACTGGCGCGCACGGCGAACATTGCAGGGTTTGAGTGGATGGAGGGAATTCCGGGAAACCTCGGGGGAGGCTTGCGGATGAATGCAGGTGCCATGGGCATTCAAACCTTCGATCAGGTCGTGAAGGTGCGTTTCTGCGACCAGGATGGAAACATCTTCACCCGCACACCTGCCGAAATGGACATCCACTACCGGAGCGTTCCGATGCTGCGGACAAACTATGCGCTCTCAGCCGTTATTGCTGGAACACCCGGCACACAGAGCGAAATCGATGCCACGATCGCAGAGTCCGTCGCCAAGCGCCGCTCCAGCCAACCCGTAGCGGCCAGCGCAGGATGCATTTTCAAAAACCCATCCGCAATTCCTGCAGGCAAACTCATCGAGGAACTTGGACTTAAAAATTTCTCCGTCGGCGGCGCCCGCGTTTCCGAAATTCACGGAAACTTCATCGTCAACGATGGCGGCGCGACTTCTGCGGATGTTCTGACCCTGATCAAAGAAATCCAGACCGCCGCTGAGCGAACACGCGGCATCCATCTTGAAACCGAGGTTCAAATTGTAGGGGTAGATTTATGAAGCAACAGCATTCCGGAATTCTGAAAAACAAAACCGTGGCGCTTCTCAAGGGCGGCCCGGGCAAAGAGCGCGATGTGTCACTCCGCTCGGGAACTGCCGTTGCGAAAGCCGTCCGCGCCGCCGGGGCTAAGGTCGTTGAAATCGATGTCACCACCACGGAAATAACCCTGCCCGAATCCGTGGATCTGGCATTCAACATCATCCACGGCACATTCGGTGAGGACGGCCAACTGCAATCGATCCTCCATGACCGGGGTATACCCTATACAGGCGAGGGAATCGCAGGAAGCCATACAGCGTTCGACAAAATCCTTTCCAAAGAAGCCTTCGACCGCGCTGGAGTGCCGACATCGACATGGAAGAAAATCCGAAAAGGTCAGGCTCCGAGCCTCCCGTTGCCTTATGTCGTAAAAGCTCCGCGCCAAGGTTCCAGCGTAGGGGTGCACATCATTCGCGATGCCGCCGCGCTGCCGACTGCGCTGGATGATTGCTTCCAATATGGCGACGAGGTGCTTGTCGAAAGTTTCTTTGCGGGCAGGGAACTCACGGTCGGAATCATCGGCGGCGAGGCGCTGCCTGTTGTGGAAATCGTGCCGCGCGACGGCTTCTACGACTACGACCACAAATACACCAGCGGAGCCTCGGAATACTTCGTTCCCGCGCCTCTGACGGATGCCGAGTCCTCCAGTGTCCAGGCGACTGCCCGCGCGGCGCACCGCGCCCTTGGGCTCGAGGTTTACTCCCGCGTGGACATCCTCCTCGCTCCAGATGGTTCGATGAGTGTTTTGGAAATCAACACAATCCCCGGCATGACCGAATTGAGCCTTCTTCCCAAGGCAGCAGCCGTTGCCGGGCTGAGCTTCCCCGCGTTGTGCGAGGAGATAGCCGGACTGTCGCTTGCGAAGAAAAAGCCGTGATGAAATCAGGATCCACATCATCCGCGACCAAGCGACGAACGCCAAACGGCGTGCATTACCTGAATGTAAAGATGCGCGCAAAGACGGCGCAGCGGAAACGCCAGCGCCTTGTCGGACAGCTCTGCGCGCTCACTCTCATCGTTGCTGTGGCCTGCGGTCTGATCTGGTTCGGACTCAACAAGGCGTTGGACAAATTCTTTTTCTCGAATCCCGCCTACAACCTCTGCGAACTCAAACTCGAACTGGATGGAATCATGACCAGCGAGGATCTCCTTGCCGAAACCGGAATCCAAACAGGCGACAACATTTTCCGCATCGACATCGCAGGCATCGACCACAAGCTCCGCGAGATTCCGATGGTTGCGGATGTTTCCATCGAACGCATCATGCCGGATCGCATTGAGATCAATCTCACGCGCCGCATACCCGTGGCGTGGGTTTCGAAGTCTTCGGATTCCTCGGCGGATTACGATCCCACTTCCATGACCCTCGTGGACGACTCCGGATTCCTGATGAAACCCCGCATCCTTCAACAGGAATATCACCAACTTCCGATCATCTACGGCGTGAAAGTCGAAAAAATCCAGGAGGGCAGCCTGCTTGAAGGAGATGACCTGAAGAACGCATTGACCCTCCTGCGCGAGGCTAGGAACCAATCGCAATCGCTGCTCATCATCAGATCGCTGAACATCAGCAAGGGCTACTGCATCGATGCCCTCACCGATCAAAATGCGCGCGTCAAATTCGCCTCGGGCGACTTCCCCACGCAATTGATGAAACTCCAGCGCCTGCTGGAACATTGCCGCGACACCGGACGGGAAATCGAATCCGTGAACTTGATGGTGGCAAAAAACACGCCTGTGAAATTTGTCATGGCTGCTCCGCCCGAACCCGTTTCAGAGAAGCAAAAGTCGATCCCTCAAAAATCCAAACCCAAGAGAAACTGATGGCCCGCGAAAAAATACATGTCGGACTGGAAATCGGAACCACCAAGGTGTGCGCCGTCGTGGCGGAATGCCACCGCGACGGGGAAATGCGGATTCTGGGCGTGGGAGAGAGTCCATCGCGCGGAGTCCGAAAAGGCGAAATCGTGGATTTCAAAAATGCCACCCAGTGCGTTCACGACGCCCTGGCCGATGCCGAGGATCGCAGCGACCATGAGATCAAAGGCGTCTGGCTGGCCATATCCGGCAGCCATATCAAAAGCTTCAACAACCGCAGCGCCGTCACACTGCCAGAGGAATCAACCATCACGGCCAAAGAGATTGAGAGCGTCGAATTCAAGGCCAAGGAAGCAGGAATCCCCAAGGAAGATGTGATCATCCACTCGGTCATCCAACGCTACTATGTCGATGGACAGGAGGGCGTCATCGACCCGCACGGCATGATGGGAACAAAGCTGGAAGCGGATTTTCACATTATCCACGGCGTGACGAACCGGATTCAGAATGCGATCCGTTGCGTGCGGGAGTTCGACATTGATGTCGAGGACATCGTGGTGAACTCGGTCGCTTCCGCCCAGGTCGTGCTGGACGAGCAACAGAAGCAAGCCGGGGCAGTGCTCATCGATATCGGCGGCGGCGTCACCGACTACATTGTCTACAAGGACGGAGCGGTTTGCCACAGCGGGGTCATCGCCATAGGCGGCGACCATATAACCAATGACCTCTGCATCGGTCTCCGCATTCCGATCGCCCGCGCCGAAAAGCTCAAAATCGAGGAGGGCTCTGCCATCACGGACAACATTTCCGCCAGCGACAAAATCACGCTCAAGAACGACACGGGATTTTCGGGCAGGGACATCGACCGCCTGATGTTGAACATGATCATCCGCGCCAGGCTGGAGGAACTTTTCACCATTCTTCACAAGCGCATTCAAGAGGTCGTCCCGGAGCACCTGCTCGGAGCCGGGATTCTTCTTACCGGCGGATGCAGCCTCCTGCGCGGAATCCGCGAGGCGGCGGAATCCGTCTTTCCTGGCACCCCGGTTTATCTGGCCCATGCGCAAGCCGTATCCGGTCCCATGTCGGCCTTTGAAAACCCCCAACTCTCGACATGCATCGGCGCGGCGAAATACGCACAGGCGGTGCACGCCGAGATGCCAGACGCGTCGATTTTGGAGCGACTGAAGGGCTTTTTCAGCGGCAGATTCTGATTTTTCTATGATTACCTATCCCCGTTGGCTTGATCGCGGCACCGGCAAGGAACCGGTGCTCAGACTCCTCGGCATCGGCAATGCCGGTGTGAATATTGCAGACCGCATTGCCGTCAGGGCATCGCTGCCACTTGAAACTGTGGCTCTGAATTCGGACCAGCAATCGCTGAACGCCTCGGTGGCATCCCGAAAAATAGCGCTCGGCCCGATGACAACACACGGCCTCGGAGCGGGAGGCGATCCGGAGATGGGCTTGGAAGCCGCCCGTGAATCGATGAGCGAGTTGCGCCAGTCAGTCGAGGGAGCGGATGTGATTTTCCTTTGTTCCGGTCTCGGTGGGGGCACGGGCAGTGCGGTGGCACCTCAAGTCGCAGAATTGGCCCGGGCGAACGGATCGCTTGTGATCGCAGTTGTGACGACGCCATTTCAATTCGAGGGACGCCGGAGATCGCAGCAGGCGCAGGAGGCCATGCTGGGCATCTCTCGCCATGCGGATGCGATCGTGCATTTTGAAAACGACCGCATGGCGGAAATCACCGCTCCTCGCACCGAGGCGGAAGAAACCTTTGCCGCATGTGACAATATTCTTTTCCAAGCGGTGGCTTCGCTGACGCGACTGATTTCGTGTCCCGGCCCAATGGCGGTGGCAGTTCCCGACCTGCTCGGTGTCTTGCGCAGCGGAGGAGGGGGATTTTTGTTCGGCAGCGGCGAGGCGGATGGCGGGAACCGCGCGCACGAGGCTCTCGAACAGGCCCTGCGAAGCCCTCTTCTGGACCGAGGACGACTACTCCACGAGGCCAGCAAGGTGCTTGTGCATCTCTCAGGCCCCCGTTCGCTCACCTTCGCGGAAGTTGCGACCATCATGCAGGAAGTTTCAAAAAACACGGCTCCCACATCCCTGCTCCACTTGGGTGTGAGCGTGGCGCGGGATGAATCGGCGCCCCTCATAGTCACGATCATCGGTCACTGCGCCACCGCCGCGAAGATCGAACCAGCCGCCCCAGTCCAAAAGACAGAGCCCGCGCGGACAGCTCCGCCTGCCCTTTTTGCCGAGGAGTCTATTCAATCCACCCCGCCTCCGCCCGCACCTGCCGAATCGAAAACAGGCGCTCCGAAAGTGAAGCAGGAGGACCTTCCTCTTGAACCCATCGCACGCGGACGCTTTGAAAAAGTCGAGCCGACGATCGTGGAAGGCGAGGACTTGGATGTTCCGACCTTCCTGCGACGGAAGATCAAAAAGTAGTCTCCGAGCGCCTTATTCCACCGTCACGCTCTTCGCGAGATTGCGGGGCTTGTCCACATCGCAGCCGAGTTCCACCGCTATGTAATAGGACAGGAGTTGGAGTGGAATAACGCTCAGGATCGGCGAGAGATAGTGGGGGGCGTCGGGTATCAGAATCACATCATCGCAGATTTTTTTCAGCGCGGTGTCGCCCTCGGTTCCGATGGCGATCACCGGACCTTTACGGGCCTTAACCTCTTCAATATTGCTGATGTTTTTCTCAAACACAGCGTCCTGTGGAGCTATAAAGAGCGAAGGCGTGTTCTCGGTGATGAGCGCGATCACGCCATGCTTAAGCTCCGCACTGGGGTAGCCCGAGGCGGAGATGTAGCTGATTTCCTTCAGCTTCAGCGCACCCTCGAGGGCGATCGGGTAGTGCGCTTGGCGCCCCATGAAGAGGAAGTTGTTCGCCTGGGCGTATTTTTTGGCGATAGCGGCGACCTGCGTTTCCAGTTCAAGCGTGCGGGCCACGAGGTCGGGCAATTTTTCCATTTGAGCAATCATATCCCGTCCCTCGCTATGCGAGAGATGGCGAATACGACCCAAGAGAAGACCGAGGAGAGTGAAAATCGTGAGCTGCGAGGTGAAGGATTTCGTGGCGGCAACGCCGATCTCCGGTCCTGCGTGCATGTAGACGCCGCCATCGCTTTCGCGGGCGATCGTGCTGGCGACATTGTTGCAAATGCCAAGCGTGCGGTGCCCCTTGCGCTGGCTCTCTCGCAGAGCCGCAAGAGTGTCGGCAGTTTCCCCGCTTTGACTGATCACAAAAGCAAGCGTATCGCGCTGGAGCGGGATATTGCGGTAACGAAACTCGCTGGCGAACTCACACTCCACGGGAATGTGTGAAAGCGACTCGATGATGTATTCACCCGTCATGGCTGAGTGGAAGGCCGTTCCGCAGCCTGCGAGCACGATGCGATCCACTGCGCGCAGTTCGGAGTTCGTCATGTTGAGCCCTCCGAGTTTGGCCGTGGCCTCTTCGAGTGAAAGCCGCCCACGCATAGCATCACGAACGGTGTTCGGTTGCTCATGGATTTCCTTGAGCATGTAGTGCGGGTATTTCCCCTTGTCCACCGACGAGGCATCAAACTCGACCCGGCTGATCTGAAAGCCCGCACCGCCACCTGAGACGGTGGAAATCTCAAATCCCTCGGCCTGAAGTGCGACGATCTCGTAGTCGTTCAAGTAAACCACATCGCGGGTGTGAGCCACGATCGCGCTAACATCGCTCGCCAAAAAATGTTCGTCCTTGCCTATTCCCAAGACGAGGGGGCTTCCGCGCCGCGCGCCGACGATGACGCCGGGGACATCCGCATGCACGACCGAGATGCCATAGGTCCCGATAACCTGACGCAGAGCACTCCGAACGGCCTCGACCAGCGAGCCTTTGTCCTGCGTGGCAGACTGTTCAAACGCCTCACCAACGAGATGAGCCAAGACCTCTGTGTCCGTTTGAGAGTGAAACTCATGCCCCCGTTCGATGAGTTGCTCGCGAAGAGTCTGGTAGTTTTCAATGACGCCATTGTGCACGAGGTAAAGACGCCCCGAACGGTCCGAGTGGGGGTGGGCGTTTTCGCGCGTCACCGCGCCGTGGGTCGCCCAACGGGTGTGACTGATGCCGACTTGCCCCGAAACGGGATTTTTTTCGATCTCCTCAGCCAGATTGGCAATGCGTCCAACAGCTTTTCTGACATCGATACGCCCCGGTTGAAGCAAAGCCACACCGGCCGAGTCGTATCCGCGATATTCCAAGCGGCGCAGACCGTCCAAGAGAACAGGAAGAGCGTTCGAGGATCCTATGTAAGCAACAATTCCGCACATAAAAGCAACGTGACAAAGGGAAAGGTATCACGCAAGGATTAGCACCGCTATGACTGTCCAACCCTCCTCCTCTTTCAAGTCCGACACGCTAGCCATCATCATGGGTGGTGGTGCAGGCACACGACTCTTCCCGCTCACCAAGGAACGCTCCAAACCTGCTGTTCCGCTCGGCGGCAAATATCGACTGGTGGATATCCCGATCAGCAACTGCCTGAACTCTGGCCTGCGCGGTATTTACATCCTCACCCAGTTCAACAGCGCTTCGCTCCACAGCCACATCAACGAGAGCTACAAATTCGACAACTTCACTCCCAGCTTCGTCGAGATTCTGGCCGCCCAGCAAACTCCCGAGGGCGCGCGCTGGTATCAGGGGACAGCAGACGCCGTGCGGCAAAACCTGCGATACTTTCTCGAGCACCGCTGCAAATATTTTATCATCCTGAGCGGCGACCAGCTTTACCGGATGGATTATCGCGAGATGATCCGCCAACACATCGACTCCGGAGCGGATCTCACGATCGGAACGATCCCTGTCGAGCGCAAGGCGGTGCCCGGTTTCGGCATCATGGCCACGGACAGCGAGCGCCGCATCACGCGCTTCGTGGAAAAACCGAAGGATCCGGGCGTGATCGACTCGCTCCGGATTCCCGGCGAACTTCTCGGGCAGATCGGGCATTCCCCCAACGAGGAACTCTTCCAAGCCTCGATGGGCATTTATGTTTTCAACCGCGAGGCGCTCATTTCGAGTCTCGACAACGATCTCGTGGACTTTGGGAAAAACATCATTCCCGCCGCGATCGAGCATCGGAAGGTGATGGCACACATTTTTGAAGGCTACTGGGAGGATATCGGCACTATCCGCTCGTTCTTCGATGCCAACCTCGAGATGGCCGACCGGAACCCGAAGTTCAGCTTCTATGTCGCGGGCGCGCCGGTTTACTCGCAGCCGCTCTGCCTGCCAGCCAGTGTGATTGAAGGTGCCCATTTGAAACGCGCCATGATTTCCGATGGCTGTGTGCTAGGCGACGCCACACTCGAGCGCTGCGTGCTCGGCATTCGCAGTATCGTCGGATCAGGCACAACCTTGAAAAACACGGTCATGATGGGAGCCGACCTCTACGAGTCGCCCAAGGACGAGCGCCCTGCGGGAGTGCCTCCGATTGGTGTGGGAGCGAACTGCTCGATCGAGGGGGCGATCATCGACAAGAACGCCCGTATCGGTGCCGGGGTGGTGATCACTTCCAAAGCGGAATCGGAAAATTTCGACGGCGACGGATATTACATCCGCGACGGCATCGTGGTCGTCCCGAAAAACAGTGTCATTCCCGAAGGAACTCGGATATAGCGCTGGGATGAGGATTTTTGCACGACTGGCCCTGATTCTCCTGCCTCTTTTGCTGGCAGGATGCCGATTTGAGAACCCGCTGACGACATCCCCATCGGAGGATTTGAACACTTGGCTTCTCGGCGAATGGGAACTGAAGGAAAAAGGCGGCACATCCACCGCAGTCGTGGCACCACTTTCAGGCGACCGCTACAGCGTGCATGTCTCGCTCGCTCCCAAAGGCGGAAACGGCAGGCGCGAATATGATTTCGAGGCGTGGTCTTCGCGGGTTGGAAACTCGCTCTTCTTCACGATGCGCAGTTTGAAAAATTCAGCAAACCTATCGGAAGGCGCCCATGTTTTTCTGCACGCTCAGATGATTGATCAGGTCACCGTGCGCCTGCGTCCGCTCCAACTCGACTCCCCTGAGAACGCCACGGGACTCGAACTCCGCAAAGAAATCCGTTCACGCCTCAAGGATGGAACCCTCTATGCAGAAGACAGCGCGAAGGACTGGAAGCGCGTGGCCGAAATCTATTGGACGAAGGAAGCCGAGACCGGTCTCTTCAAGCCCCTGCGCTACGCAACGCCGCCGCCGGTCAAGAAGCCTTGATCCATTCCGCTCAGGAAGTGTCCGCGCTCAGGAACCGGTTGGGCGATGAGCTTCACGCCAAGAGGCTGAAGCGGCAGCACGACAAGCTTACGAAGTTCCTGCATCAGGGACGCGGTATTTTTCGCATCGAACGCCTCCTGCCTTTCGATCTCTGGCTCTCTCGCATCCTGCACCTCACGGGCCTCAAAAAGCGGATGCGGGCGGATTTTTTGGATGTTCGTCTCGAGGAAAAAGAATGGTTTTTTCCGAATCTCCCGCCGTCCTTCGAGGGATTTCGCCTCCTGCATCTCACCGACCTGCACTGCGACCTGGAGCCCGCCCTCATGCCTATCGTGATTGATTTGGTTCATCGAACCCCTCACGACGCGGCGGTTCTCACAGGCGACTACCGGAATGGCATGGAAGGAGACCATGGTGCCGCTGCACGGGCCATGGCGGACCTCCGCAAGGCGCTGGCACCTGATTGCTGGGGAATCCTTGGAAATCACGATCCCTTGGAAATGGTGTTGGACCTCGAGCGGGATGGACTCCCGATCCTTCTGAACGAAACCGTGGAAATCCGGCGCGGCGGGGATTCTCTGTGGATCGCCGGAGTGGACGACCCGCATTATTTTCAAACACACGATCTCGCAGGGACGCGAAAAAAAGCTCCTGCAGATGCATTTGTGATCCTTCTCTCACACAGTCCGGAAACCTATGCCGAAGCCGCAGCCCACGGTTTTGCACTGCAACTCAGCGGACACACACACGGGGGGCAAATTTGCCTGCCGGGTGGTCGGCATTTGGTTGTTCCATGCAAGTCTCCCCGCCGCTTCATCGCCGGAGCTTGGCAACATGGATCATTGCAAGGCTACACCTCCCGTGGCACCGGTGCATGCGGCGTTGCAGCGCGTTGGAACTGCCCGCCCGAAATAACCCTCCACACGCTTCGACGCGCCACGGCGTAGAGGGGTTATGCGCGGAAGATCGCGCCAAGTTTTTTTCCAAGAATGAGGCTGGTTCCGATGATCGTGACAGCCAGAAAGGCCATAGCCCAGACCCCGAGAGCGCTTGCGACGAAGCGCCCCTCGCCGAGCAGCTGATAAAGCTCGTAAATGGCCTTGGTGATCGGGAAGTCCTGCTGCTTCTGGGCGAGAATGAGCGAGTCGCTGACCTCCAGCATGGCGAAGGAAAAGGCCAGCAAGCCGCCTGCGAGTAGGTTCGCCGCAATGAGGGGAATCGTGATCCTGCGAAGCGTCCGTAGCGGTGGACATCCCAGATTCTGCGCGGCCTCTTCAAGAGTGACACTGGTTTGCTGAAATCCTGCCGCCGCCGAGCGGACGACATACGGCAGGCGCCGCACCGAGTAAGCGATGACCAGAATGATCAGCGGGTCGATGGTGGGATTAAGAAAAGCAAAGGGCTTTCCCTCCTGTGTCATCGCCAGATACCCGAATGCCAAAACCAAGCCCGGGACGGCCAGGGGAAGCATGGCCATGGCATCGAGAATTTGCCGGCCAGCGAGACGCGTCCGCACCACGACATAGGCGATGGCCACGCCGAGGATCAGATCGAGAATGGTCGCTAGGCCCGCATATTTCAGGCTGTTCTGGATCGAAGGCAGCGTGAGGTTGTGTCCCAATGCCGCCTCGAAATGCGAAAGCGTCCACCCGCTCGGCAGAATCGTTTGATACCAATCCGTGGAAAATGCCACGAGGATCACGCCGATATGTGGCAGGACGGCAAGGAAGGTCACCAAGCCGAAGACCCCCGAGCAAGAAAGTCCCATGGCCAGTCCGGCTTGGCGGGGACCGCCCTGGCTCGTCGCCTTGGCCATCATGGCATGGGAATCGCCCCCGAAGAGCAACTTGCTGCCGGCATAGAGCAGAACCGTAGCGCAGAGAAGGACGACCACCAGCGCGAAGGGGAAGGGATTTCCCCCGATATCCTTGATGCCATAAAAAATCTGCACCGAGGTGACGCGGGTGAAGTCGAACATGAGCGGCACGCCCAACTCGGTGAACGACCAGATGAAAACAATCGTCCCGCCGGCAAAGATGCCTGGCATGATGAGAGGAAGGGTGATGCGGCGGAATTTTCGAAAGCCGGTGCAACCGAGATTCTCCGCAGCCTCCTCCATGGCAGGGTCCACATTCGCAAGGGCGGCGAGGACATTGAGATAGAGGATCGGATAGAGGTGCAGGGCGTTAAGAATGATCACGCCCCATATCCTCCCCTCGCCCAGCCAGTCGATCGGATGGGTAGAGTCGAGCAGTCCAATGTCCACCAGAAGGGCATTCAGCGCGCCTTGCTGTCCGAGGATTTGCTTGATGCCGATAGCGCCAACAAACGGCGGCATGATCATTGGGACAAGCACCAGTGCACCAAGGAGGGATTTTCCGGGAAAAAGGAAACGATCACTCATCCAAGCCAGCGGGATGGCTATGAGAGTGGCGAGCAGTGTGCTCCAGACCCCCATCTGGAGCGAGTTCCAGAGTCCCTCGACATAGAGGGGATTCCGGAAGACCTCGGCGATGTAGTCGATCGTGAATTTTCCATCCGACCCGATAAACGCCCCGCAGAGCGTCTCAGCGATCGGCCAGAGAAAGAACAGCGCGAAGAAAACAGCGGTGATGAGAAAAACGAGTCTGGAAAATGACCGGCTCATCTTCCCTCCTTCGCAAGCTTGGCAGCTTCTTGGTATTGGCGGCGGAAATGGTCGGCGAGTTCCTTGGCAAGCCGGACTTCCTCAAGGCGGTTTTTTGAGGTGAGCGCTTCTTTGAGGGTCGTTTTTGAGGCCCTGTAGTCCACGGCGCTGAGGTCGGTGAATTTTTTATAGGCTTCGCGGGGAAATCCGGCCTTCACAAGCGCCTGCCAAGCTTCCGACTGCTCGTGGTGTAGATCGAGGCAGATGACCCGGATGATAAACGCCATGACTCGAAAAACGGGTGCTGTCCAAGCGGCTGTGTATGTGAAAAGCCGGGCCTCTTCGTAGGGTTGAACTTCAGGATCAGAGCGGAGGTCAGCGTATTCGGGAGAGTAAAGCTCCTTGCGGATCGGAAGACGACGCAGGGCGTATTTCGTTGGCCCTCCCGGTGCGCCGACTTTGAAATTCCAGAGTTTTTGTCCCTCGAGCGAGAGCGCAAAGGCGATGAACTCCTCGGCGGCGGCGCTGTTCGGAGCGCCTCGCAGAAGCGCAATCGGATCGACTCCCACGGAGGAACCGCCTGCCGGGGTGAAGTATTGAAGGCGCGACGGGGCGTCGCCGTTTTTCACCGCCTCGCTTTGGAAGCGGCCGTAAAAATCAATGCACATCCCTATTGCCGCATCGCCGAGAGAAACATCGAGCGGAATTTTCGGTGCGGAGTCCGTGAAGTAACGGGCATTGGCAGAAGCTGCTTGGATGATCTCCAGCCCCCGCTTCCATCCGAGTGCAAGGATGTCCTCATCGCTGCAACCAGTGGCCCGAACGAGTTCCTGCATTTGCTGTTGAATGACCATTTCAAAAGCCCGCGCGGCCGATCCGCTTTTAGTGGGATCGGCAAGGGCGACCTGACGGTAGAACACAGGATTTGTGAGGTCTTTCCAGGATGAGGGCATCTCCCGAACTCCGAGGCGATGGAGGGAATCGGTGTTGTAACAGATACCGAAGGAGGAAAGGCACGCGCCGATCCACAGCGCGCGGGAGTCGTAGAATTGCTCTCCGGAGACGCTCTGAGGAATTGAGTCCTCGGCAAACCATTTCGGGTGGTTTGTGATCACATCCGTCGCCACAAGGCGACCAGCTTTCGCCTGCTGCTCGAAATCATAAGACCCGCCACCGAAGAAGAGATCGATACCAATGCCGGTGCTGGATTTCAGAAAAGCCCGTCGCACCGCCTGCTCCGGAGTGTCTGTTGCGGGATCATCCGTGAGTTTGACCTTTGAGTTGTCGAACGCGGCGGCAACTTCCGGCGTCCAGGTTTTGCCTTGGGAGGTCCATGCGTATTCAAAGGCGGCGAGGTATTCCCCGGCGAGGAAGCGGGAGATCTCACTTGTGCCACCCGGCAGGCGCCAGTCGATGCGGATCGAGCGGCCTGTTTTGTTTTGATAATGCCGTGCAAAGGCGACGCTGAACTCGTGCCGGACCGCCTCATTGTGAGGGGAAATGATGACCAGCGTCTCGTCGGCACTCGCGAGGAGATTTTGGCGAGGTTTGAGCAAGAAAGGCACGGCCAGCACTAGGACGAGAGCCGCAAGCACCAGAAGGATTCGCGGGCTCATAGCGGCTCAGGGTTTGAGAACCACGACATCGTCCACACTTGCGATGGCGAAAAATTCCTGTCCCTGGCCACGGGCGGAGATGTGTGGATTCAATTCAAAAACCTTCAAGTCGTGAGCCGAGGCCTGAAGCCGGTATTGGGCCACTTCGCCGAGATAAACCGACTCGCCGATGCGACCCTTTACGGAGTTCATCGGGGCGGGCGCGGAGCGAAGCGACCAACTTTCGGGCCGGATGCTGAGCGAAACCGAATCCCCCGCAGCGGGCTTCCACTCGGGATCGCCGAGGAATCCCTCGAAAAGACCCTCGTTGGTTTCAACGAGAGCTTTGACGCCATCGAGGGATTGGATTTTGCCATTGAGGAAATTGGTTTCGCCGATGAAGTCCGCCACGACGCGTGTTTTGGGTCGGCGATAAACCTGCTCGGGTGTCCCGATCTGAGCGATGCGCCCGCCTTCGAGCACGGCCATGCGATCGGAAATCGAGAGGGCCTCCTTTTGGTCATGCGTGACATAAATCGCCGTGAGTCCGTTATCCTTGCAGACACGACGAATCTCAGAGCGCATCTCCAGGCGAAGCCGGGCGTCGAGGTTGGAAAGCGGTTCGTCGAGGAGCACGCAACGGGGGCGGATCACCAAGGCCCGGGCAAGAGCGACCCGTTGCTGCTGACCACCGGAGAGTTGAGCAATTTTCCGTTCCGCGTATTGGCCCATTTGCACGGATTCCAGCGCAGCACCCACCCGCTGGCGGATTTCCTCCTTGGGAACGCGCCGTTCCTCCAAACCAAAGGCGACATTTTTGGCCACCGTCATGTGCGGCCAGAGGGCGTAACTCTGAAACATCATCCCCGTGTTGCGCTTGTGGGGGGGCAGGGCCGTCACATCCTCGTCACCAAAGAGAATCCGCCCCTTGTCGGGAATGTAGAATCCTGCGATATTGCGAAGGAGTGTCGTTTTGCCACATCCGCTCGGCCCGAGGAGAAAAAACAACTCGCCGGGTTCGATGCGGAGGGAAATGCCATTCAACGCCACCGTGTCACCGAATTTTTTGACGAGTTTGTCGATGGTGATCGCGATCATGGCCTGGTGGGATATCAACTACGGCAGGGCGGCAGCCCAAGCAGATCCCGCTCGCTATTGTTGCGGAGCAGCAGGGGCCTCTCCGCCGAGGCGTGAGAGTTGACCAGCGGACATGCGGGCAGCGGGTGATGCCGGAAACTGGGTAACGACCATATTGAAACCACGACGGGCCTCTTCGATCTGGAATCCGCGAAGGAGAATTTCGGCTTCGGTGTAAGCGGCAAAGGGAGCCGCGTAGCTTTGCGGGAATTGCGTGACCACCTGCTGGCAAGTGGCCATGGCGGATTGGATATCACCCGCCGCATCCTGATTCATCGCGACACCAAGAAGCGCTCCGCCTGCCAGGGGATGCTTGGGAAAACGGTTGAGAAATTCACGAAAGGCAGCGGTGGATTTTTCCATGTTTCCGGCCTCGCGCTCCGCTGCGGCGATCCGCATGAGCGCATCTGCTGCGGGCATGGTTTTTGGAAATTTGTCCACCACGGCTTGCAGTTCGGAGATTCCCTTTGCCTCGGCCAAGAGAGTTTGCGCGGCGGCATTTTGACTGGAAGAGTAGGCGAACCAAGAAGCCACACCCGCGCCTCCGATCACAATGGCGCCAATGATTGCAAGGATGAGGGATTTATTTTTCTCCCAGAAGAGATCCCATTCCAGCGAGGAGTCATCAAGGACGGGGCCTTGGAGGACGGGTTGTTGTGCGGGTTCCATTAGGCTCCCACCTCCGCGCGGGCTTCGTCGGCGAGAGCGGTGCTGAGGTAGCGTTCGCCGGTCGAGCAACCGATGGTGACGATGAGCTTGCCGGCATTTTCAGGACGCTTCGCGACTTGGATGGCGGCGTGGACATTCGCCCCGGTGCTGATACCACCCAAAATGCCCTCCTCTTTGGCGAGGCGGCGAGCCATGGCGAAGGCCTCATCGTTGGTGACCTGAATGCACTCGACGATTTGGGATTCTCCAGCAGAATTTTTCAGGTGGAGGTTATTGGGAACAAATCCGGCGCCGGTGCCTTGGATTTTGTGCGGCCCGGGCTTGAGGGGCTCTCCCGCGAGGGTTTGAGAAATGACAGGCGAGTCCTTTGGCTCGACAGCGATCGCTTGAAGAGAGGCTTTGCGGGGTTTGAGAGCTTCCACGCAGCCTGTGATCGTGCCGCCGGTTCCGACCGCTGCGACGATGATGTCCACTTTTCCATCCGTATCACTCCAGATTTCTTCCGCAGTGGTTTTGATGTGAATGGCGGGGTTCGCAGGATTGTTGAATTGCTGGGGCATCCAGGAATTTGGAGTCTCTTGAACGAGTGCTTCGGCCTTTGCGATCGCGCCGCGCATTCCCTCAGAGCCTGGAGTGAGAACGAGCTTCGCGCCAAGCATGGCAAGGAGGGTGCGGCGCTCGAGGCTCATCGTCTCAGGCATCGTAAGGATCATTTTGTATCCCTTGGCAGCCGCCACAAAAGCGAGGGCGATGCCGGTGTTTCCGCTGGTGGGCTCGATGATGACCGTGCCGGGCTTGAGGATGCCGCGCTGCTCGGCGTCCTCGATCATTGCCATGCCGATGCGGTCTTTCACGCTTCCGAGCGGATTGAAAAATTCACACTTGAGCGCAATCGTGGCCTGAAGCCCGGCGGTGACGCGGTTGAGCTTTACAAGAGGTGTGCGGCCGACTGTTTCGACGATGTTGTTGTAGATGTTGCCCATGGGTCTTGGATTGAGCCGCAAACCCTACACAGGCGGAAGCGGGCGGTGAAGTTTTTAGTTTTACCTACCCGGTGGTGCGAAGGCCACTGGCTATGGCATTGATGCTGAGAAGAACTTCGGGAAGAAGGCGGTTTTTCGCCGCAGGCTCGGCGGCGCGCCACTCGGCGAGAAGCTTCGTCTGGTGGACATGGAGCGCGCGGAGGCCCGAGTCGCGCAGGGCAAGCGTCTTCAGCATGCGGGGACGGCGTTTCTCCAAAGCGCCGCCAAAGACGAGGGACATCATCTCACGGGTGGAATCAAATTCTGTCAGGATAATGTTCAGAATCTCCTTCCGCACACGCGTGTCGGCGACCAATCCGGCGTAAATGGCGATGATCTCACGGTCGGCACTGGCGAGGTTGGTTTCCACATTCGTCAGCACATAGTAGAGGAATGGCGACTTTTTGAGATTCGCGCGGAGGTTTTGAAACAGTTTGGGGCGTTCGGCCTGGAGGCGCTGCAGAGCGGATCCGACCCCGAACCAACCGGGAAGATAATGGCGGCTTTGGTTCCAGCTAAAGACCCAGGGAATCGCGCGGAGGTCAGCGAGCGTGCGCTGGCCTGTGCGTCGCGAGGGTCGGGAGCCGATGCGGCTCGTCTCCAAGGCATCAATCGGCGTGGCCTCCGAGAAATAGGACATGAAACTCGGATGACTGATGAGTGCAGTGTAGGCATCCCGGCTGGCTGCCGAGAGAAATTCGCAGGCCTCGCTGAATTTGCCGTCGATGGGAGCCGGTTGGTCGTTGAAGGAAACGGCCGCAACGCCCGCTTGAAGCAACTCCAAATTGTAAACCGAGGAGGAAATGGTGCCGTATTTCTGGGAAATGGTCTCCCCCTGCTCGGTGACGCGCAGGTCCCCGCGCGCGGAGCCCTGAGGGAGCGCGGACAGGAAACGGTGGGTCGGCCCCGCGCCTCGGCTGATTGTGCCGCCGCGTCCGTGAAAGAAGCGGATTTTGACACCCGCGTCGCGCCCGACTTGGGCCAAGGCGCTTTGGGATTGGTGGAGCGCCCACTGGCTCGCGAAGATGCCGCAATCCTTGTTGCTATCGCTGTAGCCGATCATGACCTGCTGAACGGGCAAGCTGCGCTGCTTGGAGGATTTTTCATTCACGCTTTTGCGGTGGAACTCAAGACTCCGCCTGGTGACCGGATGTTTCAGGAATTGACTGACGATGCCGGGCCCCTGCTCCAAATCTTCGAGGGTCTCGAAAAGCGGGACGACTGGCAGGTCACAGACAAGGCCATCCTCCGTCCACCGCGCCAAGCCGGCTTCCCGGGCGAGGAGGTAAACAGCAAGCAGGTCGGAAAGACGGCGGGTCATACTGACGATGAGGGATCCGATGCCATCAGGCCCGTGTTTGGCGATGTGGCTGCGCAGGACATTGTAGCAGGCAAGGACATCATCCGCTTCTCGACCCGCGGGAGTTCCAGCGCTCAGAAACGGGCGCGGGGAGCGAAGTTCCTCTTCCAAAAACGCCAGGCGTCGATCCTCGCTCCACTCGGAGAACTTGTGATCCTCAACACCTCCCGCCTCAAGGAGTCCATCAATCGCCAAATCGTGGAAGCGGCTGTTCTGACGGATGTCTAAATTCGCCAAGTGGAATCCGAAAGTGTCGAGCGCACGACGCACGGGATTCACGGCAAAGTCGGCGAGGCGTCCGGCGCCGCCGATGTGGAGTGCTTCGGAGAGCAATTTCAAGTGGGCCTCGAGCTCGGCCGGATGTTGAAAACGAACGCCGCTTTCCAGAATTTTTGCGTCTTCGATTTCCCCGGTCGAAACCGGCAGACGGTTTTGAAGGTGGAGCACAAACTGGCGCCACGGTTCGTCGGAATACGACTGCGACAATGTTTGGGCAAGCGCGGGCGTTTCACGACGGAACTTGTCGAGTGCGCTTTGCAACTCCTCCGGGAAGTCCTGAAAATTGCTGGAGAGGGGAAGGTTCGCCGCCAAGTCCTCCAACTCGCGGTGGAGAACAATCAAGGCGCTGAGGCGAAGGTCGCGAAGTGTGGTCTCGGTGACGGTCGCCGTCACAAGCGGATGTCCATCCCGGTCTCCCCCGACCCAAGTGCCGAAGCGGATTTTGGGCATTCCCAGAGGATCTGCAATCAGCGCGGCATCAAAGCCAGCGCCGCGCCAGGCTTCGCAGAGGCGCTGGTCGAGACGCGCCAGCGCCGGAGGAAACACCTCGCGCAAGTAATAAACAACTCCACGGCGTTCTGTGGCGACATCCGGCTTTTCGAGCAGAATTTCGCCTGTCCTCCAAAGGCGTTCTAAAATGACTTTGAACTCCTCGCGCAAGGCCTGCTGCTGGTTTGCCGAGAGGGACTGACCCTCGCGGGATATAAGCAAACGATAGAGAGAGCGGTGTTGCTCAAGGACGGCCGCGCGTTTCGCTTCGGTCGGATGCGCAGTGAGAACGGGTTCGATGCAAAGGGTTGGCAGGAGCGAGGCGATATCGGAAGGCGACATGCCAGAAGCGGACAACTCAGCCAATCGGCTTCGCCAGAGGCCCGGCTCGGCTTCGCCGCCGGATTCAATTTCACGGAGCTGGCGCGTGCGCGCGGCTGTGTTCTCCTCGACCATGTTGAGCAACTGAAACGCGATCGATGTGGCCTGCTCAAAGCCTTCACAACCCGCCTCCTTGGAACCTATCCATGGCAGGCGGTCGGCCACTGCATTTTCTCCCAACTCCCTGAGAACTTCCTCCAAGCAACCCATGAGAAAATCGAGGTCGTTGGATATTTTTTCGAAACCCTGTGCGATATAATGCGTCGTTTTTTTCACCCTGACGCAGGACTTTTACGATTTTCTAAAAAATATCAATCGCAGGTTTTTATCCCGATGGACCGCGTTTGGGAGCGGATGCCGTCATCCGTCCACTCGCGAATCAGGATTTTTTTCCGATGGCAAAGCCGAGCATCAGCATGGCAACGCCGCTGAAGATCGACTGGATGCCGTAGAGCACGCCGATGACCCACTCCGAATCAAGCGGCCAGCGGGCATAGATCATGCCCCCCAGAACGAGCGCAACCACGCCGTTCAAGAAGAGCCAAATCCAAGCTGAGTTCCCGCGAAGGCGAAAAGAAGTGCCTATGCAGACAATGCCTTCAGCAAAAAAAACTGCTCCGAGAATGAGCGTAAGCGTCTCCATGCCCGACTGCGTAAAAATGAAAAGCGCGCAACCGGCCGCAAGGCGTATTACAGCCGACAATGCGGTAAGAATGCGGTGCGGCACATCTCTTGCGAAGAGGGCTTGAAAAAATCCAATAAAGCCGCTCACAAGGCAGAGCGCGCCGATAAAGGCTGTGATGACATACGAGAACAATGCCGGGGCACTGATGGCAAAGAATCCGACAAGGATGGAAAGGATGCCTCCGAGGATCATCCAAGCCTTGCCGGGCGATTGAGTAGTGGTGGTGTTCATAGTTTTTTACTCACCATAAACGCCCTTGGCACCATAGGAACCGTAGTATTTACCCGAATAGTAGTAGGCATAATATCCCCCGCGCCCGCTCGGCAGGAAGTTCAAGATCAATCCAGCAGGAGTGGTTTTTGTTTCCTCGAGGGACTTGATCGCACGCGCGACCATTTTGCGCGGTGTGCCAAAGGCGCGGACGACCAGCGTGCAGAGATCGACATGCGGGGCTACGAGCAATGTGTCGCTCACCGCCAGAAGCGGCGCGGAGTCGACAACGATGCGATCGTATTTGGAGAGCGCCTCGCTCATAACACGCTCCAGATTTTCGTAGGTCAGCAACTCGGACGGATTCGGCGCACGACCGCCGGCGGTCAGCACGCTAAGGCCGTCGATGTGCGTCGGCATGACCGCGTTTTTCATCGAACAGGAACGCATGAGCAACTCGGAAAGACCCGGCTTGCGGTTCTCGCCATAGAAAACAATCGATCCACCCGGCTTGCGAAGGTCTGCATCGATGAAAAGCGTGTTGAACCCCTGCTGGGCAAGAGTGACCGCAAAGTTTGAACTGCAGAATGTCTTGCCTTCGCTCGGCATCGAACTCGTGAAAAGAAAAGTGCGGGCATTTTCGTTGATGCGGTGCATCGTGAGCGACGCTCGAAGCGATCTAAACGACTCCGCCACGATGCCGGAGCGCTCTTCGTTGGTAACCAGAACGCTGGCCCGGGTCGAAAGACTGAGCTTGGGAATGGCAGCAATCACATTCACGCCGGTGAACTGCTCCACCTGATCCACTGTCTTGATGCTGGTATCCAGCATGAAAAGCGCAATAGCGAGGCCGATACCGGCAGCGAGGCCGCCAAGGAGGCTCTGAATCCAAGTCTTAGTCGCGCTGGGGCGGATGGGGGCCGCGCCCACGGCCGGCTCGTGAATGCGCACCGGCGACTCGGTGAGTTGTTTGGTAATATCCACTTCCTTCAATCGTGAAAGCACCGAGTTGTATAAGGCCTGATCGGTTTCTTGCTCGCGCTTGATGTCATTGTATTCGATCGATTTTGAAGTCACTTCAAGGAGCCTTCCCTCCGCTTTCTCGCGGGCGATCTTTGTTTCATTCGCCTGCACTTCGAGTCGATTGCGAGCCGTTTCGAGGAGGTTCACGGCATCATTGAGAACCCGACGCAGATCGCCTTTTGTGAGATCGATCTGGGTTTTCACGGAAATATACGCGGGGTGCTTTGCTCGATAGCGCTGGGAGAGCAGTGTCAGCTCGCGCTGGCGGGCATTCAGGGACTCTGAATATTGGGCAACCTTGGGCTCGGCGGCAACGCTCGGCAGGAAGATCAGCTCTTCCACAGCACCCTTGTTGGCCCTCACGACCGCAAGGTCGCTGTCGATCTGCTGAATGCGTTTCTGGATTTCAGCCTGCACATTGGAAATTTCGGATACCTGGGCCTGAGCGGAGCTGAGCATGTTTTCGATCGAAGCGGCGCGCTCCCGCTCGCGGAAACTCTGCATGGCCTCCTCGGATACACGCATTTTTTTTCTGAGACGATCTGCCTCCTCGAGAAGGAACTGCGTGGCGGATTTCGAGGCATCCGAGCGCCTCTCGAAGACATAGCGGATATACTCGTCGCAATAGGCATTCGCGAGCTTCACTGAGAGATTCGGGTCTGCCGAAGTGATCATCAGGTCGATCAGGCGAGTATTGGTGCGGTAGACGGCCGCCGACATGGAACTCAAGGCCGCGGCAACGCGGTCAGGAGAAGCATCACGCGCGGAAATGCCCGCCGCCGCGAGGAAGCGGGGGTCTTGATCGAGCTTCAAACGCGCGGAAACACGCTGCGCAAAAGGATAGCTGCGAAGGAGATCCACCACCGTATTGATCATGTCGATACTGCGAATCTGCTCATCGCGAACCTGCTCCATTTTGGAATCCAAGATGCGGGACTTGTCCTGCTCGATGAACAACACCGCACGCGCGCGGTATTTTGTTTCAACCTTGGAGAGATTCACGCCGGCGTAGATGCCTCCCAGCACAACACAGAGGATGACGATCCAAAGCCTGTCTACAACGGCATGAAAATACTCGCGCCAATCAATAGCCTCCTGAATCGGGGCGGGACTGGGAGCGGGTGGTGTTTTGATTTCTATTTCCTTGTTCATCCGAAATGCTTCTTCGATGCGCGGGAGAGCGGGCGATTAATACCAACTCTCTCCAACCGTTAAGATGTCGCCTGGCAAAACTTGAAAACTCCCGCCATCCGGCGACTCCAGGCGCTTGGTGTTGACTTTGATGGTCTCGACTTTCTCCCCCGTGCGGCGTTTCACGACTACATTTTTTGTATCGGCGATTCGAGTGAATCCTCCCGCCATGCCGATGGCTTCCAAAATACCGAGCGATTCGTTGCCTTGCAGTTCGTAGCTGCCGGGGCGGGACACTTGGCCAATAACGGTGATTTTCCGCTGCGTGTAGGAGGCGATGTTCAGATAAATCTGCGGGTCGACGAGGTAATCTGCATCATAGAGTTTCCGGATATGTTCCTGTGCGTCGCGCACGCTCATACCGGCGACTTTCACCTCGCCCAAGAGTGGTAACTGGACTCTTCCATCACGCGCAATTTTCGATCTCATTCCCAAATCCGGTTCACGGTAAACCATGAGATCCAGGGTATCACCAGAAGCTAAAACATAATCGCCCTCACCGGCCATCAAAGAAGGTATCGGGGCATCCAAGCCCGCCGGGCGATCAGCGGCAACCGCACGGGGGGCGGAAGAGGAGGCATCCTGCCGGAATGCCGCAGGAGTCGCGGAAGTCGGATCAGATTGGGTCTGTGGGGCGGGCAGGACAGGTGGCGCGGCCAGAACAACCTGCGTTGCCGACAACACAACCAACAATGAATGGACCAAGCAACGCGGACGAAGGGAGAAGATCGCTAACATTCGAAGGAAAAGTAAACGAAGATATCAGAAGGTCAAATTCAAGCTCGTATTGAATGTCGTCTGGAGCTGGTCGCTGTCTCCCTGTCCGGTGGAAAGTTGGAAGGTGTTTTGCCACCCCAACCACTCGCGGAAGCGCCAATAAAGCGAGGCGTTCGCCAACCAATACGATGCCGGTCCCTCAACTGGATTGTTCAATTTTTCGCTGGTGAGGGACACATACTCGGATTGCTCATAGCCGGCCGAGAGCGACAAGCTGATGCCTTTAAACAAGCGTTGCGCGACCGTGCCAAGAACGCCCCGCGTGATGTTATACTGGTCAGGCGAAAGACTGGAGAAACCTTGGTTCTGATACAGCGAGAGCGAGAGCCTTGTCTTCTCCCTCGCGTCCCACCCGGCCACGAGACTGAAATTCGGCTTCACATCGGCACCTTGCATTCCGAATTTGGCTTTGAAGAAGGTCTTCTCGGTCGGAGTGTAATTAATGCCCGCGGTGTAGACTGGCCGGAGACCTGTGTATTCCGGATCGGGAATATTTTGATCCAAAACATAGCCCGCGCCGCCACCAGCGTCCACAGATAGTTTTGGGGCGATCTGATAGGTCAACACGATCATCGCATCGAGATAACGGCGTCCCTCGGTGATTCCACCCTCGAATTCCTGGAGGTCCTGCCCCGCACTCAAAACAAAGCGCACATTGGTTTTTGGCGTGACCATGTAGTCGGTGAAAAAACTTGCGCCCGCAGTGAGGCTGTTGCTCTCCGGTTGCGGCGTTTCGCCGGGTGCCACCTGCGCATCAGCGGTGTTGGAATAGGTTGCTGAAACGGCACCGCCGGTGCTGAGTTCTTCGCTGATGATATAGCGAATGGACAAACCGCCGGATGTCGTCGTCTGCCAGTTATTAGCTCCTGCCACGGGATCGTAGCCTGTGCCGGAGGAGGCGCTGGCATTCAGATTCATCGAGAGACGGCTTGTATTGTAACCGATATCGAAGCCTCCCGTCATCGAAAGCGGGTTTCGCTGGTTACCGGTTCCAGCAGCAGTGTAATCCGGGTTGTAGTAATAGCGGTATCCAGCCCCGTAACGGGCTGAGACATTCCAGACTCCAATTTCCCGTTCATAGACGATGCCCAATGTGGGAGCCGTGAAGAAGCTGTTTGAAGTATTGAAATCCGTGCCCCCGCCGAAAGAGTTCTGTGAGGAATATTCCCAACCGTTTTGCAACCCCACCTGAAAATCCAGCGGACCGAACCGGAGTCCTCGTTGGATGTCTTCCGCCATTTGATCCATGGTCTCCTCGAAAGTTGGAGCCTCCTCCTCCAATTCGTCCTTCTTGGGTTTTGCAGCGTCATCATCCAATCCCCCGCCCGGTTCGAAATACTGCGGCGTTGCCACACGATCCTCCTGGGGACCAGACCAGCGATTGCGAAACTCGGCTTCCCGCAGACTGAGAACGCTCTGTTGCCCCAAGGCGGCGGGTAGGGGTGCGATAGAAACGCAGATCAAAATGAAGGCAAAAAGTCCCACCCGGGAACATCTGGAGGATGGTCCTGGTTTTTTTCTTGCGAAAAAAAACTTGCTGTGGGGATTCACGGAGGGGGTTGTTAACACCGAAGAGTCTTTTGTCAAAGGACAAAAAGAGCTGTTAAACCAAAGTTGAATCAGCCCCGATCCCATGAAAAAGAATGGGAAGTGGAGCGGGTGACGAGACTCGAACTCGCGACATCAACCTTGGCAAGGTTGCACTCTACCAACTGAGTTACACCCGCAGAGTGGAGAGATCGTTTACGATGGGTCGCGCAGGGCGTCAAACATTTTTTGAGAACTTTTTTAGATTGCTCAAAGGCTCAGGCCGCCGGAATGACCCGGGTGACACCATCCTGCAAGACCCATCCACGCTGGCCACCAGGGAGTTCGACATGAAACCAGCGACCGCGGGCAGAAAGGATTTTGAGCGTGGATCCTTGGTTGAGGGTCGTAATTTTTTCAGAGGCATCCTCGGATGGCACTTTGTAGAGGGAGGCACCTGCGAGGTTCATTACTATGGACTGCTTGGCCTCAAAAATGCGGGGATCGGTGAATGCGGATGCCAGGCTGGAAGCGAAACCGGCGAGGAGGAGAAACAATCCAAGAGAGAGGAACAGAAGGCGTTTTTTCGAGAAGGCCAGGGTTGCCAACAATAAAAACGCCCCCACCCAAAAGGCAATGCAGCCGACAAGGACTGCGGTATCCGCATCTATCTTTTCGCCGAGGAGGCTCCGCCAATTTTGGACTGGAGTCGTGACCCCAAGCCGGGCGTTGGATTCACGGAGCGCGTTTACGGCTGGAGCAAAGCCTGGATCAAGCACGAGTGATCGACTATAGGCCAAGGCGGCCTCTGCCTCCTTTTCGGATTTTTGCAAGACCTGCCCCAGCTCGAAGTAGGCGGCTGCTGATGGCAGCGCGGACTGCAGGTGTTTTTCGAAATAGGTGGCGGCAGACTCGTATTCCCCGTGTGCCGCGCGATCCCTGGCCTCGGCGAGGGAATCGGCCTGAAGGGGAAGGGCGGAAAGGATGCCGACGAGGAGTATGAAAATCGAATTTCTCATGCGACGATTTTTTTGAGTGCGGAAAGAATGTGGCTTCTCGCGTCACGATCAATCGCCTGCACGCCTCCAGCGGAGTATTTGGACTCCGCATCACGCGCAAGAAGGTTTGTCAGCACGGCCTTGGTCTCTTCGTCCAACTTCAGCCCAATCACAAGAGAACCGGCGTTGAGGGGTTGGGATTCCGTATCCAGCGCGGTGAGGAGGCAGCGCACGGCGAGAGGAATGAATTCGCTGTCGGAGCAGGATTCCATGGTGGAAAGGCACGATTTGAGCTTCTGGATTTTTTGGCGGCGCAAACCTGCCGGGGAGACGGCGCGGCGACGAAGCAGCAGAAGGAGAAGGCCTATCACCCAAAGCACGCCGAGAGCGGCATTCGCCATTAGGAAAGCGGGATGAATGAAGAGGGATGTCCAACGCGATGTCCCACCGGGTTTGGCCATCGGTGCGGTGTTGGGCGTTAAAGCCGGCGCCGGAGACTCTGCTTTTTTCTGATAAGGGGTTGCCTCTGCCGTCTGTGCCGGAGCGGCTCCCGCGCGGGCTTGCACCGGAAGCGGGTTCTGAGTGAGAGTTTCGTATTTGCCGGTATCCGGATCAAAATAGCTGAACCGGATGCCCGGCGTTTGCTGCTGGTCCGTGCGGGCGACGAGCATGAACTCGTAGGTCTTTTCACCGACAAAATGAATGGCATCGGATGACTGAAACTTCTCACTCGGCGGGTAGGAGCGCCACTCCTCATCGTCTACAAGCACAGGAGCCCCCATGGCCTCGAAATTCCCCTGCCCGGAAACCACCACTCGCAGAGTGATGGGGTCACCCGGCCCCGCTTTTTTGGGACTCACGCTCGCCTCCATTTGGAACTTCCCGATCGCGCCGGTGAAGTCATCCGGGCGGTCCTGCTTCGGCAAGGGCGAGATTTCGAGAGATGTGGGAGTCGTCTCGATGGCGACCTCCTGCATGTTGGTGAACATTCCCGGTGGGGCAATGCCACCGAACTGGCGGAAAAAGTCATCAAAGCCCGCCGGAGCACTGCCCGGAAGCTGCAAACGGGCCTCCAGCTTGGCGGGGGGGATTTCAAGCGAGCCGGATTTGGCAGGGGTGATGGCTGTCTGGAAGGCAAAGACGATGTAATTCTGGCCGTTAACGATCTGTTCGCGTTTGGGGACATTTGAGAGCTTTTGAACCGTGAAGCCCTCGCCGACCAGATTCGGGCGGTCGCCGACTTCGCCTCCGATCGAGGAATTGAAGTAATAACGCAGCTCAGCCGGAATTGCCTCACCGACATAGGCCTTTTTCTTGGAAAGCACGAGCTCGCCAAAATAGGGAATCGCATTGCCCGAAGGGGCCTGACCGCCGGTTGGAGGCATTTGTGGCAAGGGAGCGTTGGGCAAGCCTTGCGGCGGTTGCATCGTGGAGGCGTCGGCCACATTGAGTCGAAGCGGGTTTGTTTTCAGCGTCTTGTCTCCCACGCTAACTTCGACGGCAGGGATATCAAAATCACCCGCCTGCTGCGGCAAGACGGAATAGGTGTAGGTTAGCGAAGAGGAGATTTTAAAATTGTTCATCTCGAATCGCGTCGAGCGGCCAAGCAGTTCGATGCGAAGCCCAGACACATTGAGGGTTTGGGGAACTTCGGCCGATCTGGCATCGCGGACAGTTACCACCATCTCCACCGGACGCCCCACCACTGTGGCGGGGCTGCTGAGACCTGCTGTGGCTTCTTGGGCAAAAACGGAAACACCGGAAAAGACAAAGGCCAGTGCGGCGATAAAAATGAAGGAAAGCCTGTGCATCGGAATTTTTCTTACCAGTCTCGAAGGACCTCTTGCGAGGATTGCTGTTGCTCCATGAGGTTTACCTTCTCCTCCTCGCCCCGCAAGGAGTTCAAAAGCGCACGCGCCTGGCTCGGGCTGATCTGCCCCTCCTTCTCCTCCTCGGCGGCTTCACCGGGCTGGGGCTGCTGGCCGGGCTGGGGAGTCGGTTGTGGTTGCTGCTGCTCATTGGCGCTCTTGAGCTCGCCTTCCTTCTTATCTCCGGGAGTGGGCGACGGAGCAGGGGTTGGTGATTGGCTGGGCTGCTTGGATTGATCGGACTGATCGGACTGATCGGTCCGATCCGACTTATCGGACTGATCTTTTTGCTGCTCGTCCTTTTGGTCTTTTGGGTCCTGTTTTTGTTGGTCCTTGTTTTCTTCGTTTTTTGAGTCTTTTTCGTCGTTCTTTTGCTGATCCTGCTTTTGCTGGTCTTTTTGATCCTGCTGCTTGTCTTGGTTATCTTGTTTGTCCTTTTTCTGGTCTTTTTGGTCTTTCTGATCCTGGTTTTTTTTGTCCTGCTGTTTTTGTTGCTGCTCCTGCTTTTCGAGATCCTCGAGGAGCTTTTTGGTGATGTCGCGATTTTGGGTGGCGATTTTGTTATCCGGGCTCAGGCGGAGGGTTTCTTCGTAATGCTCGAGGGCATTTTTCCAATTGGTCTTCTTCGCCTCGTTCTCCTTGGCAGCCTCGCCTTTTCGAACAAGAGAATTGGCCAGATTGTAGGAGGCGTCCTCGCGCAGTTTTTGATCCTCCGAGAGCAGGGCATCCGTAAAATGGGCGATGGCTTTTTCAAAGTCACCACCCTTGTAGGCGGCGGCTCCGGAGTTGAATTGAAGGGCTCTGGATGACGGCTGTTTCTTTAATTGCTCCTGAAAGGCGGTGCCGGCTTTTTCGAAGTCGCCGTTTTTGTATTCCTCCAATCCCGACTGGGCCTGCGCGCATGGGCAGAGTCCCAAAATCAAGGCGACAATTGCGGAAGCACGGCGGCGGCGGTCGCCCGGCAGGAGGGAAAGCATGAGACAGGCTGTCGCTGCGGCAAGCGGCCACTGGTAGCGTTCGACAGGTTGACGGGCGGTGAAAACCCCGGTCTCGCTGAGTTCCATCGGCTCGATGCCTTTTTGAAAAACCACGCGAGCCGCTTCAGGGCCGATGAGCGTAAAAAAACCACCCGTGGCGGATGCAATTTCCTTCAGTCGGGATTCGTCCAATTTCGATGTGACAGGCTTGCCAGCGGAATCCCGCACAAAATCCGAGCGTCCGTCGTCGAGGCGGATCGGAATCAGCGATCCCTCGGGCGATCCAACGCCAACTGTAAAAATACGAATCCCCTCGGCCGCCGCCTGCTTGGCGGCCGCGATGCCATCCGCGTCGAGTTCCTCGCCGTCGGTCAGAACGACGAGAGCGCGGGTTTGTCCCTCGGCCTTTCCAAAAGCCTCCCGCGCGGCTGTGATGGCCGCCGCCATGTTAGTGCCGCCTTTGGGTATGACGGTGGTATCCAACTCGTCGAGGGCATTGGTGACTGCGTTGTAGTCGAGCGTAAGAGGGGCTTGCAAAAACGCCGAACCGGCAAAGGCAACGAGTCCGATGCGATCGCCCTGCAGAAAGCGGACGAGGTCTTGAGTGAAAAGTTTTGCTCTGGCGAGACGCGTGGGCGTCATGTCCGTCGCCAGCATGCTGCGCGAGGTGTCGATCGCCACGATGACATCACGGCCTTTTTGTTTCGTTTCTTTTTCCAGAAATCCGTATTGCGGTTGGGCCAGAGCCACGATGCCCAGAGCGATGGATGCCAATAGCAGCGAAGCACGCAAAATGCGGCGCAATGGACTCACGGAGCCGGAGAGTTGATCCCGCAGACGCACTGCGACGATTTTGGCAACAAGAGCCTGGCTGCGCCTGTGGGACCACACAAAGAGTCCCGCCATCAGCGGCAATACCAATAGGGCCCAGAGCCAATGCGGGGCACCAAATGTCAGGGCAGTCGTCTCCATACGGTTTGGGAAAGCAGGATTTCAAGTGCCACACAGGCCAGGCCGGGAATAAGGAACCACATGAAGAGATCTCGGTAGTGTGCCGTTTTTTCGACTTCCACCTTCGATTTCTCCAGTTTGTCGATCTCTCCGAAAATCGTTCGGAGCGAGTTGGTATCCGTCGCCCGGAAATACTGACCGCTCGTCATGGTCGCGATTTCTTGAAGCGTCTTCTCATCAAATTTGACCAACACATTCCGATAAACAGTCCGCCCAAACTGATTCGTGAGCGGAAACGGAGCCTCACCTTCAGTGCCCGCTCCGATTGTGTAAATACGGATGCCGAGAGCCTTGGCGGCTTCGGCTGCGGTCAGCGGCTGAACTTTTCCGGCATTGTTGTCGCCATCCGTGAGCAGCACGATCAGCTTGGTCTTTGCCTCCTTGTCTTTGAGACGATTGGCAGCGGATGCGATCGCCGATCCAATGGCAGTGCCATCCTCCACCAAACCGATACGAAGCCGCTCGAGATTCCGGATCAGCCAGTCGTGATCAAGTGTGAGCGGGCTGACAAGATAGGGCCGCCCGGCAAAAGCAACCAAGCCGATGCGGTCATTCGGCCGCTCGCGAATGAATTGCTCGGTGACGAGTTTCACGGCGTCGATACGATTGGCCCGGCGGTTGCCGATGGTGAAATCCTCCGCCAGCATCGAGCGCGACACATCCAGCACGAGCATGATGTCCACCCCCGTGGCCTGCACCCGTGTGGTGACGCGTCCGAGTTGAGGTCGGGCCAACGCCACGATGAAAAGAGCCAGCGCCAGATAGGTCAGCGCCGCCAAAAATGCCCCTGCCCTGCTACGCCGGCGATTGCCGATTTTCGCCAGCATCGCGGTATTGGAAAAGGTGACGCCTGCCGTGCCTCCGAATTTGCCTTTGAGCCAGGCCAGCAAGGGCAAAAGAAGGAGCAGGAGCAAAACCCAGGGATGGGCAAATGCGAAGCCTGAGAGAGCGTTCATGCCGAACCTCCGGATTTTGCAGACTGGGCCTCACCCCGCACCAAGCGGGCCGCTATGTCGAGAAGGTCGAGCATTTCACGCTCGCCGGCTTCGGCTCTTGCAAATTTTAGAAGATCGGTTTTTTCCAAAAACACGGTGAGACCGGACTTCTCGTTGTCGGTGAAAAGTGGATTGCTTCGAATCGAATTGAGAAACTCCAACGAAGTCTGCGTGGTCGCCCCCAAGCGATGCTCGGCGCGGATGTAGCTGCGAATCGCATCCGAAACCGTCACGCCAAATGCATAGGGGTCGGCCCCCGCGATTCCACTGCGCAAAGCCTCCAGCGCCGCGAGAGCCTTCTGACGATTGGTGAGCGGCACCGCCTTGCGGGTGAGAAGTTTTTTGAGCAGCCACACAAGCCCCGCCAGGATGAAAAGCGCAACGAACCCTGCAACGAGAGTCATCCAGAGCGGATACGGCCAGAACCAGACAGGCCCGACGATATCGTTCAGTGGGGCGGGAGTGGGACTTTGGGCGGCGGGATTCATGCGGCAAGTCGGCGTTCGCGTTGATCAAAAAACGCCCGGAGCGGAATCAAATAATCTTCGGCCGTCGAGAGCTGCACGACATCCACGCGCCGACTTCGCAGGAGCCGTTCCAGCGCCCGCATTCTTTCCTCGTTGAGTTCAAAAAGCCCGCGCCTCACCGCCCGACTGGAGGTATTCACATCGATCTGCGCGCCGGTTTCCGCATCCTCCAGAGTGACGATGCCGACATCGGGCAGATCGCTTTCGCCGGGATCAGTGACCGGCATGGCCACCAAATCATGACGCCTGCTAGTGACGGTGAGCGCCTTGGTGAAATCGGGCGCCATAAAATCCGAGATCATGAAAACCACAGCACGGCGCGAGATGACACGATTCATGTAATCCAGTGCTCCGGCGAGATTGGTTCCCCTCCCCTTGGGCTCAAAGTAGAGCATTTCGCGAATCAAGCGCAGCGTGTGCAGGCGGCCCTTCTTCGGTGGAATAAAGAGCTCCACCTCGTTGGTGAAGAGCAGCAGCCCGACCTTGTCGTTGTTATTGATGGCGCTGAAGGCCAGGATCGAGGCGACCTCGGCAGCTAGTTCGCGCTTGCTGAGCTCGATACTGCCAAACAGCCCCGAGGCGCTCACATCCACGAGGAGCATGACGGTCAACTCGCGCTCTTCGGTGAATTTCTTGATGTATGGCACATTCATCCTCGCCGTGACATTCCAGTCGATGGAACGAATTTCATCACCCGGAGCATATTCCCGCACCTCCTCGAAATTCATGCCCCGGCCCTTGAACACGCTGTGGTATTGGCCGGCGAAGATCGAGTTCACCAGTCTTCGGGTGCGCAACTCGATGCGGCGAATTTTTTTGAGAATTTCCTTGGGATCTCGCGTCATGGCTTGCTTGGGAAACAGCCCTCCCGCTCGCGCGGGAAGGCATCGGTCTTATCCAAACTCAAGGCACCGGCACTCCGGCGAAAATTTGCTCGATGACCGACTCGGTTGTTATCGACTCAGCCTCCGCCTCGTAACTCACGCCGATGCGATGGCGGAGCACATCCATCCCCACGCTCTTCACATCCTGCGGCGTCACATATCCCCGGCCGGCAATGAATGCATTCGCCTTCGCCGCCAGCGTAAGGAAGATCGTTGCGCGTGGAGAAGCCCCGTAACGCAGCATGCCATCGAGTTTGAGCTTCGCCGAAGCGGGATCGCGCGTCGCCCACACGATGTTGACGATGTAGTCTTTCACCCGGTCGTCCACATAGATGTCGTTCACGACTCCACGGGCGCGGACAATTTCCTCTGGGCCAACCACGGCTTCCACCCCGAGGCGCGGCGACGAAGTGGCCATGGCATCAAGGATCGAGCGTTCCTCTTCACGGGTCGGATACCCCACATGCACCTTGAGCATGAAACGGTCGAGTTGGGCCTCGGGCAGTTGATATGTTCCCTCCTGTTCGATCGGATTCTGCGTGGCCAGAACGAGGAAGGGATCCGGCAGTTTGAAGGTCTGCTCACCAATCGTAACTTGGCGCTCCTGCATGGCCTCCAGCAACGCGCTCTGCACCTTGGCCGGCGCACGGTTGATTTCATCCGCAAGGATCAGGTTTGAAAAAATCGGCCCCAGCTTTGTGCTGAACTCGCCGTCGCGCGGGTTGTAAATCAGCGTGCCGATGAGATCCGCCGGAAGAAGGTCCGGCGTGAACTGCAGACGCTGAAAGCCCGTGCGGATCGAGTTCGCCAGCGTGCGGACGGTGAGCGTCTTCGCCAGACCGGGCACACCCTCGAGGAGGACATGACCATTTGAAAGAAGGCCGATGAGGAGGCGGTGGACGAGGACTTTTTGCCCCACCACCACGCGGGAGACTTCATTAACGAGGGGTTCGACCCACTGGCGGTTTTCTTGAACTTGCTGGGTTAATTCGGAGGTATTGATGCTCATTGAAAAATCGGAATCGGGATTTTTGCGGTTGCGAGGGAATGTGACAAGCCGCCTGTCGCGTTCGTTCAAAAAAGAACGACCACGGCTCAGCTAACGAACTAGGTAGGGACCGACATCAAAGTTGTCGCCAACATTCACAGCATCGTATCGCGCCTTGTCATTCAGCCAAACCGTATAGGATTTCTTGGTCCCGTCCTTCTGCGGCACCTCGACCGTGATGACATAGTCCCCATCGACCTTGTCCGTCCTCACCTCGCCCCCCTTGTGAATAGTGATTTGCTTCTCCGGCTCCGCCATCGGTTTGAAATCCTTGGCCACCACAGTCCCGGTCATCTTCGCATCGGTGATTCCAGCGCCCATTTGCCAGACAGCAAAAAGAATAAAAGCAAAGACCAACAAACCAAACCCCACCGCTTTGATCCAAATCGAAACCGGGGTTTTTGCCTTGAAAACAGGAGGTGACGCTTTTTTCACACCCGCAAAATATCACAGCTTCCCGTGCGGCCAAGTCGAGTTTTTCAAATCCAGACGCGCCGCCAACGAACGCGCCAAATTTTCCCCGCGATAAATCCTTGCGTCCTGAAAACCGTCGTCATACTTTTACTGTCCCCTTCACGGCTGGATAGCTCAGTTGGTAGAGCAGAGGACTGAAAATCCTCGTGTCCCCGGTTCGATTCCGGGTCCAGCCACTTCCCTACACAATAGTCGGTAGGATTTTTTACTCAAATCAAGGCCGATGGAAACTGCTTCAGCGGCCTAAGCGCAGGAACTATCGGACGGGCCTGAAATTTTTCCTTTGCTCCGCCATGCGATGAGGGCGAGTGCCATGCAGCCGAGAGCGAAGGCGATTGGCAAGCTGAGCAGGGCTTTTCCAAAGATGGCGTCTTCCGAGGCGAGGGCCCCGGAGGTGCGGATGTTCGACACAACGCTTGCAAAGCCGATGCCTGCGAGAGCGTAGCCGATGTTCAGGGCCATTCCGCGAAAGCTCAGGACCGTGGCGCGGAGGGAGGAATCGGTCCATTGGTTCAGGTAGTTTGAGACGAAATAGGACATCATCGGCATGGCAAGCCCGAAGGGGATGACCACCCACACTCCCCAGACTGGCGTGGCGAGGCACAGACCGACGAGGCCGGAAAAAATCAGTGCTGCAAGCAGTGAGAATACTTGCACGGGAGTGAGGTTGGATGCCATGCGTCTGGCGAGGGTTGCAGCCGAGAATCCCAGCAAGGCATAGAACGATCCGAGAACGCCATTAACAAATTCAGGAATCTCGATGAGCCGATAGTAATTGCTGCCAAAGGTGAGGAACAAGCGCACGAGCGAGTCAAACAAGATGGCGCAAAGCAAAAGCAGGCGAACCCGAGTGTCCAAGAAAACAAAGCGCGCCGCGGTCAAGATATTGCCGAGTGCCTCGCGCATAGGATGCCGCCGAGACTCGGACTTGTCGCCGAAAGGAGTTTCTCGCATGGCACAAGCGCAGATCAATGCCGGCACGGAGGTGGCCAGTGTCAGATAAACCGGCCATCGAGTGGTGCTGCCGACGCCACTGCTCCAGCCGAAGAGATTTGCAGCCGCTTCCAAAAAATGACGGTCAAACGCCAGGGCGCCGAGGATCATGGCCACGAAAAAACCGCCAGCTGACCACTTGATGAGGTTTGCCAAGACAGCTCGCCACCGTTCATCCCGACCCTCGACGGGCAGCGAGTCGTAGGCGAGCGCTTCGTCCGCGCCGCTCGCACAGGCCTCAGCCGCGCCGCTCAGGATTCGATTCAGAACCAACAGCGGGAAAAGCCACGCTCCTGCGGGAGCGAAGGCGAAAACGGCCATTTCCCCGACCATGAGGGCTCCAGCGAGTATAACCATCCATCGCCTGCCAATCGCATCCGCCAACGCTCCGGACGGAATTTCCAGCAGCAGAATCGTCACCGCCCAGATCACATTCAGTGTCGCATATTGCTCCAAATTCAAACCCAGATCCAAAAAAAGGACCCCAAGAACTGGGTAATAGAAGCGCGCATTGAAGAAGACGCGAAAGGCAATGAAGAGCGGGATATTCCGACTCACGACGACAGGACAGGAATGCGATACGGAGTGGTTGAGCACACGGGATTCGCACTGTTATTGGGTTGGCACATGCTTGCCGAATTCTTTCCTGCCGTGTGCGTGCCTGCGATGAAATTCGCCATTTTTCCTGCTGCGGGTAGATTGATGCCATGAGCCCATCGATCATTGTCCCGGTCCTTCTTGTCGCAGGCGTTGCCCTGGCTTTTTGGGGCTGCAAGACCTCCCGCTCGGGATATGAGTCGGCGCCCTACTCTGTGGTTTTATCTGATGGGGACTGCGAACTGCGGGATTACCCGGAGTTGGCGATTGTGCGAACCGGGATGGCAAATTCAGGCGCTGATGGAAGCAATACCGGATTCGGGAAACTTTTTCGCTACATCTCGGGCAACAACAAAATCCGGGAGTCGATCGCCATGACCACGCCCGTCTTCATTTCGCAAGAGCCCCGCACGATGGCATTCGTCCTTCTGGCGAAGTCTTCTTTCGAAGATGCCCCGGCGCCGCTGGACTCCTCGCTGAGCCTTGAAAAAATCCCTGCAGGCCGCTTTGCCGTGCTTCGATTCGGCGGCACTCGATCTGCGGCAAAGGAATCGGAAGCCCTTGCCCTCCTCAAGACCTGGATCGCCGAAAAGGGACTCGTGAGCTTGGAGTCACCGGTCTTCGGATACTTCGACCCGCCATGGACTCCCTCTTTTCTGCGACGCAACGAGGTGATGCTGCGCCTCACCCCAAAACCAACAACGGAGAGGCAAAGGCAGGCAGTTGAGTAAAACCTCACACCAGCGCGCTGGCCATGGCGTAGGGGACGGGGAGAGGGATTTCGAAGGTTGGTTTGAATTTTTTAGCCAGCTTGGCGAGCCATTCGTGTGTCGGGCAGGAGTAATCGTGGATCGTTAGCAGGGAGCCTGCGGCGGATGGAGCGAGGGAGTAGCGGTCGATCTGGATTTTGACCGGATTGGGGTCGCCTTGCATGGCGAGGGTCACGGAGGCGCGCTTGTTCGGGGTATCGAGTTCGATTTTTTGCACCGTGCCGATTCCGGCGAGGTGTTTTTCCAATTCGGGTTTGAGGAACGAGGCGACGATGCTGTCTGTGGAGCCTCCGAGCGCGCTGAGCAGGTTTGAGATCATGGGAATTTGTGCGTCATTATGGAAACGAATCACGACATGGGAAGGAGGAACTCGGCGGCTTGTGGCAGGACGGCAAATTCCCTATGAAATAACAGCCATGAGCGACCACGCCACCCTTCACAAGACACTTCATGCCGCTGTCAAAGCCCGCCTGGACATCGTGGCCGACCACGCCTTCCGCGACCGCGATGCGGCGGCGCATTTGGAGGCGTTGAAGTCTGCGGCGGCCACGCTGGAAGGGTTGGTTGGCAGCCTGCCGCCGGATACCGATCCGAATCTCCGCCACTATTTGGAGCGACAGAGCTATATGAAGGCGCTGGCTTGGCTGGAGGAGGCGTGAGCGATCTCTTCTCCTCCCGGATCGACCTCGCTGCGACCCTGCAGAGCGGGCAGGTCTTCCACTGGAACCAAAATGCGGACGCCTCCTGGAGCGGACTCATTGGAGCCATGCCGGTGCGGGTTTCAGAAAAAAACCGGCGTCTTGTTGTGCATGAAGGCGACCCCGGAACGATTGCGCGGCACTTTGCGTTGGATCACCCGCTGGAACAAATCGCCGCCGCATTTCCGAGTGATCCGATGAGCCAAGCAGCCCTCTCCGCTTGCGAGGGAATGCGCATCCTCCGCCAGCCACACTGGGAGTGCACGGCGACATTTATCACGAGTTCGATGAAGCAGGTCGCCCACATCCGCTCCATGTCGCTGGCCATGAGGGAAAGACTCGGCACACCCGTGGAAGGCTCAAAAATACAGGTCTATCCCTCGTTCGAGAAAATGGCGGGGGCAACGGAGTCCATCCTCCGGGATTGCGGACTGGGCTACCGGGCCGCGAATTTGCTTCAAACGGCCCGCATCCTCGCCGAAGGCAGGCTGAGCCTCGACACGATTGCCAAACAAAAAACACCGGCGCTGCGCAAATCCCTCACGACGCTTCCGGGGGTGGGCGTGAAGGTGGCGAATTGCATTCTGCTCTTCGCTTACGAGCGCCTGGACGCCGTGCCGATCGACACATGGATTCACCGCATCCTGCTCACCATGCGCGGGGGACGCGACGGCACAGCGGGTGAACTCGCCCGCTACGCGCGGCGGCGACTCGGCCCCTATGCGGGCTATGTCCAACAATACCTGTTCCATCACGCCCGCTCGCTGAAGCGGGCAAAAGGAACAAACTGAACCCGGATGCCATTTCGCTCTCGCGGATCGGGCCTGCGGAATGTTTCTCTGGTTCCATGAAATTGATCTCATGGAATGTGAACGGCATTCGCTCGATCCTCGGCAAGGGGTTCATGGATTATCTGGAGGCTGAAAAGCCCGATGTGATCTGCCTGCAGGAAGTCAAAGCCCGTGAGGAACAGGTGCCACGGACATTCGATGGATACGAGGTTTTCTGGAATGCGGCCATCAAGCCCGGCTACTCAGGCACGGCAATCCTCACCCGCAAGAAGCCCTGGAGCGTCATCAATGGCATAGGCCGCGAGGAACATGACAAGGAAGGACGCGTCATCAGCGCCGATATGGGAGATTTTTTCCTGGTGAATGTTTACACGCCCAATTCCAAGCGTGAGCTGACTCGACTGGACTACCGCACGAGAGAATGGACTCCCGCATTTATTGACCACCTCACGGCACTCGAAAAAACCAAACCCGTCATTTTTTGCGGCGACATGAATGTGGCTCACCGAGAGATCGATCTGGCGAGGCCGAAGGACAACACGCAGAACGCTGGATTCACGATCGAGGAGCGGGAGGCCTTCGACCGCACGCTGGCGGCGGGGTATGTGGACACCTTCCGCCATTTCGAGCCGGGCGGTGGGCGCTACACCTGGTGGAGCTACCAGAATGGCGCACGGGAGAGAAATATCGGGTGGCGCATCGATTACTTCTGCGCCTCGGCCAAGCTCACGCCATACCTGAAATCCGCATTCATCCACGACTACATCCCCGGCAGCGACCACTGTCCGGTGGGGCTGGTTTTGGAGGATTGAAATTTTTTTGAAAAAACTTTGAACACCGCGATGGAGCGCAGGTCTAAATTATCAGTTGAGACAACAACTCAGGTCACCGCGGTTCAGTTTTTAATTGTTTTTTCTGAACCACCAAGCGGTGACCTGATCTTTTTGTTGCATTTGTCCCCTTGCAGGTCGCCGGGCACTTGTTTAAGGAGGCCCCATGGATGACACCGTGCTGTTGGTCGAAGACGAAAGCGATGTGGTGGACTTGTTGCGTTACCATTTCAAGAAAGCAGGATTCAAAGTGGAGATCACGAATTCCGGGGATGCGGGCCTTGCTGCTGTGCGCTCCAAAAGGCCCGACGCCGTTGTGCTGGACCTCATGCTGCCGGGAATGACCGGCTTGGAAGTGTGCCGCGCCTTGAAGGCCGACAGCGAGACCTCGACGATTCCGGTGCTCATGCTCACAGCCCGCAGCGAGGTGAAGGACCGCGTCAAAGGTTTGGAACTCGGAGCCGACGACTATGTCACCAAGCCGTTCAGCCCGAAAGAGGTCGTCCTCCGTGTGCAAGGCCTCCTGCGGCGCATCCGCAGCGCAGCCGAAGAGGTCAATGTGCTTGATGTGGACGGTATTTCCATCGACAAGACCGCCCTGCGGGCCTCGCTGAATGATCAAAGACTGGATCTTACCACGATCGAGTTCAAGCTCCTGCTCAACCTCGTCACCAATCGCTGCAGGATTCTCACCCGCGAGAGTCTTCTGAGCGATGTCTGGGGGTATTCAACCGGAGCGGACACCCGCACGGTAGATACACATATGCGGCGCCTTCGCGAAAAACTCGGTGACCATGCAGGCAAGTTGGAAACCATCAGGGGACAAGGCTACCGCTTCAATACGGATTCCGCAGCTTGAGCGCGACTGGCATTTTCCTGATTCTGGCCGCAGTGGGTGTCGCGGTTTGGTTGATCCACCATCGATTTATCCGCCCTCTGAACCGCATCCGCGAGGACATCCGGCAACTGTCAGGCGGGAACTTCCAACTCCCGGTCCTCGACTCCGAGCCCTCGACCTACCAGGCCACGGCCCTGCACATCCGAAAAATCGCCGAGCGCCTACGCCAACTCGACGAGCAAATGGTGGAGGGCGGACTCAGCCTGCGCGGCATCCTCTCCGGCATGAAAGAAGGCATCGTAATCGCCAACCGCGAAAAAAGGATCACGCTCGTCAATGAATCCCTCGAAGCGTTCTTCCCAGCCGCGAAATCCCATGTGGGGCGCTCCGTGCTTGAGGTCTTCCGACGACATGAAATCGAGCAGGCGGTCACAGCGACCCTCTCGAACGGTGGCAAGCAGGACCTGGCGCTGGTTTTTGAATTCCCCTCGGCGACGGGTCCGGTCCAACAAAGGCATTTCGACATTCACATCTCCCCCATGTCGAGGGATTCCGACCAGCTTCCGCAGGCTGTGTTGCTGGTGTTTCAGGATGTCACAGCCATCCGGACACTGGAAGCGGCCCGCAGGGATTTCGTGGCAAATGTTTCGCACGAATTCCGCACACCCCTCTCCGTCATCAACGGCTATGTCGAAACGCTCCAGGACGGCGCCATCGAGGATCCGGAAATGACGGCCACCTCGCTGCAGGCCATCCATCGCAATGTGCAAAGGCTCTTCCTTCTTCTGGAGGACCTGCTCACGATTTCCAGCATGGAGGGCAAGGGGCGGCGCTTGGAGTTTTCGCGCGTGAACCTCCACAAGCTCGCGCAGCGGGTCATCGAAAACTTGGACACCAGTGGAACGGCTGGACAGGCCGTTTTTGAATTGAACTGGGAGCAGGACGCCACCTTCGCGGATGCCGATGAAAACAGGATCGAGCAGGTTTATTGGAATCTTCTGAACAATGCCATTCGCCACGGGGAATCCCGCTCGCCCATGATTCGGATCAGCGCGGGCCTTGCAGGAGATTGGGTGGAGATTTTGATTTCCGACAACGGCGTCGGCATACCCCTTGAGGATCAGGCCCACATTTTTGAAAGATTCTACCGCGTGCACAAACACCGGGCTCGCGATGCCGGAGGAACAGGACTCGGCCTCTCGATTGTGAAAAACATCGTCCTCGCACACGGCGGGCAAATCTCCCTCCGCAGCACCCCGGGCGAGGGGGCGACATTCATCATCCGCCTGCCGGTCACTCAAAACGAAATCGCGACCGCCAAATAAAAGTCCGCAACTTTTCGAATCCCTGCGGGTTTGAGATTTTGACATATGAAACCCATCCAAACACTCATTGCCATCGCAGCCCTCTGCGGATTCCCGCTCCTTGCCACAGCCCAACAACCCGCTGCCTCGCCTGATCCTCAAAAACAGGGGCCCGGTGAATGGAGGAAGCAGCGAGAGTTTATCGAAAGCCTCCCTGAGGAGGTGAGGAATCAATTCAAGGCAGCGCGGGAGGAGGCCATGAAGGATCCGAAAATCCAAGCCTTGCGGGAAAAGGCCGAGGCAGCCTCGAAGGAATTGAGGGATGCCATGCGCGAGTCGATAGCATCCAAGAATCCCGAACTCGCTGCAAAACTCGGCGATTTTGTGAAGTCGAAGGAAAAAGAGTCCGGGGCCAAAGAAAAAAAACACCGACCCGCCGGTCAGATGGAGAGTGCCATCCAGAAGCTCCCGCCGGCCGAACGCGATCGTCTCCAAGCCGCCCGCGAAATCGCCAAGCAGGCACCAGCCGTTCAATCGGCGGAGGCGGCCATGAAATCAGCTCAAACGCCCGAGGACCGGCGCGAGGCCGCCAAGAATTTCCAAAAAGCCATGCGCGAAGCCATGCTCACCGCGGATCCCTCGCTGGCGGATGTTTTGGATAAAATCAAACCTCCCAAAGCAGATCCCTCGCCCGCCGCATCCACCGAGATGACGCCTTAGATATCCCCGCCGACGGGCGGCTTCACTTCCTTCGAATCATGCGAAGCGGAGCCATCCGCAGAGGACTCGGGAGCCACTTTGACAGGGGCCGGCTTTTGTTTGCGCCAACTTCCGTCTTTCAGCATGCGGGTGTAGGGACCATTGACCGGCTGGGGTGAGTAAAGATCCCTGCGGTTTTGAAGAGTGGTGCAGGAGGCAAGGAGCGGAAGGGCCAGTGAGGCGGCAACGAGGGCGGGTTTCATTTTTTCCATGTAGAACCTTGGGCGTGCGAGGTGTCAAGGATGAGGAGTTTCTCATTTCATGAAGATCGGCTGCGGGCTATCAACATGCCCCTTGCCCCACATGGAAATCACAGAAAAATTCCTCGTCTCGCTCGGCGGTTGGCCGGTTTTCAAAGAGGCAAAAGCCATTCGCGATGCGGGACGAATCAGCGAAGCCAGCTACGAGCCTCCCGTGCTGAAGGGGCGAATCAGCGAGGGAGGGAAGGAATTTTCGACAGGCCTGAAAATCAAAAATCCAGTGGATGTCGAGAATCTCTGTCCATGCCGAGATTCGCGACAGCGCGGAGTGATCTGCGCCCATGCCATCGCTACCGCGCTCGAAATCATCGCGCCGGCTCCGAAGCGTGTGGCAAAATCCCCCTCGATCATCAAAACCTCGGCGCCACAAGCAGTGACAGCCGAGTGCCCGCGCGTGGAGTTTTCCATCGAAGGCTCGCTGCGCCATCTCGAAGGGGTGATTTCGTTTCATTACTCGCAAGAGGGAGCTCAAAATCCCATGGCCGAAGCCGCCGCACTGGCGAAGCTCGTAGGGTGTGGATTTGAAAACGACAAAGGAAAAGCCGTCCTGCGCGGCGAGGATGCCGTCGTCAAATTTTTCGCCACCGATCTCCCCCGACTCAAAAAGGAATGGAGCATCCGGGAGGGCGAGCGTTTCCAGCATGTCACCAAGGATATCGTCCGCTTCGAGCCACGGTTTGCGCTGAAGGAGCGGAGTGATGGCTGGCTGGATTTCCATATCCACTTCACCGCAGGCAAGGAGGCTGTTCTCAGTGCCCAGGATCTACAACGCCTACTGCAAAGCGGAAAACCCCAGCTGCGGCTGTCCGATGGACGCCTGGCCGTGCCTGACGCCGAACTGGCGAGTGATTTGGAGGAGGTCCTCCGGGACTGTGATCCCTCCCAGGAACGCGGTGCCTACAAACTTCGGGAATCCCAACGCGGCTACATCGAATCGAGCATTGCCGATTGGACGGGGCAAATGCCCTCACCCGCTGGCGACCTCAATGGGGGTGCGCTGGGCCCCCTTCGCGAACGCCTGCGGCCTTATCAGGTGGAAGGGGCTCTCTGGCTTTTGAAAAATGCCGGCCAAGGCGCGGCAGGGCTTCTTGCGGACGAGATGGGGCTTGGAAAAACAATTCAAGCGCTGGCGATGATGGAGTCTCTTCCCGGTCCACACTTGGTGGTTTGCCCCTCCTCGCTGGTCTGGAATTGGAGCCGCGAGGCAGCGGCGTTCTGTCCACAATTGCGCGTCTTGGCCATCGAGGGTTCCGAACGCGCGGGGCAATTCGCAAAAATCCCAAACCATGATCTGGTCATTACCAGCTACGCCCTACTGCGCCGGGATGCCGAGCACTACAAAGCACTGGCATTTTCTACAACGACACTCGACGAAGCCCAGCACATCAAAAATCCCGACAGCCAGAACGCCCGGGCGGCGTGTGCCATCCGCTCAAAAGCCCGGTTCATCCTCACCGGAACACCGCTTGAAAACTCGATCCGCGACCTCTGGTCGCTCTTCGACTTTCTGCTGCCCGGCTATCTCGGCACGCGGAAGGATTTCCAGGAACGCTACGAAAAACCACTCGCCGCCGGGGAATCCGCCGGCGTTTGGCCACGGCTGCTCCGTCGCGTGAAACCATGGATGCTTCGCCGCACGAAATCGGAAATCCTCAAGGAACTTCCACCGAAGATCGAACAAGTCGTGCAGGTGGAGCTTACGCCAGACCAAAAAGCCGCCTACACGCAGCTCCAGATTGCCGCGCGCGCCGAGGTCGATGCCGCTCGCGAGTCCGGCGGAGCCGCCCGAATGAAGGTTCTCACCGCCCTCCTGCGTCTGCGTCAGGCGTGCTGCGACCTTCGCCTGCTGAATGGCGAATCCAAAGCGCCGTCGGCGAAACTCGAAGCCCTGCTGGAGCTCCTCGGCGAGGCAGTGGATGGCGGCCATCGCACACTCGTTTTCAGCCAATTCACTTCGATGCTCGACCTGATTGCGCCGGCACTCGACGAGGCCGACATCTCGTGGTGCAGGCTGGATGGTTCCACAAAAGATCGCGGGGCCGTGGTGGAGCGCTTCCAATCCGACCCGACCATCTCCGTTTTTCTCATCAGCCTCAAAGCCGGAGGTTCAGGCCTCAACCTCACTGGCGCGGATACCGTCATTCATTTCGACCCGTGGTGGAATCCTTCTGTGGAAGCCCAAGCCACAGACCGCGCACACCGCATAGGACAAAAAAATGTCGTCACTTCCATCAAGCTCATCGCCCGCGAGACGGTCGAGGATCGCGTGCTGGAAATGCAGGCGAAAAAGAAGACCCTCAGCATGGAACTACTCGATCCGGAATTCGTTACAGGCCTAACCATCGAGGATGCCAGCCAGCTTATCGGGTGAAAGGCGTTGAGTTTGGAGAGAACATCTGCCAAGTTCGCCCCAACTTTTGATGAAAACCTCTCAAGATCCCGCTCCTCCCACGCAGCACTCCAAAGCCTCGAACCCCCAAGCGATCGACCTCGAGGTCAAGGATGCCAATCTCATCTTCAATGCCGCTTGGCAGGATTTGGTCGATGAAGTCGGAATCGAAGGCCTCAAATTTCCCAATGAGGTCATCTGGCTGAATGGCGCTCCCGGTGCTGGCAAAGGCACTCAGACACGCTTCATCCAAAACTATCGCAGCCTCACCGCAGAGCCGATTGTGGTGAGTTCGCTGCTCCAGAGCCCGGCCGCGCGCAAGCTCATCGATGCCGGCATGATGGTTGGCGACCGCGAGGTGACCGGTCTCCTCCTGCGAGCGCTGCTGCATCCTGAAAACCAAACCGGCGTGGTGGTGGATGGCTACCCACGCACGAAAGTCCAGGTCCTCTGCCTGCGCCTGCTTCACGAGAAGCTCAATAATCTGCGCCACCAGTATATCGGAACGCCCCTCGCTGCGCAGTTTCGCAAACCGATGTTCCACATTGTCGTGCTCTTCGTGGACGAGGCGGAATCCGTTCGTCGTCAGATTCTCCGTGGCGAGCGCGCCCGCGCCCACAACGCCTCCGTGGAGGCCTCCGGCGTCGGGGAGTTGGTTGAAACGCGTGCCACGGATTTGTCCGACGAGGCTGCACGCAACCGTTACCGCACCTTCAAGGAAGTCACCTACGAGTCGCTGAAAACCCTGCGCCAAGTCTTCCACTACCACTATGTCAACGCCCATGGCACGGTGGACGATGTGCAGCGCCGCATCCAGGACGAGCTGCGCTATCAAAGCTCGCTGGAGCTCGATCAGAGCACTTTCGACAAGATTTCCCGCATCCCGATCGCCAGGGAATTGAGCATTCATGCTAGGCAGGAGCTCGTCATGCGGTTGGACTCCTACAACGCAGAGCACCCCGATCTTTTCGAGCAGTCCGTTGCGCTCATCGATGAAAAATTCATGCCCATCATCCGCCGGCACAACATGTCCGGCCGGGCGCACATCAACTCCGAGAATCCCTTGCTCGCCGACCCGCTCGTGCTGGCCATGATCATCGATATCTTTGCCGATCGCGGCTACGACACCGTCATCGACATCCGCCGCTACGAAGTCCCTTGCAAGGTAAACCCTGAAAACTGGGAAATCGAAAACCGCGAGAAAATCGTATGGCGTTTCATTGTCAACTTCCCCGGATCGCGCATCCGGCGAGGTCAATAATGAGGGGAATTGGAATGCAAAGTGGCTTGGGGAGTTGGGCGGTTCGCTTGGCTTTGCTTTTGCTTCTTCTCGCAGGCGCATTTCAAGCTGTGCAAGCCAGCGAGGCCAAGACGCCGCTGCGCATTGGCATCCACGAGAAGCCGCCATATGCCTTGAAAAATCCAGACGGCACCTGGACTGGCCTTGCCCCGGGTCTCTGGAAGGGAATCAGCGAAAACACCGGACTGCCGATTGAATTCGTCGAAGTTCCCTACGAAAATCTCATCCAGCAGGTGGCGGAAGGGAAAATCGACGCGGCAGCCGGCGAGATTGAAGTGACTCCAGAAGCCGAGAAAATCGTGGATTTCACCCAGCCTTTTCTAACTTCAAGCCTCTGCATAGCTCTAAACAAAGTCAGCTGGGAGTCGTCATGGAAAAGCGTCCTTAAGGATTTTTTCAATTGGACTATCGCAAAGTATCTCGTCGGCATCTTTGTGGCCATGCTTGCGATCAGCCTCCTGCTCTGGTTCGCCGAGCGGCATCATGGTGCCGGGCATTTCCGCGGAGGCATCACAGGCATCGGCTCCGCGCTTTGGTTTGCGGCGGTCACTATGACCACTGTCGGCTACGGTGACAAAACACCGGCGACCATCGCCGGGCGGATCATCGCTGTTTTCTGGATGATTTTCGGCGTGGTGCTGGTCTCCGCCTTCACAGCCACGGTCACATCGAGCATGGCTTCGACGCAATTGAACAACAGCATCGAAAGCATATCGGACTTCAACCACCTCTCTTGTGGAGCCCTCCGAGGATCCCTCTCCGCTCAAATCCTGCAACGCATCGGCGTCATGACCCACGAATACGAAAACATCCCGGATGCGTTCGAAGACCTGGCCACCGGCAAAATCGAAGCCGTCGTGGGCGACCGCAACACCCTTTCCTATGTGCGCCGGGAATTCGCCGCGCGCAGGCCGCGAGTCCATATCAATATCCCCGCCTTCCGCCTCCGAGAGGCTTTTCTCGCCATTCCCGTTCACGAGGGCCACAAGGACTACAAGCAAATCAATGATGCCATGCTGCAATTCACAATGTCCGAGCAGTGGCTGGAGCTTCTTCAGAAATGGACGGGCAACACGACTTCGAGGTTGTAGGCGGCCGCTTCAAGCCCTGCCCAGCAGGTTGACCACCACAGTGCCTCCCATGCCCTGCCCGATCTGAAGGGCTGTGGCGGGCGGATGCGCGGGAGGCGCCGGATTTGCGGGAAGTTCAAAAGAAGGGTCTATGTTCCCCGGCCAGGCAGGCCATTTCCCGATACGCAGGCCCTCGGCGAGAAGACTCGCCTCCAGAAGCCCGGAGGCCGCCAGCGCATGGCCGGTCGTTCTTTTCATGGCGGAAATCCAAGGCGCTTCCTTTCCAAAAACACGGCGCACACAGGCAATCTCTGCCGCATCGAAACGAGGCGTCCCAGTGGCATGAAGCGAAATCCAATCCACAGGCGCGGCTTGATTTTTTGCATCCAAAAGAAGTCCCTCAAGCACCTTTGCCCCGGGGTCCGGAGCCATGAGATGCCGAGCCTCGTTGGCACATCCTCCACCAAGCCACTTGGCCAGGGGCAATGCGCCACGCCGCGAGGCATGGGCGGCGGACTCCAAAATCACGCAGGCGGCACCCTCCGCAGGGAGCATTCCAGAGCGACCAGCACTCAGGGGCCTGCAATCCGAATTTCGCGTCACACTGCCGCCACGGCCCATGGCGGATCTCAGCGACGGCGACACCTCGGCATCCGCCGCCACGGCCACCACGGCATCCAGCATTCCCGAGGCGACCAATGAAGCAGCCAAGTAAAGAATCTGCGCTCCGGTGGCGGAGGCCGCGTTCAGTGAGAAATCTGCTCCCCCGAGCCCATATCGAAGAGTCGCAGCAGCGGCGATGGCATTCCCGCGCCAGCGACTGATCGAATACGGTGAGAATTTTTCTGAGGCGGCCGTGTCCTCCTCCATCGCCACCAAGCCCCCGAGCGAACTTCCACTCACGCACCCGATCGCAGGCAAGCGATGTTTCGTCCCCTCCCCGCGCAAGCGGTTGCGTTCGGCGGGAAGTCCCGCCGAACTCCAAGCGCGCTCCACCACAGCCAAAGCGAGCAACTGGTGACGGGCCAGAATCGAAGCATCCCCCGGGTCCAATCCCGCGATTTCCGCGAGCTGCTTCGAGTCCGGCAAGGAACCACCAACCAACTTGTCAGCACACAGGGCTTCAAAAAGCCCTCCCACGGAATCCACCCCTCCGGCCAGAACGCCGCAACCGGTCAGGAAAACAGGGGAAGATTGGGAATCAAACAACACGCGTCCTTGATAAATGACCCTGCGCTTCAATTGAACGCAAAAGTGCGACTACTTGTTCAGTGCTGGCATTGGAATTTGGAAGAGATTGCGACTTCAGCAAGCCCGTTGTATGAGTAGGACATCAATGGCTAAAACATCGCCTCTTCAAATCCCCCGCGCTCTTGGCGCCGTGCTCTGGGGAATCTCCGTCGCGCTTTCCTGGATGTGGGGGCTCGGCCTGTTCTTCTCGGTTCAATTCACCACGCAATTCGGACTCTTCGGACTGCTGACCTTTGCGATCCCGAATTTTCTGGGGCTTCTGATCTTCGGCTTGGTCACACACCACTTGGCCCGAAGGGAGTCGGGATCCGAGTCGCTGGCGAAATTTTTTGCCTCCTGGTCGAGGCCGTTCCGATTGGTTTTTTTCCTCTACCAGTTGCTCGCTATCACGCTGACGATTTTTGCATTCATCCGCTACGCTTGGGCACCGCTTGGCTTCCGTCCGGAACTCCTCTACCTACCGCTCACAATGCTTGTGGTGCTGGCTGCAGCGATTTTGTTTGGCGAGGAATTTGACATCAAACGCATCAAGTTCAGCCATGGAGCGCTTTTCCTGCTGCTGGCTCCGGCGTTGGTGATTCTCACTGTGCACACACTCGGAAAGGGAACCGGTCCTCTGACGATTCCCAAGCTGCCTACGAACGACTGGAACTACTGGGGCTACGCCGTGCCGATCATCATCGGTTTTCTCGTCGGCCCGTGGCTTGACCTCCAGCAGTGGCAGCGGGCGATTCAAATGCACCGCGAGCGCGTCTCCATCGCTGCCGGATATATCATAGGCTCGCTCCTCTTTTTCGGCCTCATCCTCTGGCACGGTATCACAGCGCTCTGGGCACTCAATTGGGGCGCGGGGGAGTTCATTCGCATGGGAATCACCGGCCACAACTACGGCCAGGAGATTTTGACCATGGTCTTCTCCAACGCGTCGTCATGGACATTTGCCGCCTACGCGGTGTTCATCTGCGTGTGTGTGCTCACCACGCTCGACAGCGGCTACATTGCCTTGAAGTGGTTCCTGCAATCAAACGCCAGCACGAGCAACCACCCGATTTTTTCACTCGTTCCGCCCAAGCTCCTCACCTCGCCGATCCCAGCCTACCTGCTTGCAGGCATCATCGCCGTGGCGGGAGTCATGCTCAAGTTTGAGCTCGAATTTTTCATGATCTTTTACGCCACATTCTTTGTTGGCTACTCGATCCTAGCGATCGCGCGCTGCTACATCGTCAGCCCGGCGAATGCGATTCCTCAGGTGAAAATGTTCTGCATCGGCAGCATTGCGGTGGTCATTTTTTCCTTTGGCTACTTCCTGCGTTCGCCAAGCCTGCAAATCGTCGGCTCGCTCCTGCCGCTCGGCTATGTGATCTGGCTGCTGCTGAAGCCCACTTCTTCAGAGGAATTCGTGAGTGATACAGCGGAATTGGACACCATCGCACCCTCCGCCCTTGCGTCCCGCCCAGAGAGCGCTGTGAGCGTGGCGAGCCCGATCACTGTGCTCGACCCGGGAGCCTCCCAGCACAGCCTGGCAGGGCATTTTGAAGACAAGTGGTTCGTTTACACCCTCGTCGCGACCTATGCGGACACCAACTCGGTCGGCAATGTCTATTTCGGCATGTATGCCATGTGGGTCGGTAAGGCGCGCGAACTGTTCTTCAACCGCGTCATGCCGAAGTTCAATCTCAAGAACACGCCGTTCTACATCCTGACCCGCTCGTTCGAGCACAAGTTTGTCCGCGAAACCCGGGAGTTTGAAACAGTGCAGGTGAAAATCCGCGTGGCCAGCTACAACCGCAAGTTCGCCACGCTGGAACACGAAATCTACGACTCGCTCGGACAGCTTCTCGGCAAGGGCAAACAAAGCCTGCTCTTCGTTTCATCCAGCGATTACAAGATGCTCGACATCCCGCCGGATGTTTACTCGGCCTTCATCGCCCATACCTGAGGAATGAAAACGGGCGCGACGGCAGGCAGGTGGCGCAGGGGATTTGCAGCTCTCGGAGTGTGCTTCGCCGCATTCAGCCTCACCGCCTGCCCGAAACCTCCGCCGCCACCACCTCCTCCTCCCCCAACGCCGACGCCCTCCCCCACGCCGACACCGGTTCCGACTCCGAAGCCGATACCCGCGCTGGTTCGCAAGCCCCTGCCGACCGCCACGCTTTTCAGCGGCATATCATTGGAGTCCGCCGCCGTCGCGAATGCATCGAACGAACTCGCATCGCAGGACCGGCGTGATCCGGATGCCTATAAAGTCGAGTTGACCCTGCGCGCCCGCCTGCCACGCCCTGCCCTCGCGCTCGAAGACATCGCGGCAAGCGACCCCTCGCTACCGGGCGTTTTCAAGGACCTTCCCGTCCTGCTTACCAGCGCTTCGGTGTCTCCATTTTTTGAAAAAATCTACGAACTCAAAACAAACGACCTCAACCGCAAACTCGCCAACCTCGACGCCGTGCTCACTCGGCATAATTTCTACGACTGCGAGACGATGCTTGAGCTCGAGAACACCGCCACATCGCGCCGCGCGCTGCTCGTTATTGCGGACATGGATGTGAATACGGACGGCTCGGATGGCGACCGCAATGTCCAAGTCGATTCGTCATCCATTTTCTTTCTTCCCCAAACGAGCTACCGCTGGCCGAAACAGACCGAGCGGGCGAATCCCATGCTGGCGATCGAGGAAAAGCGACTCTCCGATTTCAAAGCCGAAAAACTCAAACCCGACCTCAAACCGACGCGCGTGACCCAGATCAACGAAGGCATCGACCTCGCAACCCGCCGCATCCACGACCTCAAGAAATGGAGCTTTCTGGTCTCCTCAGTGGACCCCTTCATCGTCCTGCCGGGATTCATCATGCGCGACCACACCGGCCCCTTCGTGCCGAAAATCGGGGACTACGCCATCGTGATCCATGAAGGCCGCGCCTATCCCGCCATCTTGGGCGATTCAGGCCCTTCCCACAAAGTCGGTGAGGCCTCGCTGCTGCTCTGCCGCGAACTCAGCCAGCGCTCGTCGAATATCATCCGGGCCGCCAGCGACCTCAATGTGACCTACCTCGTCTTCCCTGGTTCGGCCGATGAATCACCCGGCCCGCCTGATCTCGCGAAGTGGCGGGAAAAATGCACTCAACTCGCTGAGGAACTCGGCGGCCTCACCGTGCCACTGCACGAATGGCCAAATCTTGTGCCCCCGTGGCCGACGCCAACACCTTCTCCGACACCAGACTCCTCCCCAGCACTCGATCCAGCCAGCACTCCAACGCCCCCGGAGTCACCGCCTGCTACTGAGTAAAGGCCGCGCTTGCGTTCGTTTTTGGGAAGGCTAAAAAAGCGCCTTCCCACTACCGAATTCCATGATCCAGCAAACAGCACTCGCCCAAGCCCGTTCGGCATACCGTCCCAAGCTCCCAGCCTCGCTCAGCGCGGCATCCACCGCGAAGCAGACTCCGTTGCCGACATCCAGCGACAGCGAAATCCGCGCCCTTTTTCCAAACACTTTCGACCTGCCTGCAGTGACCTTTGAAAAAGGCTCTGCACCAGCCGCAACCTCACCGATCCGAGTCGGTGTGATCCTCTCCGGCGGCCCAGCCCCCGGTGGGCACAATGTCATCGCCGGTCTCTTCGACGCCATTAAAAGCATCCACCCCGAAAGCTCGCTCATCGGCTTCCTGAATGGCCCGGACGGCCTTCTTACGAACAAGGGCATCGAAATCGACGCCAAGCTCCTCGAGAGCTACCGCAACACCGGCGGGTTTGACATCATCGGCTCGGGCCGCACGAAACTCGAATCGCACGAGGATTTTCTCAAAGCCCTCGAAACCGCAAAATCCCGCAATCTCACCGCGCTGGTGGTCATCGGCGGTGACGACTCAAATTCGAACGCCTCGAAGCTCGCCGAGTTTGCAAAAGCCAACAACGCCCCGCTCTGTGTGGTCGGCGTTCCGAAGACGATTGATGGCGACCTGCGCGGCGAGCACATCGAGACAAGCTTCGGTTTCGACACAGCCAGCAAGGTTTACTCGGACCTCATCGGAAACATCCAGCGCGACGCCATCTCAGCCCGCAAATACTGGCACTTCATCAAGCTCATGGGCCGCTCGGCCTCGCACATCGCCCTGGAATGCGCGCTGCAGACGCATCCGAATATCACACTCATTTCCGAGGAAGTCGCCGAGCGTGGTCTCACGCTCAAGCAGATCGTCGACCAGATTGCCGATACAGTGGCCCACCGCGCGGCAAACGGCGAAAAATTCGGCACCGTGCTCATTCCTGAGGGCCTCATCGAATTCGTTCCTGAAATGGGCGCCCTCATCGGCGAACTCAACGAGACTCTCGCCCACCACGGCGACGCCTTCAACGCCCTGGAAACACTCCCGCAGAAACGCGAATTCGTCGCCGCGAAGCTCACCACCGCCGCCGCCTCGCTCTATCGCAGCCTACCAGATGACATCGCGAACCAACTCATCCTCGACCGCGATCCCCACGGCAATGTGCAAGTCGCCCGCATCGACACCCAGCGTCTCCTCATCGACCTCGTCGAAGCGCGCTTAAAAGAAATGAAAGCCGCTGGCACCTACAAAGCCAGCTTCTCGCCCCAGCCGCATTATTTCGGCTACGAAGGCCGCTGCGCTGTGCCGTCGAACTTCGATGCCGACTACACCTACACGCTCGGCTTCACCGCCGCCCTCCTCCTCCGCGAGGGCCTCACAGGCTACATCTGCTCCGTTCGCGGCCTAACCAAGCCAGCCGCCGACTGGCAAGCCGGAGGCATTCCGATGGCCCAGATGATGAACATGGAACGCCGCCACGGCAAAATGGTGCCCGTCATCAAAAAAGCCCTCGTCGAACTCGACGGCCCCGCCTTCAAGGAATTCGAAAAACACCGTGCATCCTGGGCGAAAGAAACCCAATACGCATTCCCCGGCCCAATTCAATACTTCGGCCCAGCCGAGGTTTGCGACCGCCCGACCATCACACTGGAACTCGAATGCGGGAAATTTTGAAGGGAATTCCCATTTTATCCAACAAGACGATTGACCACATGGAGTAATTTTGGTCAAAGAGTCGCCGCATCAAGGGGAGAACGCCGAATTTGAGGAGTTCTTAGCAGTTAAAAATGTGCCCAAGTTCAAACTAAATTAATATGTCAAACTCTAACGTGCCCGGTGGCGAATTATTTTTAGCAACTCTTAACCGATATGTTCCTGAGGTCATGCAGACCATGGTAGGTGTCACGGCCAAACCTGGAACGGGAAATGAAAACGCACCACAGCCTGCAAGTTTGGTCGGCGTGACTGGTTCCATCGGCCTCAGCGGAAAAGTCAACGGCATGGTTTATACCGCTTTTTCTTATGATCTGGCGCAGTGCGTGGCAGAAAAAATCCTCGGAGGAAGCGCCAGCGACCAAGATGTTTCAGATGTCGTTGCAGAACTCACAAACATGATCACGGGAAACCTCAAGTCCCAGCTGTGCGATTCAGGTTTCAATTGCAGCCTCAGCATTCCGAGCGTCGTAAAGGGCGATGATATCAGGGTCTCGGCAAAGACTGCCTCCGTGAGCGTTCGAAACGAATACACGATTGAGGGATGCCCCGGCAGCTTGGTTGTTCAAGCTTTTGCCGCATTGGAACACTAACTTTTTCTTTTATCTATGAGCTCACCTAAAATTCTTAGCGTCGACGACAGTCGAATGATTCACACCCTTATCAACAAAGGCTTTGCACCTTATGATGTCCAAATGCTGTTCGCCAGCAATGGAGCCGAAGGCCTGGAAGTAGCCGCCAATGAAAAACCAGATGTCATTCTTCTCGATGTGACCATGCCTGTCATGGACGGCGTGGAATGCCTCGGGAAACTCAAAGCAGACCCGGCACTCAAAGACATTCCAGTTATTATGCTCACGGCCGAAGCCGGTAAAGAGAATGTTCTCAAGATCGCCAAAATGGGTGTCCGCGACTACATCGTCAAACCCTTCACAGAAGCAAACGTCGTTGACCGCGTATCAAAGCTGGTGGACCTCAAACACAAGGGAGCTGCAGCACCAGCTGCGGTCGCAGCAGGACCCGGCAAGAAACAGAAATCCGTGACGGATGCTCTAAAAATCCTCGTTGTTGACGAGCACCCGGCCATCATCGAGTCCATCCAAAAAGCGGTTTCAAATCGCGGTTGGAAAGTCGTGGGCAGTGCAAGTCCGACCGAAGCGGCTGCAGAAGTCGCCTCCTCGGTGCCAGTTGAAAATACACCCGACATCATTCTGATAAGCCTCGCTTACCCTAACAAAGCAGCCCTGACCTTCTACGCAACCGTGCGCTCGAATCCCGCATTGAGCAAGGTGCCGCTTATGGGTCTCTGTGTCAAAACAGCAACTTTCGAGCAAAACAATGCGAAAGATACAGGATTTGTTGGCAGCATCACGAAACCTCTCGACCTGAAAGAGCTTCCAGACCGCTTAGTCCGCGCCATGGATTTGGATAACACGCCGCTCTTCTACAGTATGGACGAGGATGCTCTCGTTGTCTCCATGCCGGAGGATCTGAGTGAGATCGGGTCGCTCGACTTGGTTCGCTATTCCCGTGCCAGGCTCTCCGGTCTCGTAAACTCGGGGCACAATAAACTCATCATGGATCTGACTGGTGTCAAAAAGTTTGAAATCCCATTGCTCCGAGCCATCGCATGCATCCTTGTCGAAGCAAAGGCCTTGGATATCGCGTGGCGCATCGTGGGATCGGATGATGATATCTTCACCCTGCCCACACTCGTTGCAAGCAACCAGAAAGTCGCTGCGTTCAAAGATATTAAGAATCCATTTGAAGGCCAGACCACGCTGGATATTTACCCAAATCGAGACGCCGCTAAAAAGGCGTTTTAACGATCAACCCTCACCATATCTTAAGTGAATCTTAGCCTCGCAAAAGCAGGACCCTTATCCAGAGAATCGCAATGGCTGGGATTCACTTCCTGCGGCCGGCAATACGCTTGTGACCTTCTCTGGGTTAAAGAAGTCCTGCGCTGCCCATCCGTGACTCCTGTCAAACTGGCTTCCTCCTATGTGCGCGGCGTCGTGCACTTGAGAGGCCAGATTTTAACGGCTCTCGACTTGGAGGAACGCCTCGGCCACCCCATCCCTGAAAACCGCCCCTCGAGCCGCTGCATCGTTTTCAAGACAACAAACGACCTGGTGCGCCTTCCCCACCCACCCGAAGACCATGAACTGGCGGATGCCGACCCCACCGGCCTTCTCGTCGATGCCATTGGTGACATTCTACCGCCCGAAACAAAGGTTCTGCCACCTCCCCCGGAGGCACTCAGCGGTTTGGATACCCGTTTCATCGCCGGAGTTATCAGCTCTCAAGACACCCTCACCACCGTGCTGCAAATCGGCAACCTTGTGTCCATGTCGGAGCTTAAGAAAAACCACTCGGCATGAAAACGAAGAACCAAAAAGGCATCTTCAAGATCACGCCTGGTCTTGAGTTGAACGTCTCGACCGCCGTCAAAGCCGCCCCACAGCTCCAGAAGGCACTCGAAAAGGCGGATGGCGCAAGCACAGTCGAACTCGACCTCTCAGAGACCGCCAGCTTCGACTCGGGAACGATCAAGATTCTACTTACCCTGGCTCAGGAATGTCAAAACCGGGGACTTGCCCTGAAAATCCAAGCCTCGCCGGAGGCGAAACAATTTCTGAATGTGTTCAATCTTAAACGCCGCATGTCCATCATAACCCAGGAGGACGCCGAATGAGTGCCGATCAGGAAATGCTCGATCTTTTTGTTCAAGAGTCCAGCGAGCACTTGCAGACCCTTGAAACGGATTTGATGGCCCTCGAGTCGAACCCAACGGACAATGCCCTACTGAACAGCATTTTCCGATCTGTTCACAGCCTCAAGGGCGGCGCCGGCTTCTTTGGCTTCGACCCCATCGTCAAGCTCGCCCATGTGATGGAGAGCGTGATGTCGCTCCTGCGGGATGCCGTTCTCAAGGCCGACCAACCCATGGTCAGCCTGCTCATCTCGACCTCGGACAAACTGAACCTCATGCTCGGCAACCCGGAAAGGGCCATAGAAATCGCCTGCGAAGGCGAGATTGCCGGGCTCCAAGCCATTCTTGACGGCACGACCTCGGGATCCGCGCCCGCAGCCACAAAAGGAAGCGAAACAAGTCCTGCAAAAAATACGGAAAAAAAATCAGACTCGGTTTTTGACAGGGAACTTGCGAGATTTGATTTCCATCCGGACGATCTTTTGGAGGGCCTGAAGCACGGACAAAACTTCTACATCGTGCAAGCGGGATTGGAAAAAGAGATCGAATCACAATCTCAAACGCTTGAGCACTTTGTATCAGAGCTAACATCCCTCGGCACGCTCATAGGCACAGAAGCCTCACTGCCGGATCATGTCACTCTCGCCAACTGTGCAGAGGCCGATGTCTCTTGCCGTTTCTTTTTTGTAACCGCCTTGGAGCCATTTATCCTCTGTGGCGCACTCGGCCTGGCTGATGAAAACATCCACCAGATTGAATCCTCCAAACTGGGCGAATGGGTAAAAACTGCTCCAACTGAAAAAACTGCTCCTATCGTGGACGAGCCGCAAGAGATTGAGGAAACGACTCCAGAGCCTGTCGTATCTCAAAGCATCGTGCCGACCTCGCCGCCGGTCCCAGCCATCGCGCCTCAACCTGCGGCGCCCGCAGCCACACAGATTGATCCCAAGCCCGTTGCAGCTGCCAGACGCAAACCCGAGGAAACCATTCGCATCAGTGTCGGCCTTCTCGACTCGCTCATGAATCTGGCGGGCGAAATGGTTCTCGGACGCAACCGACTCCTGCGGATAGCCGGCCGCTCGGATAACGGCCCTGACAATTCCCAGATGCAATCCGTGGTCCAAGAGATCAGCTCGGTCACTTCCAATCTCCAGGATACGATCATGCGAGCCCGCCTGCAGCCAGTAGGTGGTCTTTTTGGGAAATTCACACGGATCGTCCGCGATCTCAGCCACAAGCTGAACAAGGAAATCCAGCTCGAAATTTTCGGCGACGATGTGGAACTCGACCGCACGCTTCTGGAAGGCCTTTCCGACCCCCTCACCCACCTTGTGAGGAACAGCGTCGATCACGGCATCGAGGCCCCGGCAAATCGCATAGCCAAAGGCAAAAGCTCCTGCGGAACCATTCGTCTCTCGGCTGCGCACCTCGCTGGGCGCGTCCAGATCGAAGTCCTCGACGATGGCGGGGGCATGGATCCCGAGCGCCTCAAATCAAAAGCTATCGAAAAAGGCATTCTCACCGTCGATCAAGCCGCCCGCATGACGGACTCCGAAGCGCTCCAACTGATCTTCGCCGCCGGTTTTTCCACGGCTGCGGCAGTGAGCGATATCTCAGGCCGAGGCGTCGGCATGGATGTGGTGAAAACCAACATCGAGAAACTCGGTGGCCATGTGGAACTTGACAGCCGCTTGGGCCAAGGCACCCGCATCATTATTCGCCTCCCTCTCACATTGGCGATCGTTCCAGCCCTGATCGTCGGCTGCCGAGGCACAAACTACGCACTGCCTCAGATCAATGTGGATGAAATCGTGCACCCTGGAGAGGAATACCCGCTCAAATCCATGGGCGGTGCACGCGTGCTTGAGCTGCGAGGACAACTCCTTCCCGTCGTGGATCTCTCCGACCTTTTGGGCCACCCTCCCCGGGAGAATACCAAACAAGAAAACTTCGTGGTCGTCCTGAGATTAGACCATGTCTCCTACGGCTTGATCGTTAATGAAATTATCAGCAACGAGGAAATCGTGGTCAAACCTCTCGGCCGCCATCTTCGCTCCGTGCCTTATTATACAGGAGCCACGATATTAGGTCAGGGTGAAATCGCCATGATTCTGGACCCGAATTCCATGGCTCAAGGCAGGATTTCAGCCTCTCAATTGGCTCTCAACGCCTCGAAATCAAGCGAAGCCGCTCTTTCCGACTCCACTTCCGAGCGCGTGCTTATTTTTCAGGAGACCGATGGCGAATTCCTCGCCATCCACCTCAAAAAAGTCATGCGCGTCGAATCCGTCAAAGCCTCCGACATCGAGCGCATCGGCTCGATGGATTGCCTCCGCAAGAACCACGACTCCACGCTGCGATTGGTCCAACTCTCGGATCTTATCCCTATCAAGCCACAGACCCAACGCGCAGAGGAATTCTTCCTCATTGTGCCACGGCCACCATTCGATGGTTTAAGCATTGTTGCCTCCCGCATTGTCGACTCAGCCGACCTCTCAGAAGACCAAATCGACAAATCAACATTCAGAGCCAGAGGACTTAGGGGCAGTGCCGTCCTATCGGATCGCCTTTCACTTGTCCTTGATTTCGACGCGATCGCGGAAATGCTCAGCGCAGGCGGAGACGAGACATCACTCTTCGCTCAAGGCCATTTCATGCTTACGGCGAACTCGCAGCAGCAGCCAGGCCACCCCCAGCACCACATGACCCAGCTACCAAACACCAAAGAAGCAGCAACTCTCACCAATTAAAATACCATGAAAATCAACCTCTCAACACGGCTTATCATCAGCATGGCCATAGGTGGCCTGATTCCAGTGATGGCATTGACCATCTTCGGCCTGAACTCTGCCAACCGCATTGCCGACTTTTCCAAGAAACAACTTCTGGCCCATGCGGATGCATCAATCGAAATCATCGAAAGAAATCTCTTCGAACGCTATGGTGATGTGCAAGCCTTTGCCTCAAACCCAGTGGCCAAAAATTTTCTAGGCGGTGAGGAAAAAGACTCTTCTTCTCTTACAGAGGCCATCAATACCTATGTGAGACTCTACGGGTGCTACCCGATCAGCCTCATCGTTGACGCAAATGGCAAGGTTGTTGCAGTCAATTCTTTGGATGCTTTAGGAAAGTCGATCGACTCCAGCTACCTTTTGGGTAAAGACTTTTCCGGTGCAGACTGGTTTGTCAATGCCAAACAAGGCCGTTTCACGGCATCGGATACCTTGACTGGCACCGTTGTAGGCCAGCCGGCTCGAGACCTGGATGTCAATAAACTCCTCGGCATAGAATTCGAAACCATCGGGTTCGCTGCGCCGATCACGGGGAAAAATGGAGAATTCTTGGGCGTCTGGAAGAATTTTGCAGACATGACATTCGTCGAAAACATCTTACACAAACCCTACGTTCAAATGAAGGAAAGTGGAATTTTATCCACTGAGATATCACTTTTGAACGAGCATGGCCTTGTGCTCGGAAAACTGGACCCATCTGCCACAGGAAGCGAAGATTTTATCAAAGATTCCAAAGTCATTCTTACCGAAAACATTGTTGCCGAAGGAAGAGAAGCCGCCAAAGACATTCTTTCCAAAACCTCCTCGATCGGCAGGGAATTTGATCCCATCCACAAAGAGTGGACGGTTTATGGGGCAGCCAGAAGCAAGGGCGTTTTAGGATACCCAAATGCCAATTGGCATGTTCTTGTGAGCGTTCATGAGCAGGACTTGCTCAAGCGTGTGGTGGAAATCACTTGGACCATATCAGCCTGCGCCGTTATTTTCATGTTTGCCGCTGCAGTGATCATCGGTCGCTCGATCAGCAAACCGATCGTGGCATGCGCCCAAGCCGTGAAAAAACTGGCTGATGGCGACCTGAGTGGCAGCGTCAAACTCAAGCGCGGTGATGAGGTGGGCGTTCTTGCCAACTCGGTGGATACTTGCATCGAGAACCTTCGCAAGATGGTGCAGGAAATCACGCATACATCCGAAGCACTGACCGAATCCGCCTCGATTCTTACCGAGACCGCGAATTCGCAAGCCGCAGGCGCGGAGCAAACCAATGTGCAAGCCCATACAGTCGCTGCTGCTGGTGAGGAACTTGCCATCAATTCCAAATCCATGACTGCATCGGCCGGCGAGATCAGCCAATCCGCCACCACCGTAGCCGCTGCCGTGGAGGAAATGTCCTCATCCATCCAAGAGGTAGCCCGTAACTGCACCCAGGAATCCGAAATTGCTCGCAAGGCGGATTCACAAGCCCGCCAAACACGCGAGCTTATGATCAAGCTCGACGAATCGGCGCGCCAGATCGGAAAAATCGTGGAACTCATCAACCAAATCGCCGAGCAGACAAACCTCTTGGCGCTCAACGCAACCATTGAAGCCGCCAGCGCCGGTGAAGCCGGTCGAGGATTCGCCGTCGTGGCCAACGAGGTCAAGGAACTCGCCCGCCAGTCTGCAGCAGCGACTCAGGACATCCGACTTCAGGTCAGTCTCATCCAGGAAAATACCTCAAATTCCATGGAAGCGATTGATGATGTGGCCAAGGTCATCGAACAAGTCAGCCAGATCGCTTCCAGCATTGCGGCAGCTGTCGAAGAACAATCCGCGACCACATCAGAAATCGTTCGTTCACTGCACAATGTGACATCCTCCACAAAGAGCCTGTCCGAAAATGTGAAGAACGCCTCTGCCGGCGCGGATGAAGTCTCACGCAATATCAACGGCGTCTCCCAAGCCGCCAGCGAATCCGCCAAAGGAGCCTCGCGCATCAGCTCGAGCGCTGGGGAACTGAGCCACCTTGCCGGTTCCCTCGGCCAACTCGTGAATCGATTCAAGTTGTAACCCTGCCATTGTTTCATGAGAATTCTTGTCGTTGACGATTCAGCACTTTATCGGAAACTTCTCTCGGACGCTGCTTCAAGCGTTCCGGGAGCGGAAACCGTAGCTGTCTCGGGCGGCGAGCTGGCGCTCAAGCGTCTCGAATCTGAAAAGTTCGACCTTGTTCTGCTGGACGTTTTCATGGATCAAATGAGCGGATCGCAAACGCTCGAGAAAATTAAGCAGTCCCACCCTGGTTTGCCGGTGGTCATGGTGAGCGGAGCCACAGGCCGAGATGCAGAAATCACGATCGGCTGTCTGTCTCACGGAGCGATGGACTTCATTTCCAAACCTGCAGGCTCTTCATTTGAGTCTGGAATGGAGGCTCTTAAAGCAGATATTCGCAAAGTTGCCACGATGGCGCGCCTTCGTGGCGCCTCGGCTTCGGCCTTGCACGCTGCTCCCGAGCCAAGCAGTCCAACGGCAGCGGCACCGATCAAGCGCCTCCAACCACCGCCATT
>JBIIUB010000113.1:0-8099 GCA_044340205.1 Terrimicrobiaceae bacterium
TTCGCGGCCACATTTTTCCTGAACGGCATCCTGCGCTGGCCGCTCTTTGGCGTCCTTGCACTCACCGCGCCGCTCGCCCTGCTCTGGGCCTGGCCCAAAGCCAAATGAAAGACGAAGGCCTCAACCTCATTCATGTGCTGATCCTCTTCAGCTCGCTGTCTCTTCTTTCCATCGGCGGCGGCAATACCGTCATCCCGGAAATGCACCGCAAGGCGGTGGATGCCTATTCTTGGATGAACGGAAAACAATTCGCCGACCTCTTCGCGATCTCTCAAGCCGCCCCTGGACCCAGCATTCTGCTCGTCACACTCATCGGCTACAAAGCGGCAGGCATCACCGGAGCCGTCCTTGCCACCGTGGCCATGATCCTGCCGGCAGGCATTCTCGTGTATCTCGTGAGCCGCCTCTGGAGCCGCTCGGCGGATTCCCCCCTCCGCTCCGCCATCGAGCGCGGCTTCGCCCCTCTCACCGTCGGACTCGTCCTCGCCAGCGGTTGGGTCATGAGCAAATCCGCCGATCACGACTGGCGCGCCTGGCTTCTCACCGGCGCCTGCACACTCCTCTGCACCACCACAAAAACCAATCCCATCCTCATCGTCGGCGGCGCCGCCCTCATCGGCTGGCTGGGCTGGGTTTGATCCTCCTCGGTCGAACCAAAAATTTGGACGATCGTCCAAATTTTTGGTTCGCGAGCTTCCTGCTGGTGGCCAATTTGGATAGCCATTCCAAGCTGAGAATTTTCCCCCTTTCCTGCGGGCCTCTGTTTAAGGCAACCTGCGGGAAATGCTGAATTACATCTGGCTGGGCTTGATTTTGCTGGCGATGCTGCTCGGAGGCTTTGAGGGGAAGCTGCAGGAGGTGACAGCCGCAGCATTTGAAGCCTGCAAGACAGCGGTGATGACGCTTGCGCTGCCACTTGCCGGAGTCATGGCCCTCTGGCTTGGCTTGATGAAAATCGCCGAGAAATCAGGTCTGGTGAACCTCCTTGCCCGCGCCCTCCGCCCCATCCTGTGCCGGATTTTTCCAGATGTTCCCGCAAACCACCCGGCCATGGGGTCTATGGTCATGAACATGGCCGCCAACATGCTGGGTCTCAGCAACGCGGCGACACCGCTCGGCCTGCGAGCCATGCAGGACCTTGAAAAGCTGAACCCCCGCCCCGGCACGGCCACCAATGCCATGTGCACATTTTTGGCGATCAACACGAGTTCGATTCAGCTCATACCAGCGACCACTGTGGCGATCTTGGCTGCGGCGGGATCCGCAAGCCCCACCGCCGTTATCGGAACCACATTCTTTGCCACCTGCTGCTCGACCATTGCGGCCATCCTTGCCGTGAAATTTTTCGAGCGCCTGCCCATGTATGCCCTGCCAAAAGTCGAGAACCCGACTGCGCCGGCGGAGCTGGATTCGATTGAAAATTCAGAGTCCTTCCAGAAACCAAAATGGTGGGGAACTCTCATCCTTCTGGCATTTGCGGGATGCTTCCTGATTTTTGGCTGGCAATTCATACAGGCTCAAAGCGCGACACGCGGTCCTTTAGTGAATCTTGTCGATGCCGTCTCCTACCTTGCGATTCCATTCCTACTCGCCTTCTTTCCACTCTACGGCTCACTCAGCGGCGTGAAGGTGTATGAAGAATTCGTGGAGGGTGCCAAAGAAGGATTTCAGGTCGCGATCCGCATCATCCCCTATCTCGTAGCCATCATCTCCTCCGTAGCCATGTTCCGCGCCGCAGGCGGTATCGATGTCATCACGCGATTCATTGGCCCTGCTTTGAATGCGGTTCAGTTCCCGACAGAGCTCCTCCCGCTCGTCCTCATACGCCCCCTGAGTGGCAGCGGGGCGAACGGCCTTTTCGCCGAGCTTGTTCAGGCCCACGGCCCGGACAGCCTCATCACCCGCATGGGCGCCACCGTTCTCGGCAGCAGCGAGACCACATTCTATGTCCTCGCCGTTTACTTCGGCTCCGTGGCCATCCGCCGAACCAGACACGCCGTCCCCGCCGGCCTCGTCGCAGACCTCTTCGGCGTCGCCGCCTCAGTTATCATCTGCCGCTTGGTCTTCGGGGCATAGGCGTGCCCCGAGGTTGCTTTTCCGCGCAAGGGGACTATATGACAAACAAATCAAATCGCTTATGAACTCACCCACCACAATGCCTGTCAGTGAACTTCCTGCGGAGGCTCGCGGGGCTTTTCTTGTCCGCACATACAGCCATCTTGCCTTGGCGATTGCCCTTTTTGTGGGGATCGAGGTCTGGTTTTTCAATACCGGGATTGCGAATACGATTGTGCAGGCATTCGATAGTGTGTCGTGGCTGATTGTGCTTGGCGGCTTTATGCTTCTGTCTTGGCTGGCGACTTTTCTGGCAAATCCCTCGATTTCGCGGCCACTGCAGTATCTCGGGCTGGTGTTGTATGTTTTCCTGCAGGCGGTCATTACGGTCCCTCTTCTTGATATTGCGAACCAGACCGCACCGGGAGTCATTGCCAGCGCTGCGCAGGCCACGCTCGGCGGGTTCTTCTTGCTGACGGCTGTTGTAGTGACAACTCGGAAAGATTTTTCGTTCCTGCGAACATTCCTCATCTGGGGTGGCTTGCTTGGTCTGGCAGCGATCGTGTGTGCGGTGCTTTTCCAATTCGATCTTGGCACATGGTTTTCCGTGGGGATGGTCGCCCTTGCGGGTGCATCGATCCTCTACACGACATCCTCGATCATGCGCGACTACCCCGAGAATGCGGATCTCTCGGCCGCCATCCAGCTCTTTGCGGCAGTCGCGATGATGTTCTGGTATATGTTGCGTCTCTTCATAGGATCGCGCCGCTAAGTGTGTAGTGCCCCTCTGCTGCGATGCTAAATGTCGCGCTCAAGATGCTGTTTCGCGACCGGGCGAAATACGCGATGCTCGTTTGCGGCCTCGCCTTTTGCTCGCTTCTCATGTGCCAGCAGTCATCGGTCTTTTGCGGCCTGATGATGTGGACGACGGCAACGGTGCGAAACATTGGCGCGCCGGTGTGGGTGGTGGATGCCAAAGTCGAGCAGGCGAACGAGGTCATTCCGATGCGGCAGATCGAGGTTGATCGTGTGCGCAGTGTGCAGGGCGTGGCATGGGCGGTCCCGCTTTACATCGGCATCGAGCAGGCTCGCCTCGGTGACGGATCTTTTCAAAATGTGCAGGTCGTCGGCCTCGACACAGGCACGCTCACCGGTCGGCCGATGAATATGAAAGCCGGCCGCATCGAGGATTTGCGACTGCCGGACTCGGTGGTGGTCGATCAGGTCGCGGTGGAAAAATTCCGTCGCAAGGGAATCAAAATCGAGTTGGGGACGACTTTTGAGATCAATGACAAATCCGCCCGCGTTGTCGGCATCTGCCATGTGAGCCGGAGTTTCCTTGGGCAGCCTTATATCTACACGACCTATGACCGTGCGCTGGAATACGCGAAGCCCTCACGCAAGCAGCTCAGCTATGTGCTGGCGGCACCGATGCCAGGAATTACCGCCGAAGAACTGGCAACGCGCATCGACAAGCTCGACGGATTGCGGGCGATCGAGAGCGACGACCTCTTCTGGATGACGATTCGCTGGTATATCAAAAACACGGGGATTCCGATCTCCTTCGGAACCGTGGTGATCCTCGGCCTGATCGTCGGCGTGGCGATTGCCGGGCAGACATTCTACCTTTTCGTCCACGACAACCTTCGTTTTCTGGCCGCATTCAAAGCGATGGGTGCCCGCAATTCGACCCTCGCCGCGATGGTTCTGGCGCAGGCTTTTTCCGTGGGATTCATAGGCTATGGAATCGGCGTGGGATTGGCCGCGTGGTTCGGAAACACTGTGCTCGCGAAAGAGGCACCGCCCTTTTTTATGCCTTGGCAAGTGCCGGCATTCGTCGCCTGCGTGATCCTTTTCATTTGCTCCTTCTCCGCCCTCATCGGCCTCGCAAAAGTGATGCGTCTCGAACCTGCGGTCGTCTTCCGATGAACAACAAAATCGCAGTCCGCGTCGAGAATGTCATGAAAAGCTTCAGCGGCGGCGACTCCCGCGTTTTTGCACTCAAGGGCGCCAGCTTGGAGGCGAGATTCGGGGAGATTCTCATGATTGTCGGTCCCTCGGGTTGCGGAAAAACAACGCTCCTAAGTGTGATCTGCGGCACGCTGAAATTCGAGGAAGGCAAAATCACCGTCTTCGACAAGGACCTCGGAAAAATGCGCAACGGCGAGATAACACGCTTCCGCCGCGAGAACATCGGCTTCATTTTCCAGCAGTTCAATCTCATCCCCACACTCACAGCGGTGGAGAATGTCTCGATTCCGCTCATCCTGCAGGGCAAGCCAACTGCCGAAGCCGAGAGAAAAGCCCGAGCCGTCCTCGAGGAGGTCGGGCTTGGTGAAAAATTCAAATCCTATCCCAACCAACTCTCCGGCGGGCAGCAGCAGCGCGTGGCGATTTCGCGCGCGCTTGTGCACGAACCACGCTTGATCATCTGCGACGAGCCCACGGCCGCACTGGATTCCGTGAGCGGACACAAAACGCTCGAACTCCTCAAAGCCAGTGCACTGAAACCCGACCGTTGCGTCATCATTGTCACACACGACAGCCGCATTTATCCATTTGCCGACCGCATCGTTCAGATGGACGATGGACATGTGATCGGCCACTTCGACGACCATACCCAACTCCAGCATGCCTAAGCGCCTCTCCTTCTATATCGCACTCGCCGGGATCATTGCCGTTACACTCCTCGTTTTGCGCCTGCGCGAAAGCGGCCCAACGCCTCAACCACTCGTCCCTCCTCCTCAATCGCCTTACGCCGACTCCATCGGGGGCCGAGGTCTCGTGGAGAGCGTGAATGAAAATGTCCGCATCGCACCGGCCACCTCCGGCCTGATTCGGGAGGTCGCGGTAAAAGTGGGAGACAAGGTTTCTAAAGACGATGTGCTTTTCGCAATGGACGACCGGGACGCCCTCTCGCAGGTGAAAGTGCAAGAAGCCCAAGTCGCCGTGCTCGAAGCCCAAGTCGCAACTTCCCAAACCATCGTCGCCGACCGTAAAGACCAACTCGACCGCACCACCCGCCTGCGCGAAAAAAATGTCTCCAGCGAAGACGAGGCGAAGCGCAACCTCTTCGCCTGGCAGGCGGCCGACCGCCAACTTCAGAGCACGCTGGCCGACCTGAACCTCGCCCGCGCCCGCCTCGCCGACGCCCGCGTCCGACTTGATCTACTCACGATCCGCTCCCCGCGCGACGGCACTGTCCTGCAGGTCAATATCCGGCCCGGTGAATACACGATGGTGAACGCCTCCGAACCAGCCATCCTCCTCGGCGACATTTCGCAGCTCCAGCTCCGCGTTGATGTGGATGAATCCGATGCGCCGTCCATCCGCGAAGGCTGCACCGGCGTTGCCTTCCTCAAAGGCTCGCGGGAAAAATCCGTCCCGCTCGAATTCGTCCGCATCGAACCCTATATCCTTCCGAAAAAATCCCTCTCCGGCGAAAGCACCGAGCGCGTCGACACACGCGTGCTCCAAATCATTTTCCGGTTCAAAAACCCCGCTTTCCCCGTCTATGTGGGGCAGCAGATGGATGTCTTCCTTCAAGAGTAGGTCTTCTCCTTATTGAGCTGACCGGCGCAATACGATTGTAACAACTTCGTAGCTTTCGTCTTGTTTCCTCCCATTCAAGGCGGCATAAGAAAAAGCTCTCACACCAAACATGAAAAACCATCTCTCCATGGGGCGAAGCATCGTCTCCTATGTGTTACCTGTTGCCGTTTTGTTGACAGGAGTCCATCCCGTCACAGTCAAAGCTCAAACTTCCAACCCCGCCACCTCGCGACCGATCCCGAGAGGGCCTATTGAAGTCAACTCCGGTCAGGTTCTAACAGGAACCACAGGCACGATCTCGGGGCGACGCTCCACACCGACAGATACTAAAGGAGAAAGCGCGACCGAAAAATGGTGGCAAGGGAAAGGCCTACTTGCCGGAAGCGGCAATCCCTTTTTCGACGCCCGCGCTTCACTCGCAGATAGGGGATTGAGCTTCAGCGGCAGCTACCAGGGCGCGTTCTTCGGCGTGGTGGATAGCCAGAACGGATCGCGCGGTTTCTGGGACGAGCAAATCAATTTCGGGTCGGAGCTGAACTTTGGAAAACTCCTCAATTCCGACGATCTCAAGGGTCTCGTGGGATTCGCGAATTTTCGCTACCGCGACGCCTTTCCCGAATCGAACGCCAACCAATTCGTGGAAGCGAATTCGATGTTCAGCCCGACAAACTGGCAATCGGGCACACAATTTCGCGTGATGAGTTTCGGTCTCGAAGCCGGGACAAGCGAACTGCTCGCGATCAAGGACATGGTGGTGCTGCGCGCCGGTTGGCTGCAACCCCAGAAGGAATTTTTGGATCAACCCCTGTCGAAATTGTTTCTCAACAATGCCGTGAACAGCGCCAAGGGCGTGGGTGGAAACATTCCCTTCGGCTCCAGTTTCTCAACATGGGGCGGCACGCTCAATGTGAAGCTGCACGACACCGTGTATGTGAAGAATGGTTTGTTCATGTCTTACCCGCAGTCCACCTCCTCCACCAACCACGGACTCGCCTATCAGGGCTTTGGTCCCAACACCGATCTCAACGGCCTTTTCTACATGGGCGAGGCGGGATACACGCCTAAGATTGGCAAATCGAAGCTGGAGGGTCGCTACGCCTTCGGCGGTTACTTTTATGGAACGCCCGAGGGACAAACCAAAAGCTGGAATGGCACCGAGGCACCCGGACGCTATGGATTTTACTTCCAAGCGGATCAGATGCTCTACCGCGAGCCTTCAAGCGAAGCCGCTCCTGCAAAATCGCAGACTGCCTCGGACAGAAAGAGCTTCAAGGAAGTCGCGCCTGTCGAGAAAGCCTCCCTCTCCAAGCAAGGACTCCATACATTCAACCTGATCTCGATGGCCCCGGGCTATGCGACGGCCAATCAATTCCCGTTCTACTTCCAGAGCGGATTGGTTTACACGGGCCTGATCCCAGCGCGCGACAAGGATCTCACGATGGTTTCGATCGCCTATGGCGCCTACCAGGGCGATGTTTACTCACCCTCCAAAAGCTACACCGCAGTGCTCGAAGGCGGATACCGTTTCCAGATCAACGGCTGGTCCTATTTGCAGCCCTTCGTTCAATACTTCGCCCGCCCGAATGGAACGCAGGAAGTCGCCAATGCAACAGTGCTTGGATTCCTGACCGGCTTGGTTTTCTAAACAACGCGATTTCATCAAACCGCGCTCCGGGGCATAGCTCTTCTGGAGCGCGGTTTTTTTGTGGAATTGACCGCTCGTTGCTTCCCGATTAGGAGCCCTTTGACCATGAAACGAAAAAACCTCGGCTTCCTCGCACTCCTGCTTCTTTCCATCCAAGCCGCTTTTCCTCTGGAAATCCAAGGCGTCCAAGTGCCGCCCCAAGTAAGCGTGAATGGACAATCCCTCGCGCTAAATGGCGCGGGTCTTCGCACCGTGACGATCGCCTTCATTCCGATCAAAGCCTATGTCGCCGCATTCTACACGCCCTCCCCTCTGAAGTCCGAGGAGGCCGTGCTCGCATCCCCCGGACCGATGCAATTCACATTCACTTTTTTAAAATCCGTGAGCCAAGGCCAAGTGACCGACGCTTGGCAAAGCCAAATCAAGGCCAGCATGACCTACAGCTATCCAGGAGTTGAAAAAGACTGCGCCGCCTTTGTGGGAATGTTCGGCGCACTCGCCCAAGGCGGGGTGGAAATGGTTCAACTCATCGGCACCGAGACACGCATCTACGACAGCGGTCAGCTCAAAGGCACAATCCCAGGCCGTGATTTTCAAAAGGCATTTCTGAGCATGTGGTTCGGCTCAAACCCTGTTCAGCAGGACTTGAAAGCCGCGCTTTTGGGAAATTAATTCCGCTAAAATCGGGGGCCCAAGAATGTGTGTTCTGAAGCGGTCATTAGTAGAGTAGGGAGACCCGGACGGGGTTAGAGGCGCGAAGGCCAATGACCGCCGGGGTCTCCCCCTCATCGAACCGGACGTGCGGATTGCCCGCATCCGGCTCTCGGAGTGCCGTTCTTCGGTTTGC
>JBIIUB010000114.1:0-7926 GCA_044340205.1 Terrimicrobiaceae bacterium
TCATATCCATCGACACCTCTTGAATTTGGCGTGGATGCCCATGGTGTTCCTCCAAACTCCGCGCAAAGGCCTCCCATACGCTCTTGTCTTTGCCTTTCGCGGCAAAGAGGACTTTCCTGCCTATCATGTCGCAAAATACGGTGATGTAACGATGTCCTTTGCTCACACTCATTTCATCACATCCCACGCACACCGCGTTGCTCCAGTCGGTCTGCGGATGAGCCGCTGCAACATGGGCTTTGAGCATGCGCCAAAGTCGCGTGTCGGTTTCCTTCACAATGCGTGACACCGCCAGAACAGGCATTTCCCGCATCAATAAAAGCGCAAATGCCTCAAAAGCTTTCGTGAAATGCTTACTCAATCCCTCCCACGGCGGCGTGATTCGATAAACCTTTCCGCTCTTGCTGCATTGTCCACGCGGTAAGCGGCATCGAATCTCGCAACTATGTTCAAACACATTGAGATGTCTCCAAACCAACTCTTCCGTATGGTCATAGAGCTTGGCTTTGGCTCCCTCTCCAGGACTGCGCTCCATTTCCCAGAGGTGCGCCGTCTCCGCGATCTTTATTCGAACCACTCCTTGAATATGGTCAAATTCACACTCCTGAACCTCCCAGTTCATTCCCAATACCAGCAACTCGTGAAATAGCTTTTCGGTTTTCATCCTATATTCTTACGCTCCTCCCACTGAAAATGACGAAGAACCAAAATTTTCATCAGGCGAAAAGTATGGCGACCCGTTTTTCGCGGGGGCCGAAATTGCGTCGGACCGGATTTCTTATTTTGTAGCCAAATCGGACTCTCATTCTGTCGAGTTCTGGAACTCCAAAAATTCTGAAACGGCAATGAAGGCCACTCTGCCAAGGGAAGTGATTAAAGAGTGGGCTGATTGCATTTTAGCCAAAGGCTGGGATGACTCAGTTACGGCCCGGCAAATCCGTGAAGCGGTAACACAGGACTCGAGTTTCAGCAGTCAACTCCACTCCTTTGAAACCCACCTGAAGGCGGCGGCGTTTGCACTTTTAAAATCCGTTTCAAAGGATATCGAAGGCGGGGGGTCTGCCCTCGTAGCCGTGGGCGCGGATTGGACCGACAACCGGAATGTGGTGGGGTATGTAAACCATTTGCGGGAGGCGAAGATCGCCGGGGCGGCGGATTCGCGGCCCGTCTACCAAAGCACGCCGGTGCTGGATTTGTTGCTGGAGGCGTCCAAGCCTGGGCGAGAGGCGGTGCCGCATTTTCTCACTCTCGATGAGATGAACCTCTCGCATGTGGAGCGGTATTTTGCCGATTTCCTCTCGGCGATGGAGGCCCGGAGCGGGGCGATTCGGTTTCACGAGGAGGGCGATTTTCGTTTGCCAAGGTTCGAGGGAGATACGTTGGGGGTGCCCCGGAGTTTGCCGTATCCGCAGAATCTTTTTGTGATCGGCACGGTGAATGTGGACGAGACGACCTACATGTTCTCTCCCAAGGTGCTCGACCGCGCCCATGTCATCGAGTTCGAGGTGGACCGGGGGGATGTGGGAAAGTTTTTGGGCGATCCAAAGCCATTGCAACCCGTGCCGCGCGCGGCGGCGGGCCAGGCCGAGGCGTTTCTGGATTTGAGCCTGCGGGCGAGGGGCGCAAAGGCACCGCCGCTGCCGGAGTTGCCGCCGGCCGTGAAAACTGCGGTGAACAAACATCTGCTTGAGGTGCTGGAAATCCTGCAAAATGGCCGATTTGAATTCGCCTTCCGCACAGCGAAGGAGGTTTTGGCTTATCTCAAGGTGTCTTGCGAACTGGCTGCGGATAAAGCCGCATGGGAAGCCGACAAGTGGAAGTCCGACCTCGACGACGAAATTCTCCAAAAAATCCTACCGCGCCTCCACGGAAGCCGCACGAGGGTCGGTCCCTTGCTCGGCGCACTGGGATGGTATCTGCACTCGGGCGACAAGGAGGAAGCCATGAAGTTCTTCCCGGCACCCGGCGAGGAACTGCCCGAAAAGCCCGTTCAGGAAATCATAGCGCTGCACAAGGCCGCCGCCACCTTCCCCCGCAGCTTCGCCAAAGTGCAACGCATGGCCCGCGTGGTCATCGAAGAGCAATTCGTGAGCTTTATCTGCTGAGGAAATGCGAAATTCCGTTGAAAGAGCAGTTGGTAAGCGTGGGGTTTTTGGTTTAGTTTACAACCATGAGCACTTTGACTGAAGTCCGAGAGGCCTTGCCAAGGTTGTCCGAAGCGGAGCGATACGATCTGCTTCGCGATCTCGCAGCGGCGGTGCCGAACATCGTGAAAACGCCTAAGGTATGCGGTGGCGAGGCCTGCTTTGTGAGAACGCGCATTCCTGTATGGACGGTCGTTCGGGCTCGTCAGTTGGGCGTCTCCGAGTCGGGTATTCTGGATTCCTTTCCCTCGCTGACTGCCGAGGATTTGGTGCACGCCTACCACTATGCGCGAGCGAATGCGGGAGAAATCGCAAGGGCTATCTCGGAGAACGAGGAGGATTAAGAATCCAATCCGATGGCGAGACTTTACAGCAACGAGAACTTCCCCCTGCCTGTGGTGGAAGCCCTGAGGGCGCTTGGGCACGATGTGCAGACCACTCGGGATGCAGGCAAGGATGGGCTCGCTGTGCCTGACAATGAGGTGCTGGAGCATGCCGCCAGGGAGGGGCGGATTCTTCTCACGCTGAATCGGCAGGATTTCAAAAAACTGCACCGCCAAAATCCCGAGCATTCGGGGATAATCCTCTGCACGGTGGATGCCGATTTTCCAGGGCAAGCATCGCGCATCCATATCGCTCTGCTTGCCAATCCTTCAATCGAGGGCCAGTTGCTGCGTGTGAATCGGCTTCAGACGCCATGAATAGGGGATCCTCAAGCGGCAAACAGGCTAGATCCTGCGGAGTAATCGATTGGTGATGAAACTAAATTACGACAATCAGGCCGATGCTCTTTACTTGCGTCTCGACGATTCGAAGATTCTCGAGTCCGAAGAGGTGGCGCCTGGGATTATTTTAGATTTCAATGAAAAAAACCAAGTGGTTGGCGTCGAGATGCTCTCGCTCTCGAAGCGCACAGGTGCGAGAGTGCCTGATCTGGTGGAATTGAGTGGCCTCGTTCCTGCCTGACGCGGAGCAGCCAAGCGGAAGCCTCATGCCAACCCCACTTCGTTTTTCCGTTTTGCAGATGCCGCTACGGGGCGGATGGATGCTGGAGCTGAGGCGGCGGGGGTTCACGGGCGAGTGCGGGGTTTGCGCGGGATTGCCTGTTGGGTGGTTTGGGAGCGAGGAGGATAGTGGTCCGCTGGCGTGGCGTCGGGTGGCTCGGGGACCTGCTGTGACGCTGGCCGAGACAGCACCCCTGGTGTGGGAGATTTTTCATCCCGAGGGCGAAAAAGCGGGGTTGCGGCCGGAGGTGGAAAGCCATGCGTTGTTCCAAAGGAACTCGAGGACGGGGACGCTGCCGCGCGGGGATTTCCAAGGGGTGAATTGCCTGGGAGTGGTGGAACTGGCGGTGCGCTTCGGCTCTGAACGGCAGAGTGTTTTTTTCGAGGTGGTGTCGACGAAGTTCGGCCACGAGCGGGATTTCGAGCGCATGACCCAAGACATCGCGGCGAAGTGCGGGCAGTTATTGTTGCAATGGAACACGCCGTCGGGCGTTCCTTTCACAAGCGATCCGGAGCGGAGGCGGCGTCTCGTGCTGGAGCAGTTCCTTTACCTCTCGCAGGCTCTTGGCGGCGGGAAGCTGGAGCGGTGGATGGAGTCGGTGCGCAACAATCCGCACAGTGCGCTGGAGAAGGAGTCGAATTGGCGGCCGGCGGGATTGGCGCGGAGCGGGGATTTTTTGCGGAATCCGATGGCGATGGCGAGGGATTGGCGCCGTGGGGTGAGGCTTCTGCCGGCCGAGGTGCTGGATGTGCGCAAGCGCGAGGACCGGGATACGGCGCCGAATCGGTTTTTGCTCCATGCGCTGGAGGCTTTCGATGCGGTGTGCCGCGAGGTGATTGGGCTTTTTCCGCCGAAAGGTGGTCCGGCGGCTGCGGCAGCGCAGGAGCTGTCGTCGAGAATTTCGGCATTGCTGGGCGGGGCTTTTTTCAGGGAGGTGTCGCCTCCGCAGAGGCTGGCGCTGGAGAACCAGACTCTGCAAAAGCGGGAGGGCTATCGCGATATCCTGCGCGTGTGGCTGCAACTCGATCAGGCGGCGCGCTTGGACTGGGAGGGGCGGGAGGATGTCTTCACGGCGACCGTTCGCGATGTGGCGGCGCTGTATGAGTATTGGCTTTTCTTCGAGTTGCTGGAGGTTTTGAAGGCGGTGCCGCACTTGCGCGAGATTCGCTGGCTCGCCGAAGGGGAAAGTATTTTGCCGGTGTTCTGCGAGAGGGATGGGCGGCTGGCAATCAATCTGCGGCGGGGCCGCGCGAGCATGCTGGTGCTGGAGCAGACGCCGCCAGATGCCGAAGCTCTGCGGTTACATTTTTGCTTCGATAGGAGCTACTCGGCGACAAGGCGGGGAGAGGTGCTCTCGACGGGTGCCTACAGTCGGCCGTTCCGCCCGGATTTTTCGCTCGTGGTTTTTCCTGCGATCCATGCGGATGGTTGCGGGCCATTTGAGGCTGAAGCACGGGCAGAGAAAGAGGGGCAGTTGGCGTATTTGCACTTCGATGCGAAATACCGTGTGAATCAGCTTCCAGAAATCTTCGGCCCCGACGACGAGTCGGTTTTTAGCGAGGAGGAGGCTGCGAAATCCACAAACACCTACAAGCGGGCGGATCTCTACAAAATGCATGCCTACAACGATGCGATCCGGCGGACGGTGGGCTCGTATGTTTTGTATCCAGGCAACGGGCCGGGCGATGCGAGATTCTCGAAATACCACGAGATTCTGCCCGGAGTGGGTGCGTTTTCCATTTCGCCGGGGCATGCCGATGGGCGTAGGGAGATCGGCCGCTTTGTGACTGATGTGCTCGAGCGACAAAGAGATCGATTCACGCAATTGGCGAGGATCAACTATTGGACGCACGACACGGTGCGCGAGGAGCCGACGGAATACCATGCGGGTGGAAGGGCCAGTCATGCCAAGCCTCCGAAGGATGCCAGCGTGGTGTTGGGATTCCTGCGGGAGGGGGATGATCCCGAGGCCTACCGCACGCGGGGTGTGTTTTTTTGCCATGCGGTGGAATGGGAAAACGCGGGCCATCTGCCGCCAGAAGAGCGCAAGCCTGGCGTGCCGACGAGCCTGGGATTCGATCCCCTGCGGGCGGACTGGTTGGCTGTTTTCCAGAAAAAAATCACAGCGCCCTGGCTGGGCAAGGTCGAGAATGTGCGGATCGTGACGGCTGACGACCGCGCCAAGGAATTGAAGCGGAATATTTCGACAATGAAAGCGGCCTACTACTATCGCATCCAATTCGGGCACTGCCACGAAGAGCCGCCGCGCGATGTCTCGCCGCTTGTGGGGCCGCGCCCGAGCAAGCCAGTTGCCTGCACCCTGGCGGAATTGGCGAAATGCATGCCTGCCAGTGATCAGAGGGGTCAGGCATAAATTCTTGATATTTAATCACGCTAATCACGCGTTTGAATCCATCAAACGCAAGAATTCAAAGGGGTCAAAGGGGTCGGGCATTAATTCTTGATACTTAGTTGCCTTCAGAGGGGTCGGTCCCGAGTATTGACGCATTTTTCAGCTGAGTTTCTGAGTTGCCGCAGTTTCATCGCTATGAGGCGCTGATGCCGACGAGGACATCGGCGTTCCGGTCGAGAAGCTTTCTCCGTGTCTTGTGTCTCCGTGAGAGGCTTGCGCCGCAGGCGCTGTGGCGGTCCTCCTTCTTTTCTGGGGATTCATCGTTGCTGCCTTCGCGAGGAGGCAGTATGAGAGTTGTTTGGATAAATGACTGATATCCTTCATTCCATCGCGGTCGCGTTTATTGCAATGTTTCCGATGATCAATCCCATCGGTCACGCGCCAATGTTTTATGGGATGACCTCCGACGACACGCCAGCTCGTCGGAGAGTGATGTCGGGAATGATCGGCCTGTATGTTTTTCTGATACTGACCGTCTCACTGCTTTTCGGGAATCTTCTGCTGAGTTTTTTTGGTGTAACGATTGATGACCTGCGGATCGCGGGCGGACTTCTTGTGGCGCATTCCGGTTGGGCGATGTTGGGCAATCAAAGTCGCGTGACTCCGCACGAACACGCCGCTGCCGAAGAGAAGGAGGATATTTCGCTCACTCCGATGGCGATGCCGATCCTTGCGGGTCCGGGTGCGATGAGTCTGGCAATCGGCCTCTCGACCTATGGCCAAACCTTTCCGCATTACATCGGCTTCGTGCTTGGGTTTGCTGCCATCGCGCTGCTCACCTGGATCTGCTTTCGCGAGAGCGATGCCATGGTGCGTGTGCTGAATGTGAATGCCATCGGAGCGCTCAACCGCGTGCTCGGGTTGTTCATCCTCGCCATCGGCGTGAACATGGTTGTCAAAGGCGTGCTGGATGTCTTTCCGCGTTGACCATTCATTTCAAGGCCGGTCATTGGTGCCAATCACGAATGGGGAGCGGCTTTGCCGCAGATTCTCCTTGTCGATATGATTCGAATTTGTTCGGAAAATTCGTAGTTCAAATGATTAGTGCACGGGCAGCCACGCTGGGCTGGCTTCGCCGTGAGGGCTTGCCGGTTTGGGATGCTGGAAGAATAATTTCCACGGCGCTGACGGAGCAGCGCCCTCCAGGGTGGCTTTCAGAGGGGTAATAAAATGCAATGATCTTGGAATAAAAGCTGGAAAACTGCGAAAATATCTATATCTTTGCAGTTCATTAAACCTTAAAAGCCGTGATTATTGATTTTTCTGTAAAAAACCATCGTTCATTCCGTGACGAGCAGCGCCTGAGCTTTGTGGCCAGCAATTATGTGAAAGAGTTGCCAGGTCATCTGATCGATCCTGCCTTGCCGGGATTGGATGGGCTGAAGCTATTGAAGGGTCTGGCGTTGTATGGGCCGAATGCGGCCGGGAAGTCGAATGTGCTGAACGCGCTGCATTTTCTGGCTGTGTTTGTGGAAAAATCCGCGACGGATTTTGACGAGGGCGATCCGACAGGTGTGGAGCCTTTTGCTTTGAGCGAAGATGCGGCGGCGACTCCGAGCGAGTTTGCGCTGCGCTTTGTGGTGAATGGTGTTCGCTACCATTTTGCGTTGGTCCTGGATCGGCACCGTGTGCTCTACGAGTCGCTCTCGGCTTTTCCGAAAGGCAAGGAGCGTGTCTGGTATGAGCGCACATGGGATGAGGATGCCGGGGCCTACACTTGGGAGCCCGAGCGGCCCACCGATTTTCGCAGAGATGCAAAACTGGAGGGCTACACGCGGCAGAATGCGTTGTTCCTCTCAACAGCGGCGAAGTGGAACAATGAGCAACTGGCGCCGATTTACCGGTGGTTCAAATTCCAATTGCGATTTTTAAGGGTGAATGCGGATTTTCCCGCTCTACCGCCAAGCATCACGGCAGAGGCCTTGCGAAAAGGTCCGAATGAGCGCAATGCGGTGGTGCGCCTGCTGCGCCACGCGGACATGGGCATCCTCTCTGCCAAAGCGGTGGAGAAGGAACTGCATCGCGAAGAGTTGCCGGAGGGTCTGCCAGAAGAACTCGCGGCCATGTTTCTCAAAAACAAACGCATCGAAATCACGCTTGGGCATCGTGGGGTGGCAGGCCGGGAGTATCCGCTCCCGTGGGATGAGGAGTCCTCGGGCACGCAGAAGCTATTCACCTTGGCCGGACCGTGGCTGGATGTGCTGGAAAACGGCTATGTAGTGGGTGTGGATGAGATTGAGTCGAGCATGCACCCCTCCATGGTGGTGGAGTTGCTGCGCTTGATCTTTGATTCCTCAACGAACGCGCACGGAGCGCAGTGCCTCTTCACCACGCACAATCCGCTGCTACTCGATCCCACGCTGC
>JBIIUB010000164.1:0-7865 GCA_044340205.1 Terrimicrobiaceae bacterium
AACATTTCGCACCTTGCACAACGAGGTTCGCACACCCCTCTTCATGCCGGTGGGCACGCATGCGACCGTCAAGGCGCAGACGCCTGATTTTCTACACGACTCCGGCTCGCAGATCCTGCTGGCGAATACCTACCACCTCCTCCTGCGTCCCGGCGCGGAGGTCTTTCGCAGTGTGGGAGGGATTCACCGGTTCATGAGTTGGGAGCGCTCGGTGCTGACCGATTCCGGTGGGTTTCAGATTTTCTCATTGCCGCATTCGCGATCCATGAGCGAGGCGGGCGCGGTTTTTCAGAGTTACCTCGATGGCCGCACGATTGTTCTCAGCCCGGAGCTGAGCATCGAGACGCAGAAAGCGATTGGCAGTGATATCATGATGGTGCTCGACCAGTGCGTCCCTTCCACGGTGGATGAGGCCACGGCCCGGCAGGCTATGGAACTCACGCACCGCTGGGCCGCTCGAAGCCTTGCGGCGCGTGGCGACTCCCGGCAGGCGATGTTTGGCATTGTGCAGGGAGCGTTGAACCAGTCCCTGCGACAGGCAAGCGCCGAGGCACTTTGTGCCATGCCCTTTGAGGGATTCGCTATCGGAGGTCTTGCCGTGGGCGAGGGGAAGAGCGAGCGCGAGGACACCTGTGAATTCACGGCGTCACTCCTACCGGATGACAAACCCCGCTACCTCATGGGTGTGGGCACGCCGCTCGACATCCTCGAGGCCGTCCACCGCGGCGTAGACATGTTCGATTGCATCATTCCCACCCAAGTCGCACAGCGCGGCGGAGCTTTCACATCGCGCGGGTTCCTCCAACTGCGGCGGGGCATTTACAAAACCTCAAACGACCCGCTGGATCCCGACTGCGGCTGCCCGACCTGTGCCAAGTTTTCCCGCGCCTATTTGCACCATCTCACCAAGTGCAAAGAGACGCTCGGCTGGCAACTGATCGGCCAGCACAACATTTTCTTCTACCATCAGCTCATGGCTGAGATGCGGCAGAGTATTCTTGAGGACAGATTTCTGCCCCTCTACGAGGAGAAGCGCGCCATTCTCGCCGAGGATGACTTGGACAACCCGGTCACGCCGATGCGGCGCAACCCGCCCCGTTCGATCACGCTGGGGGAATACAAAATCCACACGGCTATCGAAGGCTTCTCGAGCATTCTTCATGTGAGTTCGGGCGAGATCATGCACTCGCGCACGCCGCCGATGGATGAGGCCCGCAGCCTCTATATCGAGCAATCGCGCCTCGCCTCCCGCCTTCGCGAGGAAACGAGTGAGCCGCTGGTGATCTGGGATGTCGGCCTTGGAGCGGCGGCGAATGCCATGGCCGCGATCGAGCGCTACGAGGCGCTGACCAATGATGGTCCGGTGCGGCCCATGCACATCGTGAGTTTCGAGAACGATCTGGATTCGCTGCGCCTGGCCCTGAAAAATAATGATCGCTTCCCCTACCTGCGTCATGCTGGACCTCCGGCCATTTTGAAGAATGCCACCTGGGTTTCGAAGCAGCATGAGCGCCTCTCTTGGCAACTTCACGAAGGCGACTTTCTGGATCTTTTAGCCCAAGCCATGCCGCCAGACCTTGTTTTTTACGACATGTTTTCCGGAAAGACCTGCGCCCCGGCGTGGACGGAGAACGCCTTCCGGGCCATGCTCGCCGTTTGCGGTTCGCGAGTTGTCGAGCTATTCACCTACACCTGCTCCACGGCATCGCGCGTGGCCATGCTCGGCGCGGGATGGGGTGTGGCGCGCGGTCGAAATGCGGGCGACAAGGAGGAAACGACCATCGCTTTCACGCATCTGGACAAGGCTCACGAGCGCGGGCGCGATGTTCTTGCCGCCGAGTGGCTCAAAAAGTGGAATCGTTCCGCAGCGAAATTTCCGCCCGGGATGGATCTTGCCGACCAAGAACATTTCGCAGCCAGAATCCGAAGTCTGCCCCAGTTTGCCGGAATCGATTCCGTGTAGCCCTCTTCTCCCGCGTTGCGAAATTACGGCTGGTCGGACAATCTTAAAACCCATGCGAAATGTCGTCATTCTTGGAGTCACCGGCTCCATCGGCCAGAGCGCCCTCAAGGTGGCTCGTGATATTCCCGACCGGATGCGAATCGTCGGGATGTCCGCGCATTCGAATGCTGAAGGGCTTGCCGCTGCCGCCCGCGAGTTTCCGGAGGCAAGGACGGTCATTTCCACCGGGCCGGATGGCATCGATCGCCTTGTGGAACTCGCGACGATGCCCGAGGCCGATCTGGTGCTGGTGTCGATTGTCGGAACCGCCGGCCTGCGCCCGGCATTGGCAGCCATCGAAGCGGGAAAGGACATAGCTGTCGCGAGCAAGGAAATCTTGGTCATGGCCGGCGAGATCGTCATGGAGGCGGCCCGAAGGAAGGGTGTGCGCGTGTTGCCGGTGGATAGCGAGCACAGTGCAATTTTTCAATGCCTCGAGGGCCGCGATGCAAAAAGCGTGAGGCGGCTCATTCTCACCTGCTCGGGAGGACCATTCCGCAAAACACCGGCGCCCGAGTTGCCAAAGGTCACACCCGAAATGGCCCTTCGCCATCCCACATGGAACATGGGCCGCAAGATCACGCTGGACTCCGCCACCTTATTCAACAAGGCGCTCGAAATGATCGAAGCTCGCTGGCTTTTCGACATCGGGATGGATCGCGTCGAAGTGGTCATCCACCCGCAAAGCATCGTGCATTCGATGGTCGAATTCGTTGACCGCTCGATCCTCGCGCAGCTCAGCCACTCTGACATGTGCCTGCCGATCCAATACGCCGTAACCTGCCCCGAAAGAGTCGAAAACTCCCTCCGCCCGCTCGATTTCGCCTCCCTCGGAAGCCTGGATTTCGAAGCGCCCCGGAGGCAGGACTTCCCCGCGCTGGACCTCGCCACCGAAGCCGGCACACTCGGCGGAACGCGTCCCGCCGTCCTGAATGCGGCGAACGAAGTCGCCGTGGAAGCTTTTTTGAGCGGCCGTATCGTCTTCCCGGGAATCTGGAAACTGGTGGCTGAAGTTTTAGAAAAATGCCCCCATGTTGAACACCCCTCTCTGGAGCAACTTCTCTCCACCGACACCGAAGCCCGCCGTCTTGCCTCGGCCTCGATAGGCTAATTTTCCGCCGGTTCGACCCAGCGGCCGTGTTCGCGGATGAGGTCCACGAGGCGGTCGACGGCTTCGGCTTGGAGGATGTTGAATTTTACGGGTGTCTTGCCGACATAGAGGTTCACCTTGCCGGGGGCGCCACCTACATAGCCGAAGTCGGCGTCGGCCATTTCGCCGGGGCCGTTCACGATGCAGCCCATGATGGCGATTTTTACGCCTTTGAGGTGGCTGGTGGCGGCTTTGATGCGGGCGGTGGTTTCCTGGAGATTGAAGAGTGTGCGGCCACAGCTTGGGCAGGCGACATAGTCGGTTTTGAAAATGCGGACGCCAGCGGCCTGGAGGATGTTGTAGGCGATGCGGAGCGATTGGCCGGGAGCCTCTTCGCCTTGGACGAGAACCGCGTCGCCGATGCCATCGCAGAGCAGGGAGCCGATATTGGTAGCGGCGTTCAGGAGGTTATGGACGAAATCGGTGGAGGAGGCGGGTGTGAAGGTGTCCTTGAGCAGAATCGGATGCCTGGCGTCAATGAGTGAGGCCAGAAGCCTGTAAGCGCCGATGACCGGCAAATCGCAGGAGTCCGGGATCGTTACAAAAAGAGGCACGGGGGATGCATTGACCCGGGCGACAGCAGCCGCATCGCGCGGGTCGATTTCAACGAGTCCGCAATTTTCGATGATCAATTCGGGTTTGTAGTCGCCGAGGCCCGCGATTTTGTGGGCGACCTTGTCATAGGCGGCCTGCGTCACTGCGACGCGCACGAGTTCCGTGCCGCCGATTTGATATTCCCCGACTTGCAATACCGAGCTTGCGCGGCAGCTGTAGGAAAAAGGATCGAACGGCCAGGCTGGAAGTTTCGGCATGGGTTTGCGATCGGCAGCGATTTTTTCCAATGCCTGAGCCACGGGAATTTCGTGCTCGGAATCTTCCGTGAGCGAAACGCGGATCGTGTCGCCGATGCCATCGGCCAGCAGGCTGCCGATGCCGATGGCACTTTTGATGCGGCCGTCTTCGCCATCCCCCGCTTCGGTCACGCCGAGGTGGATCGGGTAGTTCCAACCCCCACCCTCCGCATGCTCGAGTTCGTCGAGGCGCGAGACAAGCAGACGGTAGGCTTGAATCATGACCTTGGGATTCGACGACTTCATCGAGAAAACAAAATCGTGGTAGTCGAGTTCGCGGGCGATGCGTGCGAACTCGAGTGCGCTTTCGACCATGCCGAGTGGAGTGTCGCCGAAGCGGTTCATGATGCGGTCGCTCAGGCTGCCGTGGTTGGTGCCTATCCGCATCGAGATTCCGCGCGTCTTGCAGAGCGCCACCAGCGGGGTGAAGCGCTCGCGGATGCGTGAGATTTCGGCGGCGTATTCGGTGTCCGTGTATTCGCGGATATTGAATTTTTTTGAGTCGGCGAAATTGCCGGGATTGATGCGAACCTTGTCCACCCACTTGGCGGCCTCCAAGGCGGCTTCGGGCTTGAAATGAATATCCGCAACCAGCGGCACATCGCAGCCTGCCGCATGGAGCGCATCCCTGATGGCTTCAAGGTTGCGGGCATCCTTCACGGTCGGCGCGGTGATGCGGACGATTTCGCAGCCGGCTTGCGCCAGGCCGAGCGTCTCCTTCACGCAAGCGGCGGTATCCATCGTATCACTCGTCAGCATCGACTGGACGCGGACGGGGTTTTCGCCCCCGATGGCGGTGCGGCCGGTTTTCACCTCCCGGCTGGGACGCCGACCTGGATAGCTTCGGAACACCAGCGCCATTTTTACTTTGTCTGCTCGGCGACGGGAGCCTTCGAGGCCACGATGTCACCCACATCGTAGAATGTGAGATAGAGCATGAAACCGATGAGAAGCATGGCACAAGCGGTCTGGACTACTTCAAGAACCCGGACGCTGATCGGCTTCCTGCGGATGGCTTCGATGATCGCCAGAGTGATGTGTCCACCATCGAGAACAGGAAACGGAAGCAGGTTCATGAGGGCGAGGTTCACATTGATGAGAACGCTGAATGCCAACGCGATTCTCCATCCGTTCTCTGATTCGAAAATCTGGTAGTAGAGACGCATGATGCCCACAGGGCCGCTGAAGTGGGCGGCTTTGACATCCGACGCTGGCGAGAGCAGCGCCCCGACCATGCGGAAGATGCTGGTAGCGGCATCCTTCACCTGCTCAAGCGGCGATGGATGCACCAAAACAGAGCGTCCCCACTCGATGCCGAAATTCACCGGAGCGGCGTCCGGTGTGGCGTCTGGTAATTTCATGCTCAATTTGAGGTCCTCGCCTCCGCGCTCCACTCCAAAGACGACATCCTTGCCGCGATTCGCGTCAATGACGGGCCCCATTTCGCTCAAATTGAATACAGGAAGGCCGTTGATATCAGTCACAAGGTCGCCTGACTGGAATCCTGATTTCTCGGCGAGGCTGCCTTTCACGACAAAGCCCACGCCCGGCATGATGCGCGGGCCGATTTGGACTTCGCGCAGCGCGGGTCTGCGCCAGCTCGAAGTTTCGGGTTTCGACCATTTGGAATCGATGGTGATTTCCTGCCCTTCGCGAAGGACAGTGAAAGGAATCGTCTCTCCTTCGCTTCGCACGATCCGCCATTTCACGCTATCCGTGCCGCTCAGGAAGTGCTTCACGGGTTTGCCATCCACCGCAATGATCTGGTCCCCGGGGCGGAGTCCGGCCACGGCTGCGGGGCCCCCATCCTTCACATAGCCGACGACCGTGGTGTCGAATTCGCTCTGGGGTTTTCCGACGACCCACACAATGCAGGCCATGGCGAAAGCAAGGCCGAAGCTGAAAAGCGGGCCAGCTGCGGCAACGATGATTTTATCGAGCGGCTTGACCGGAGGGAGCTGTTCGCGGGCGTTTTCGGATTCCCCCTCGAGCGCTTCCATCGGCGCGAGCTGCGGAATGGCGACGAAGCCACCTGCGGGAATAGAGCCGAGCCGGTATTCCACACCGCCGATCGTTTTGCTCCAGATTGGCTTTCCGAACCAGATGGCAAACTTCTCGACGACCAGACCGCGCCAGCGCGCCGCCAAAAAGTGACCCAATTCGTGGACCACAATGAGCAGGTTGAAGATCAGTAGAACCTCGATGCAGATGAATAAGAATTTCAGTCCGTCAAAAAACATAATGAGGCTCCCACCATCCTCCGATCCTTGAAAAAATCAATCCGGCACTGCGGAGCGCCCTCGACAGCAGCAGGCGGGCGCGGATAAAAAAGCGCCATGACAAGCATGACAGGACACGGCCGTGGCGAGGCCCGGACCAAAACCTGGGCGGCCGTGGTCGAGTGCCATTCAGTGAACCGCAAGACGGCGGAAGTCGTCCTGCATACGGATCGCAGCGCTCTCAGGCTTGAGCCCGCCGTGCGCGAGCGGGTTCTCGAACGCGTTTCGCGTGGGCGGGTTCAGGTGAACCTCTCGCTCGTTTGCTCCAAAGGTGGAGGTCAAAGTTTTTTCGATGAAGAGCGCGCCATGGCCTTTGTTAAACAGGCACGCCAATTGCAGAAAAAACTCGGGCTGGAGGGAGGCATCACTCTGTTGGATGTCATATCAGCTCCGGGCGTCCTCCAGGCCTCGGATTCGCAAATCGACGATGCCAGCGAAGTCGTCATGTCCGCGCTCGATCGCGCGCTGGATGGACTCGTGGCAACGCGTGCGAGCGAAGGTGCCGCCCTGAAAAAAGTCCTCGGCAAAAGCGCCGACCGCTTGGCCGCCATCATCAAAAAAACAACACCACTTGCCAGCAAGGTGACTGCCTCTTATCGCGAAACCCTCCACAAGCGAATCGGACGTGCCGGACTGAGCCTTGCGGCGGATGATCCCCGTCTCGCAGCCGAGGTCGCCATTTTCGCCGAGCGTTGCGACATCACGGAAGAGCTGGAGCGCGCAGCGAGCCACATCGCCCAATTCCGCGAAAAACTCGACGCCAAAGGCCCTGTCGGCCGCACACTGGAATTTCTCACGCAGGAACTCGGCCGCGAGTTCAATACGCTCGGCTCGAAGTCCGCAGATACCACAATCTCCCGTCTCGTCATCGAGGCGAAATCGGAGCTCGACCGCATTCGAGAACAACTTGCCAACATTGAATAACCTCACCATTCACCGCAAAGGCATCCTCTTCGTCATCTCCGCCCCTTCTGGAGCCGGCAAGACAACGCTCATCAGCTCGCTCCGCCACAAGCAGGATTTCGTTTACTCCGTTTCCTGCACCACCCGCTCTCCAAGGCCCGGAGAGGTTCACGGCGAGGATTATTTTTTTCTCAGTCAGGAGGATTTTCAGAAACATATCGCAGCTGGGGATTTTCTTGAGCACGCGGAGGTTCACGGCCGTTTTTACGGAACGCTGAAATCCACCGTTCTGAAGCACCTCACCGCCGGGGTGGATGTCTTGCTCGATGTGGACACGCTTGGCGCAGCGAGCATCCGTGCGTGCAATGATCCCTTCATCCAAAGCGCGCTTGCGGATGTTTTCATCATGCCTCCAGGTCTTGATGAACTCGCGCGGCGGCTTCGCAAGCGCGGCACCGAAAGCGAGGAACAGGTGGCCACGCGTCTCCACAACGCTTCTGGCGAAATGCAAAAATGGCGCGACTATCGATACACTCTCATCAGTGGCTCGATGGAGGAGGATATCGAAAAATTCCGCGCCATCATGCGGGCAGAGCGCTACATGAGCAGCAGGCTTCAACTCGATTTCACATGAACAAAAAAAATGTCATCCTCGGTGTCAGCGGCTCAATCGCCTGTTA
>JBIIUB010000031.1:0-26243 GCA_044340205.1 Terrimicrobiaceae bacterium
AGACCGAACTTTATTTTGATGATTTCCTTGGCCGGAGCCTCGGACTTTTGGTTTACTGCGTCTTGTTTCATATGAAGTCGACAGGATGGCGTAAATCACGCCGCCTGTCGGCTACATGTCATCTCCCGGATTCACGACTCGCGCTGCCGCGTGCAATGGGAATCTTTCAGCAAGAGTTTTACACAGCGATTGTGTGCGGCAGCGGGAATCCCTCGGCTCCGGGGCAATGGACCCGGGTGTGGTTGTTTCCGGTGGCTCGGAGTTTTTCCAGGATGGCGCTGGTTGCGAGAGCGGGGGCGTTGCAGTCCTCGCTGAGATGTGCGAGGAGGACATGGTGCAGGTCGGGGGTTGCGATTTCCGCCACGAGATTGGCTGCGGATTGATTCGAAAGGTGGCCATGGTGCGAGAGGATGCGCTGCTTCACAGCCCACGGGCGCTTCTGATCATTTTGCAGCAAGGTTTCGTCGTGGTTCGCCTCAACGAGGACGGCATTAACGCCGCGTATCGCGTTCACCACTTGTCGCGGGGCGTGACCGAGGTCGGTGAGGACGGCGAAGGATGAGGATTCATGCCTCAAAACAAAACCCACCGGGTCGGCGGCATCATGAGGCACGGAGAAGGGATGAATGTTGAAGTCCCCGAGTTGAAAGACGGCTCCGCTTGCGAAGAAGCGCCATTCCGCTTCGATCTTTCCTTTGCGTAGGCTGTCCGCCGTCAGCTGGTTTGTGAAAACAGGGATCGTTTTTTTTCCGCAAAGTCCCTTGAGCCCGCGCGTGTGGTCCACATGCTCGTGGGTGAGCAGAATCCCTGCGAGACTCTCCGGGGGCGCATCCAGTCCGGCAAGAAGCGCGCCAAGGCGTTTGGCGCTGAGGCCCGCATCGATCAAAACCGAGGTCTCTCCCGCCTTGGCAAGAATAGCGTTTCCCGAGCTGCCGCTGGCGAGGATGGAGACATGGATCATGAGCCGGTGACACTAAACAAAAGGGTTCCTGTTTTGCGAGGCGAAGATCGAAATTCAAGACGGGGCTTGCAGAGGTTGGGTTGCGGCGATACAGCCTTCGGGCATGAAAAGTTTTTCCTCACCTCCCTGGCGCGGCCCTGAGTCCGGTGTTGTGGCCCTTGTGGCGGTTTGCATCCTGCTTCTCGCGGGATTTCGTTTGCTGCGGGCCGGGTTGCTGCCGGAGTTGCCGAATTTTTCCCCTGTGGCCGCTGTGGCTTTTTGTGGCGGGCTTTTCCTGCCGGGTGTCCTGGCTTGGCTCGTTCCGATTGGCGTCCTTTTTGTATCCGATCTGGCTTTGGCAATCCTGCTCGGTTATCCGGCTTTCAGTTCGGCCCAGTTTGTCTCCTGGAGCTGCATTCTGGCGGTCGTCGCAATCGGGCGTCTTCTTTCGAAGGGCTCTTTTTCCACACCACGGTTTTTTTCGGCTCTCATCGCCAGCGGGTTGCTTTTCTACATTGTCACGAACACAGCAGCTTGGATGGGAAATCCGGCCTATCCGAGAGGCTTGGGAGGTCTTTGGATGTCGCTCACGACGGGATTGCCGGGCTTTCCTCCTTCCTGGATGTTTTACCGCAACGCGCTGGTCTCGGATCTCATCTTCGGAGCGCTTCTTCTCGCGGTGTGGTCACTCGCCCGCCGAGCAGCGCAGGAACCGCGCCCGCTTCGCAACACCTGAGCGGGTTTTCCTGAAAAATAAAAAACCCGGCCCGTTTCCGGGTCGGGGATTTCATTCGGCGAAAAAAATTACTTATTTCGCGACCGGGATCGGGTCCGGAGTGAGTGCCTTGGCGAGGGATGCGAGGCCCTTGTATTTTTTGCCGGTCTTTTTCACCATTCCCCGGGAGACGAGGTTCTGGAGTTTCTCGTAGGCGCGGAGGCGGAGCATCTCTTCGCCGCCGCTGGCCGCATTGCGAGCTTTGAGGCGCTCATGGACCTGATCGAACAACTGCTTGAATTCGAAGGATGTCTTTTTAGTAAGAACCGCCACCAGTTCTTCTGTCACCAAATCGGGTCCGCGTCGGGAGAACGCACTTTTTCGTTGCATAAGCATTAGAGAGCTTGTTTACCACGATCCTGCGGACTTGTCTATCTTTTGTTTCTTATTTCGCAAGTCTCAAATATTAAAATGCCATCAAGCCATTCCACATAGGATGGATATTATTTGGTTTTGTATTCAAAAATCGCCTCTTGGAGGCTTTTCACCTGTTGGCACAACCCAAATCGGCGGAACCCAAACAGCGCGTTTCCTTTTTTCTCGCCACAAAAAGCACCGACCAGACGCCGCGGGCAAATCGCAGGCCATGGCGATTTTGTTTTTTGGAAATTCCGATTTACAAGGGATCGGCGGCCATGCATCTTCTCACGCCCGTTGCTCACGTGGCGGAACTGGCAGACGCATACGACTCAGGATCGTATGGGGTAACCCGTGGAGGTTCGAGTCCTCTCGTGAGCACCATCCTTTTCCGGATATCGAAAAAAAGTGGATAATCAACTTGCCCAAAAAAATCCGGAGTTCGTGCGAAGCACCTTCGCATCGATCGCTGGTCGGTATGATCTGGCAAACCACCTTCTCAGCGGCGGGATGGATTTCATTTGGAGAGCCAAGCTGGCGCGGCTTGTGGCAGCGTGCCGCCCTTCCGAAGTTCTCGATCTCGCCACAGGCAGCGGGGATTTGGCTCTGGCTATAAAAAAGACCTGCCCGGCGGCGCGAATCACGGCTGCGGATTTTTGCCTGCCCATGCTCGAACAGGCGCGCCTCAAGGGTGTCGAAAGGTTAGTCCAAGCGGATGGCTTGGCGCTGCCCTTTTGCGACAAGGCGTTTGATGTCCTGACGGTCGCCTTTGGCCTGCGCAACATGGCGGATTGGAAAGCCGCAATCCTGGAGATGAACCGCGTTCTCAGGCCCGGCGGCGTTGTGTTTATTTTGGATTTTTCGCTGCCGGAGTGGGAGCCGCTGCTGTCTTTTTACCGCCTGTATCTCCACCATGTGCTGCCTCGCTTGGCGCATTGGGCCACGCAGCGCAAGGAGGCGTATGAGTATCTCGGCGGCTCGATCGAGACATTCCCAAGTGGACGAAAAATGAATGCGCTTCTGGAGGAATGTGGCTTTTCCTGCGAGGCTCCGAGGCCCCTGACGCTCGGCGTAGTGTCGATTTACCAGGCGAGGAAACGCGGGTAGGTTTTTTTGGGTGGTGCCGCATTTTGTGAATTGAAAATGGGCCATGCCGGAGGATGGGCCTCCCTTTGTGGCACGAGGTGCGCGGGCGCGCGGGTTTTTTGTGGGAGGGTCAGCGTCTCGCCTGACCCAAGCCTGTGACGCATGGCCAGCACGCCGACCGGTTCCAGTCACTCCGCGCGAAAGATTGGAATTCCGCCGCACGGAAGGTGTCTTGTTTTAGTCGCCGAAGGATATTTCGACGGCGCGGGCGTGTTCCACCAATTGGCCTTGAGGGTCGACGCGGCGCATTTTGTGGACGGCTTCGGAGATTGGGACGGCGCAGGTGGCGTGGTTTTTGTAGCTGACCATGAAGCCGAATTTTCCCTCTTCGAGGAGTTGGACGGCTTTGATGCCGAAGCGGGTGCCGAGGATACGGTCGAGCATGGTCGGCGCTCCTCCGCGCTGCAGGTGGCCGAGCACGCAGGTGCGGACTTCCTTGCCTGTCCGCGTTTCAATTTCGCGTCCCACGACTTCGGCAACGCCTCCGAGGCGGCTCTCGCCATTGACGGTTTGGATTCGGCAGACTCTGCCGTCACGCGGTTTTGCTCCCTCGGCGACGACGACCATCGTGCACTTGGCGCCCTCCTTTTCGCGGCGCAGAACCTCGGCGGCCACTTTGGAAAAATCAAAAGGGATTTCTGGAATGAGAATGATGTCCGCTCCTCCTGCCAAGCCGCCGTGAAGGGCGATCCAGCCTGCGTGGCGGCCCATGACCTCGATCACCATTACTCGTTTGTGGCTCGTGGCCGTGGTGTGCAGGCGGTCGAGGGAACTGGCGACGCATTCCACGGCCGAGTCGAAGCCAAATGTCATGTCGGTGGCCTCAAGATCGTTGTCGATCGTTTTGGGAACTCCGACGACCGGCAGTCCCGCGTGGTGCATCTGGAGTGCGGTGTTGAGGGATCCATCGCCGCCGACCACGATGAGCCCGTGGAGGTTTAGTGTCTGAAATGTCTGGCGCGTTTTGCCGAGCACCTCGGCCGGGATGAAGGAGCCTTGGCGGCCGTTGCCGCGTGAGATGAATTGGCCTTTGTTGACTGTGCCGAGCAGGGTGCCTCCCAAGTGCATGATGCCTGCGGTGGCGCGGCGGTTCAGCACGACATGCGTTGCCGGGGCGAGTAGACCCTCGAAACCATCCTGAAAACCGATCAGCTCCCAGCCGAGTTTTTCGGAGGCGCGGCTGGCGGCGCGCAGCACGGCATTGAGGCCGGGGCAGTCGCCGCCGCTTGTCAGAATCCCGATGCGTTTGCGCTCCATGTGGGCGCCTTAGAGGCTTGTGGATTTCTTCGTCGGGCGGCCTTCGGCAGCCCAGGCGTCGTAGAGACTCCAGCCCTGATTGATAAGGGCGTGGCCTTCGCCAAAGCGGTTCGGGGAATCCAGGAGCACAACATTGATGCGGCGGGGGGTGATGAATACCGTCTCGCCGTCGCGTTGGGATTCCGGCGGGCGCTCGGAGGAGAGGATGAGGCAATCGCCCGCGCGGCGGGTGCGGCCGGTTTTCACACCGTCGATGCCATCCTTGCCGAGAAGTTCGTTGGTGTTTTTGATTTCGATGGGCGTATCGATTCCTCCTCGGAAGATGTGAATCTGGCGGGATTTTTGCGACACATAGAAAGCGAAGCCGGCGTTGTTGTAGGCGTAGCGGACGAGGCGCGCGAGGTCCTCTGCTGTTGAATATGGAGTGGCAATGTCGGTGCGGTGATCCATTCCCGAGGGGTTCAGGAAAAGGGTTCGCTTCATGAACAGCGTCCGGGCGAGGGCGTTCATGTGGGCGACGAAATTGTCCACCGGAGGCAGTTCCTGGGGATTGGCGATCTGGGCGCCGATGTGGTTTGCAAGGGTGTGGGCGGCGATATTGTCCGAGGCCAGAAGCGCGCAATAAATCAAGTCGCGCAGGCTCGCCGTGTCGCCGGATTGGAGGCCAACAGTGCTCACGGCTCCTTCTGCGTTGGCATTCGCCGGAACCTCGGCCAGCACGGCGAGGTCGGCTTTGTTGAGGTCCGCCCAGTCGAGCGCGACGAGTGCCGTGGCGATCTTCGTGAGGCTGGCGACTTGGACCTTCGCGTTCTTGTTTTTCGAGTCGAGGATGGTGCCAGTCTGGTTGTCGACGATGATGTAGATCTCCGCGGCCTGTGATGACCAAAGGAACGCGCTGAGAAGGGCGGTGGTGATGAGTTTTTTCATTGCTCCTGCTGCAAAAATATAGATGTGCGGGCGACGATAGCGGCAGAGGATGGCGTTTCAAATCCTTTTCAAAAAAGAAGGATTTCCCCGGCGTGCGGACATGGTATTCACGCCGCATGCGTATTCTTTCCGGCATCCAACCATCGGGAACCCTTCACCTGGGAAATTATTTCGGCATGATGAAGCCGGCAATTGAGCTTCAGGAAAAGGGCGAGGCGTATTACTTCATTGCCGACCTCCACGCCCTCACAACGGTTCACAACGCCGCCGCGCTGCGGGCCAATGTGCGGGAGTTGGCGGTGGACTTCCTCGCCTGCGGTCTCGATCCGGTGCGGGCTGTTTTCTTTCGTCAATCGGATGTGCCCGCCGTCACCGAGCTTTCATGGATTCTCAGCACGGTGACTCCCATGGGTCTTCTGGAGCGGTGCCACTCGTTCAAGGACAAGACTGCCCGTGGACTGGCGGCCTCGCACGGGCTGTTTGCATATCCCGTGCTGATGGCGGCCGATATTTTGATTTGCGACAGCGACCTCGTTCCTGTCGGTCGGGATCAGAAACAGCATTTGGAGGTTACCCGCGACATCGCGGTCAAGATGAACGAGACCTTTGGCGAAATCTTCAAACTCCCGCAGCCGAGCATTCGCGATGAAACCGCTGTCGTGCCCGGTCTGGACGGCGCAAAGATGAGCAAGAGTTACCACAACACGATTGAAATTTTCGCCCCCGAGGCGGCGCTGCGTAAAAAAATCATGGGCATCAAAACCGATTCGACAGCGGTCGAGTCGCCCAAGCCCACTGAAGGCTCCGTGATTCTCGACCTCTACAAGCTCGTGGCCTCGCCAGGGGATTACCAGTCCATGCTCGATGCGTTCTTGAATGGCGGCACGGGTTACGGCGATTTGAAGAAGCGGCTCTTTGCTGGAATCTGGGAATATTTCGCACCCTTCCGCGTGAGGCGTGAGGAGATTTTAGCCGATCCTACTTTTGTCGACCGTGTCCTCGCCGACGGCGCTGGCAATGCGCGCGAGGTTTCGGATCGGGTCATGAAGCGCGTGCGGGCGGCGGTGGGGATCGGCGAGGCTTGAGGTCGTCCATTTATTGATTTTGCCTCCGCTACTTCGAGGATTATTCAAACACCTATGAACAAACCCCTGCTTGTATCCACGCGCAACGCCCACAAAGTCGCCGAGATTCGGGAGATACTCGGTGTCGGCTTCGAGGTGTTGGACCTCTCCACAATCTCCGGGGTGGGGGAGGTGGAGGAGACGGGTGTGACTTTTGAGGAGAATGCGACGCTCAAGGCCTTGGCAGTGTCGGGGCATTTCGACGGGTGGGTGATTGCGGATGATTCCGGTCTGGAGGTGGATGCCTTCGATGGCGCACCGGGCGTTTGGTCGGCGAGGTTTTCGGGGCCGGGAGCGACGGATGCCTCGAACCGTGCATTGCTTTTGGAAAAACTTGATGGTGTGCGTGGCAAGGATCGTTCGGCGCGTTTCCGCTGCGTGATCGTGCTGGCGCAGGCGGGTCGCAAGCTCGCCGCTTTTAGTGGCTCGGTTGAGGGCGTGATTATCAATCAGGAAAAAGGCGCGGGCGGATTCGGCTACGATCCGCTCTTCGTTCCGGAGGGCCATTGCGAGACCTTTGCGCAGCTTGGCGCCGATGTGAAAAACGCATTGAGCCACCGCGCCAGGGCGCTTGCGGACTTGCTGGCTTGGAGCGGATGGAACGATTGAAACTTTGCGCGCTTGTCGGGCTCGCACCCACGGCTATGCTGTAGCCCTGTTGCCATGCATCAAGGTTCCCTTGCCCTCCTCCTGCACGCCCACCTGCCTTGGGTGAGGCATCCAGAACATGAAGAATTCCTCGAGGAGGACTGGCTCTTTGAGGCCATCGTCGAGTGCTACATTCCGCTTCTGAAAAACCTGCGCCGCCTGGTGGCAGACAAGGCCCCCGTGAGGCTCACCTTTACGCTCACTCCTCCACTTTGCGCGATGTTGCGGGATTCCCTCCTGCAGGGGCGCGCCGAGCGATACCTGGCGCGCGGGGTCGAGTTGGCGGCGATGGAGATCGAACGCACGGCGCATGACGCCGCTATGCGCGATGTGGCGCGGCATTATCACGCCCGGCTCACGGAGGCGTTGGATTTTTACACACGGGAAATCAACCGCGATATTGTCGGGGCATTTGCTCAGCTCCAAGCGGATGGCATTATTGAAATCATCACCTGCGCCGCAACGCATGGATTTCTGCCGCTTATGGAGGTTGTGCCGGAGGCGATGCGGGCGCAAATTCTCATCGGTTGCGACTACCACCGCGAGTGCTTCGGAGTGGCTCCCGAGGGTATCTGGCTTCCTGAGTGCGCGTATGTGCCCCGCGTGGACGCCCTGTTGCAGGAGGCGAATCTGCGGTGGTTCGTCGTGGATGCTCATGGACTCATGTATGGCGAGCCGAGGCCGCGCTTTGCCATTTACGCGCCGTATTTCACGCCTGCTGGTCCGGCGGTTTTTGGACGCGACCGCGAGTCGAGCAAGCAGGTCTGGAGCGCGCGCGAGGGCTATCCGGGAGATCCGGCCTATCGCGATTTTTACCGCGACATCGGCATGGAGTTGCCGGAGGACTACCTCCGCACCGTGCTGCCCGACATGGGCTGCCGCCGCAACACAGGCTTCAAATACCACCGCATCACCGGCTCGCCGGACAAACAAGTCTACAACCGCGCCTGGGCGATGGCTGCGGCCGATCACCACGCGGGGGACTTCCTGAACGCCCGCATCCGGCAGTTTGAGCATTTGAAATCGATGCTGCCCATCGATCCGATCATCTTGAGTCCCTTCGATGCCGAGCTTTTTGGGCACTGGTGGTATGAGGGGCCGGAGTTTCTAGACCTCTTTTTGCGCAAGGCGGCTTACGATCAAAAGACATTCCGCTTCACCACGCCGGGATCCTATTTGAAGGAAAATCCCACGCAGCAGATGGTGAGTCCCTCGCCTTCGAGCTGGGGAAACAAGGGCTACTGGGAAGTCTGGCTCGACCGCTGTAACGCGTGGATCTATCCGCATCTCCACGCCGCCGCTCGCCGCATGACCGCTGCGGCGCGCGAGCATCGGAACACGCGCTCCGTTTTTACCAAGCGTCTCCTGCAACAACTCGCCCGTGAACTACTCCTCGCACAGTCGAGCGACTGGGCGTTTCTCATGAAGACTGGGACTGCGGTGGATTACGCGACGCGCCGCACGAAGGATCATATTCTCCGCTTCAACAAGCTTCACGAAATGCTTGCGAGCGGTGAGCGCAACGAGGCGCTCCTCTCGGCCTGCGAGGCGAGGGACAACATTTTTCCGAATCTCGATTGGAAACACTACCTGTGAATTTTTCGCACCAACTGGGAGGGCCATCGTCCCGCATGGCCGATTTTTCAGCCGCGAAGCGGCGTGGGCGGTGGGCGGCTTTGGTGTGGGAGGTGTCTGAAAGTGAGTCCCCACCTTGCGTGGAAATATTTGGGCCATGCGGGACGATGGCCCTCCCAAGGTTATGCGCCTTCTTGCTCGCATTGGTTTTTGCTGTCTCCTTGCTCCAGGCGGATCCGCCCGACACCCAGGAAATCGCCTTTGCTGTGCCGGGGCAGGGATTGATTACGCTGGGGGTTTTCAACAAAGCGGGCAAGTTGATGAGAATCCTTCATGCGATGGATGACGAGGAGGCCTTTCGTATCGGGCTGAATGGCTACATCACGCAATGGGACGGTCGCGACGATGCGGGGCAGAAGGTGCCAGCCGGGCGCTATTTTTTAAGGGGCTATCTCATCGGCGATGTCGCAGTGGAGGGCGAGGCCTTTCATTTCAACGACTGGGTTTCCTCGGCGGAATCTCCCGTGCCACGCCGGATCGAGGATTTTGCGATGCTGCCCGCCGGGGACTTGGTGCTCACAGGACGCTCTGCGGCAGGCCAAGGGTTCTGCGCACGGTATTCGAATGAGAAAGGGTTTTTGTGGAGCCGGGAAATCGAAAGCGTGGGCGCATCCAGCATCCTTCTCGCAGTCACGAGCCGCGTTGCTGTGACGCATTCCACTCAAGGTTGGTTGGCCTTTTCCCTCGATGACGGCAGCAACATGCCCTTGGCAGGGTTTTCCGTTGACTCGCGTCCTACGGCCCTTGCCGCAGACAATGAGCATGTCTCTTTCTCCGAGGGCGATGTCATCAAAACCGTTGTGCTCGATGGCGTGACATCGCAAGCTCCGGCTCCGGCCCGTTTTGAAAGCCTCGCCACCGCAGAGAATGCCGTCGCAGGTTCAGCCGGCGGTGCTGTGTGGCTCTCGACCTCTGGGGAGCCATTCTCAAAAATCCCGCTCCCCGCGAGTGTGGTCTCCCTGTCGTTTGGCGAAGGCAAAACCTTGTGGTTCTCGGGCGCTTCGATGGATCCCGACGCCTCGCCCGTCGTCGCCCAGGCAAATTTCGAAGGCGGCATCCTGAGGGCGCTTGTTCCCAAGCCCGGAGACCCTCGCCCTGTCTTGGTCCGAGCCTCGCGCACGAGCGATGTTTTTTCTGTTCTGGAGGAGTCGCCGGGTTTGCAGCGACTGCGGGTTCTTTCGCGGAATCCCGAAGGCGGATGGTCCATCGAATGGGAACGCTCGATTCAGGACGCCCCGGCTTTTGGTTTTGTGGACGGGCAGGCCAGCGCCAATTCGACTGCCGTCCCTCAACCCGCATCACTCCGCTTCCGCTTGGATGAAAACCCGCTCACCGGCAAGCATGACGAAGCCACTCTCCAAGCCGCATTCGGGCCGGATGGCGTTCAACTCACCACCGCCGATGGGCTCCCACTCGTCACAGTCAGCCACAGCCCGGATATCCAGCGCGTCGCCATCCAACGCGGTCCCGCTCCCGACAGTCTGCGCCTGTTGCAAGGAAATGGATCCGTCGTCGAGGAATACCTCATCCAAGGCCTCCGCCACATCACCCCGCTCACCGCCGGGGAGGTGGTGATTTCGAAATAATGTCACGCGCGAGGCGGGGGGTGTCCCGCCTTTCAATCAACCGATCCGGGCAGCCAGTTGTAGATGGGTTTGCCGCCTGAAATGTTCTCCAAATATTTGCCATCTACCTTCTCGGGACGGACGAATTTTCCGAGGAAGTCCACAGTGCCCTTCCTCTCACAGCGCCAGACGGCACCTTCGACTCCATCGACTGCGCCATGGGCGCTCGGTTCGAGTTTTTCCAGAACCTCGGCAATCGAAACAGGCGCGCCTGCGTGAATGATGCGCGGCGTCACGAGCTCCACAGCGGCGCACCGGGAAGCGACTTCTGAAGCGGGCGTGCGGTCGTGTTCGCGAATAATGTCGAAGGCGACAAATGGTTCGTGTGTCAGCTTGTAAATGGTGCCATGGGCCTCCATCAGCCATTCGCCGCAGACGCGTTCGCCTTCTGAGAGCAGGGCCTCGAAGCGGGCATGGTTTTTATCCACCCAGTCGGCGAATGCGTGGTGCTGCTTGTAATTGCTGCCGGCGGCGGGAAATCCGGCGCGGATGAGTGCCACGAGATGGCCGTCGAGTTTCGCAACGCCAACACAGCTTCCGTCGAGTTTTTCCTGGACGATAATCGTGTCATGCTTGTCGCGGCCTTTTTCTGTGAGGATTCGCGCCTGGTGCTCCGAGAGTCCTTTGTCGGCGGGACCGCGACGGGAACCGGGCAAATGCGGAATGCTGCCGTAGGCGCGGTGGCCCAAAGGCTTTTCCGGTTTCGGATTCGAGGGAAGTTCCATCATTTCCAAATTAGCTGCGCCTCTCCCGAAGGCAAAATTTCCTTACAGCAGGGGATTAACGACCTTCAAACCGGATTTGCGGGCCAAAGCGGCCTGACGCCCGTCGCTGGTCACCATCTCTCGCGCTCCGAGTTGGAGGGCGCTGGCCACATGCAGGCTGTCCAATGCCCTGCAACCCGTGGCGGCGGCATGAGTGCGGGCAAGGATTTCAACCCGTGCCCAAACCTCGTCCCATTCCAAGGTGGTGTGTTTCAAAACACCCGCTGTGGCGTCCGTATCGAGATTCGCCAATGCCGCATTCGATTGTTCCAGTCGGCACTCGCCCCGGAAGACTTTCAGGCGTAACGCCGAAACACACTCGGTGCGGTGCAGTGAGGTGAACACCACCGCCTCGCGCCGTCGAACGACCCAAGCCCTGACGCGATCAGATCCTTCTTCTTCCGTATACAATTTAAGCAGGATACCCGTGTCGTAATATCTCGTCACTGTGCACCCCGGCTTTCGTCCAATAATTCGTCGGACCCCGCACCCTGCCAGGCTCCGCCCCAGATTTTGTGCGCGCGCGCCTTGAAGTCAGGAAACACCAATGGCGGCTTCTCGAGGGGAACGAGCCTCGCCACAGGCTTCCGCCGCCGCGTGATCACCAATTCGCCTTCGACCTCAACCCTCCGCACCAACGCAGCCAGATTGTGCTGCGCCTCCATGATCGAGCAGGTCTTCATAACGCATAAAAATAACGCATAAAGTTTTTGCTTCAACCAAAGAATTCAAGCGCCGGTGCCGTTCGTTTCGGGCTTTGAAAGCTGAGGAGGGGCAGGGGCGGACAGATTCGAAGCGGAGCGAGTCGATTGACGGCAGGCTCTCGACCCATTTGACAGAATCATGGATGGCAGAATCATTGGGAGCGCAGGCACGGAGCACGCGCGAGTCAGAGGTTATTATTCTTCGTCCTTTTTCTTCGGGGTGCGGATGCCCGACCAATCTTGATTGGAATCTGAGATGCGGAGTGATGGGCGGTTTGGAATTTCGGCAGCTGGAAAAATAATGCCGGTGTAGTTGTGGTTAGCTTTGAACTTGAAGGCCGTGAGTTGGCGTTTGAAGTCGGATTTGCCGGGCTCCTTGTGGATGAGGAAAATCTCGGTTTCGCCTGGAGGGAGGAAGATTTCGCGTTGTTCTTTTGGTGCGAGCGGGAAGGGGGCCAAGCTGCCGATTGAGAGGTAGACCGGCTCGCCATTGCGAAAATTGGTAACGACGAACCGTGCCTGGCCGGGGCGGAGGGACTCCTCGGCCACGGGGAATTCGCGGAGGGCGGTGATTTTCACATTTTCCCCGCTGCGGCTTATCTCGCCATGCACAACGAGGAGCGTGACGCTGCCTTCCTCGAATGTGGCTGAGAGTTTGGCGGCGGGCAGTTCGTTGGCGGGAGCGGGGGTTTTGAGAAATTCGCGGTTGCGGAAGACATCCACCGTATCTTTTTGTTTATAGGTGATCGGCCTCACGAGTCCGCCCTCACCCACGCGCACATCGTTGGCGAGCGGTTCGTCGTGGAATTTCAGGTTGAGTCCGGTTTCCCATTTTTCCACACCGTTCCGGTAGGTGGCGTTGAAAATTTTTACATATCCGTCTTTGGGTTTCTCTTCCTTCTCCTCGGCATGTGCCGCAGGAAGGGAGAAGGTCGCGAATGTCGCAAAAAACAGGGCGGGAAAAATGCGGTGTTGCATGGGTTTAATACGAAATGGATCGAGGCTTGAGTGTTTTCCATCCGGTGGGAGCGACGGGCGTTTCCCCGCTGGTTGCGGGATAGATGGGTTCGAGTTGGATGACTGTCTCAGTGCTGGTTGTGGAGGAGGGAGAAAAAACATCCGCGCCTCCTTTGCTGATGATCTCGCCGGTCTGACCCACGATGTATACCGTGTAAGCGAGGCTCTGGGTCGTGAGGAGGTTGGCCGTGCGGCGCAGGAACTCCTCCTTGCCGGCATCCGAGGCAGCGCTCATTGGCACACCTGGCACGATGTTGGTTGAGGAGGCTCCGTTTCCCCAGAAGGCCGGGATGCGCGAGAGGTCGCCGACCGAGACGAGGAAGCCGTTCGTGGAGTTGGTGGCAAAATCCCGGATCGCAGCCACGGTGTTCGTGGGATTCAGGGTCTGGTTGCCGAGCAGCGAGGAGGCTCCATTTGTCGCCTGTCCTTCATAGACAAAATTGGTCAAAGCGGCCCGCATCACGATGCCAAAGCCGTCGCGCACCACGCTATTTGGATTGATGCGGCCCGCCGTGTTTGTGTCGGTGCGGAAGACATCCATGAGCAAAAACGCATTCTGCCTGTAGGCCGCGTTCGTCGCCGAGTCGCTGCCGCGCCCGCCCAGCCAGTTTTGGTAAACCGCAGCGGCATTCGTCGCCCGGTTGTTAGTGGGAGAATCCGACTGCCCGATGCGAAGCGTGGCTCCCATTGAGCGGTAGCCTTCGATGTCATAGCGAATGGGATCGTAGACATAGCCAAGTTCCGCCAGCGAGGTGAGGTTGGTATTTTTGTAGTTTGCGTTGCCGGCGGGGTCGGGGGTGAATTCGTAGACGCCTTTTTGCCAAAGGGCCGCGCCGGTGTAATTGCCCATCTTGCTGTATTCGTAGTTCAAAGCCCCCAGAGTTGTTTGAGTTGATGAATTGAGCGAGGCACCCGTTCCATCGTCCGAGTTTTTCCAAGATTGTGATGTGGATTTTTTAATGACCGAAATGATTTCGAAATTCGAGCGCAGGTCTCCACGCGTGTAGCGGGGATCGGAAGTGGAATTATTTGGCGCGTTGTTGACGGTCGAGGATTCGCCATCGTTGAGACATGTCGAGCACCAGGCTGGATTCTGTGCGTTTCTGTAAAGATACTGGCGAAGCGTGGAATAAATCCGGAACGCGCAATCGATGATTCCCGACGAGTTGGCAAGGATGAGTCGCTCCTGTTGGTCTGGATAGCTCGGCGAGGAGAGCGATTCCGAGTTATAGACGGCGTAGCGCTGCGAGCCACCGCTGTTTGTCGACCTTGTGGTGATGAAATAGTCCTCGAATCCTGAGGCCGTGGACGCTGGGGTGTTTCCATTGGTGTTTACGAGATTCCACTGCCCGGCACCGGTTCCGAAAGTGAGTTGGTGACGGTTCGTTGCGCTTGAGCCGAGTAGCCCGCTTTGGCTGTCGCAGGGAAATGTCCCGCCATCAGTCGTGAAATAGACGATTCCACCCGGGGGGATCGAGAGGTTCGCTGGAAGACGCATTTTCACATCTGAGAGGCGAAGTTTATCGGGTGTTCCACCGCTTGCCGTGGGGAAAGCGTTTATCCAATTTCCTCTGCCAGCGAGCAAGATGTGGGGATCGGTTCCGAGATCGGCCGATGTGATTGTTTTTCCTGAGATGTTTTGAAGTTCCACATAATGTCCGAAGCGGACTTGGATCGTTATCGGTGTCGCGCTTGAGGCGGGGTGTGCGCCGTTGGGTTGGTTTACAACGCGGGCTACACGAACATACTCCGAGAGGCAGAGTCCGGTCTCCTTGCCGAAGGCAAGCGGGAGGTCGCCATCTTGGAGAACTATTGGATCGAACGGGATGAAATTCGCATTGTTACCCGAGTAAGCCGCATCATCCTGCATTATAATCGTTGACTGGCTGTCCGCATCCACAAAATCCCGAATATTTGCTGCGATGCGGGTGGCATACGCTTTTTGGTGGGCTGCTGTTGGGACTGTGGCGGTTCCATTGGCAGCGGAGTAAAAGCGCTCGCCAAAAGCAGGCAGGTTGTTGGTGATTGCTTCGCGAATGGTCAAGGTTTGGAAAGCGATTTCAGTGGCACTCGTAGTGGATGTGATGAGCGTGTTGAGGTTTAGCCTTCGCTTGCCATCGGGCGAGCGGTCGTCGTGCTTGGAGTAAATCGTGGTAAATGGCTTGATGGATTCCCATTGTGCTGCGGTTAAATTTCCGCTGTTTGTGATGGCGTATTGGGCATGGGCGGGGGTGAATGGCAGGGTTTGGATCGCAGCGTTTGTGAAAGCCAAAAGGTTCGCCAAGCTGCCAGCGTTGAGATTTGTGTTGGTGAGCGGGGTGAGGGCGAGCTCGCTGAAGGTGGTTCCGTTCGAGCGTGTGTGGTTGCCGGAGAGGTTGTTAGTCGAACCTGCATAGCGAATATCGATTTTGCTGCATTCGTCATCCGCCCAATATGCGTAACGACCTATCACTTTTCCGGCGGTGTCCTTGATGTAAATCCAATTGACAGAGAGGGTAGGAATGCTGTTTGTGTTGGTAAAAGTGTTTCGGAGTCCGACGACTCCGTTTGGAAATCGGGCGTTGGTCTTGTTAATGTCGCACCAGATGTCGTTTGAATTTGAGAGCGTGCGGGATACTGTTGTCCCGGAACGGTCGATATCCGATGTCACGATCGCATTGCCCGATAAGAAAACCGGATCGAAATTGGTGAGGGCTGTGAAATTGGTCGCGCTGATTGAAAAAAGCGGCACGCGCTTTGTCGTGGTCCCGTTGGAGGAAAAAATTCGTTTTCCCAGAAAGAGATATGGGTTTGTATTCGAGGCTAAAACATAAAACGCTGAATAGGGACCGTCAGCCTTGATGTTGTCCAAGCGCTTCAAAAAATCCTGCATTCCCGCCTCCGCTGCCAATTCGGCTTGGTATTTGGATTTTATGCTTTTGGCGATGCGGCGCTCCAAGTTCATGCTGGTGAGGAATGCCACGATAATTGTGCTCAGAACCACAACCACAAAGAGCGTGGTGACAAGCGCGGAAGCTTTTTTTTGGAAGCGGTTTGTCATGGGAGTTTAGACAGAATCGGAGCGGAGAAAGACTGCCTCTGGCAGCCCAAAGGGTGAGCGAAGCGAGTCAATTAACAGAATTTACAAAATTTTAGGGATGTATTTCTCGGATTTAGGCATTTTTTGATCCATTCTGTTAATTTTGTTAATTCTTTCTTAAAAATTCATGGTGTGTTGAGCTTGATCCTTGTGGTGAAAGTTTTTGTATTTTTTAAGTAGTCGGGGGAGTTTGTGTCTGCGGCGAAATTCTTCCATTCGGCATCCGCATTTCGTGGGGCGAAGCGCATGGTTCTTTCATTGTTGACCGAGGTGATTTTGATTTCCACGAGGTGGGGCATGTTGGTCGCGGGGGGGCGGGTCCATTGGGAAAGATTGGTTCCATCTGTCGAAAAATAGTCTGCATTGAAATCGATGACATTGCGGGCGAGGATTTCCAATCGGTCGGGATCGATGTCCAAGACGCTGTCTGGGTTGTTTTTGAGCTTGTCGAAGGTCTCGTTGCTTTCGACAAAGTAGCGGTAGAGGTTGTAGGACTGGCGTCCATTGTCTCCTGCGACGGGGCTTTTGTTGTCGTAGGCGATGAAGTAGCCAACGGCACAAATATCGCTTTTGCTGGATGTTGTGTCTTGCGAACTGATGGGCAGCGCGGCGAGGAAACCTATGTTTGGTGTGTTCGTGAGATTCGTGCGGAAAAAATCGGCATTTGTCGTTGGCAGAATGTTTTTCAAGTCGGAGGACATCACCTGCAAAGCCGCCCGCGCCTCGCGATAAGCCTCGACCTTGTTTTCCGCCCCCCGCCAGAGGCTTGTGGCATTTTGGACGATGTTGAGAAGGATGACGAGGAGGACGGATAGAACCGATATGGCGACAAGGACTTCCAATAATGAAAAGGCGGAGGATTTTTTAGACAGAATTGACAGAATTTTCAAAATTTAGAATGGCCCTTGTGGTTCGTTATTGTTTTGGTTTTCGGAATTTCTTTTTGAATTGCAGGCTCTCCGATCCAAAATTCAGCAAGACGCCTTCGTCAAGGCCGGTTGCGGTGAGGTAATTTACGAGTTGGACTTCATGTATGGGCAGGATGTTTTGAACAGCTTTCAACTCAACAATAAGCGTTTGATCTATGACTAAGTCCGCAACAAAATTACCAACACACTGGTTCTTATACTTGACCTCAATGGGTTTTTGTCCCTCGGCTATAATTTTGGAGGACGCCAATTCAATAGTCAGTGCATTTTCATAGACAGATTCCACAAAACCTGGACCTAAACATCTATGGACTTCCATGGCAGCACCTATCACTTTACCCGCTAGATCATAATCTCTTTTCATAAATTCTGTTAATTTTGTTCATTCTGTCTAAAAACCTAAAAGCGTTACAAACGAGTTCGTTGCTCTTGCTGTGGGCGGGGCGGAAGGTGGGTGAGTGATGTCGATTTGCACGCGGGAGAGGTTGGTGAGGCCCGTATTTGTCGAGATGGAGATTTGGGCGTAGAAGTCGTAGTAGGGGGTCGGGGCGGGGGTGTTTGTATGCGTTTGCGCTGTGCCGTCTTGTGTGAAGGCGAGGTGGTTTGTGCTGTTCGCGGCGAGATTTATAATGTGGTTGGAGGTTCCACCGGGGTCTGTGGTGACGGATCTGTTGCCGCTGGATCCGGTTTTGAGTTCTGAAAAAATCCTCTGTGCGATCAGTGTGGCATCCGTTTCGCGCATGCTGTCTTGTGAGGATTTCAAGGCCACAGGGAGCATGCCGACGATGGCAATGACGGCGAAAGATATGATGCCGAGGGCGATCACGACTTCGACCAAGGAAAATGCAGGAGAATCTTTTTGGATTTGAGGGGGAGCAGGTCGGAAGTGGCTTTTTGCCTGCGTCATGCCGGAAACTTACAACATGCTGACATCCAGTGTGGCGCGTCCCGTGTAGCGCGCGAGCGAGATGATCTCGTGTCCCCCGTCTTTTTGTTTGTTGACGATGAGAGTCTTATCCGCTCCGCGCTGGCCTTCCGTGAGGGCGATGCGGAGGCCGTTGGATGTGCTGGGCAGTTGGACTGCACCGGTGGGCGAGAAATGGACGGCGCCGAGTGCGTTTTTTGAAGGATTCCCGGGCAGAGAGTCGATGCTTGTGTCGCACACGGCTTCCAATCCCGAGGCGTCGTAGAGAATTTTGGATTCCGCATCCTCTCCATGGAAAAGAACACCGCGTGGGAGCTTGATCCAGCGGGTGATGGGTTCCCAGGCTTCGGAATCATTTTTGCGAAGGATGAGCATGGCGTCCTGCTCATCGGGTTGAGATTCATCGGTTCCATTTTTTTTCCAAAAAACAACAACGACTTCGCGGCCGGTTTCGATGGCGGAGACACGGGCTTGCTCGAGGGTGTTCATGACGATGGTGACAGCACCCTTGCGTCCGGCTGGGCTGGTGAGGCCTTGCAATGCTGGCGCGAGCAAACCAGCAATCAGAGCGAGGATGGCTGTAACGGCAAGAAGCTCCAAGAGCGAGAAGCCGCGTTGTTTTTTGAGATGGTGAAACGAGTAAGTCACTTGCGTGGCGCAAATCATGTTTCCGCAGCGCCCCGCTTCAATGAATGGAGTGTTACAATTTCGTCATGCTTGGACAGAAAGGGCGGTCGCCTTATCTGTGTGGCACCGGCGCTGACATCTCGAGCATGAGACGGCGCGCGTGTTCCCTCAAAAAAGATCGGCCTCTGCGGGCGCGGGCCATGATTTCTGAGGGTTCCTTGCCGCCGGCGATTTCAAGAATGAAGGCGCCGTGGAAATGGACTTGGATCAATTCGCGTAGGAAGGCTCCCCAGTCGATGCGGCCATCGCCGGGCGGGCAGTGCTCATCCGAGTGGCCGCGGTTGTCGTGCACATGGAGCATGCGCAGGTAGGGCGTGAGCTTGTAAACGAGGTTGTAGAGTTCGCCGGAGAGAAACGCATGGCCGGTGTCGAGGCAGGCACCGACTTGGTTGGTCTCTAGGGCTCCGAGGATCCAGACGATATCGCTCGAGTTCCCGAAGAGCAGGTGCGGGAGTTTGTTTTCGAGCACGCAGCGAATGCCTACTTCGCTGCATCGCATGGCGACGCGATTGAGGACGGAGACGACATTTTCGATGCGAACGAGGCGCTCCTCGCGCGAGGGGATGTCGGCATTTTCAGGTCCTGGATGAATGACAAAATAGTGCACTCCCAGAACGGCAGCGGCTTCGACGGCCTTGAGAATCTCATCCAGCGCGTATTCGCGGCATCCCGCATCAGGTGAGGAAATGTCGATGTCAGTCGCGAAGGGGGCATGGAACGAGTAGACCTCCATCCCGAGCGAGTCGATTTTGGCGGCGGCCTCGCGCACGGCGGCTGTGTTTTTGTAATCCAGATGCGCAGGGGAAAAAACCACCTCGATCATGCTGAAGCCGCTCGCGCGGATCGTCTCCAGGCAGTCGAGAATATTGGTCATGTAAAAGCACCCGGTTGAAAGTCCGATCGGCCAGTTTGTCATACGAGAACCCTTTCAAAATGTGGTCTGGGCAAGTGTTCCAGCTCTGCTTCCGCAATGGTGGCGGCGTCTTCGGCGACGCTCGTTTTCAAGCCTGAAAAAATCCTGACATAGAAATCCGCCCGCATGCTTGGCGAGTAGTCTTTCCACTGGTTGCCCCAGCCATAGTCGCGTTCGAATTTCGAGCGGATGAGTCCGGCGACATGTCTGGGATGCCAGCCTCTGGAGACCAAAGTTTCTGTCACTGCTCGAATGCTTGTCGGGCGAAGAAGGAGATCGTTCGGAAAAAGCAGTGCATCGCGGACTCCCTCGGGCAGGTTCTGCAATGGCGTGTGGTCATAGGTGTGCGGCCAACTCGCCACGGGGTCGTGATGTCTGGAGTAAAAAAAATCGTGGAAGCTGCGGAGGGCGGATGTTTCGTATTCGCGGATCAGTTCACCTGTGCCGGAGGTGGCGTCGGGAATGTCGGTTGAGAAGTGCTCCGCCCAGCGCGCGGCCTGCTCGGGGTCTCGCATGGCGGCCACAGCACCTTCTGTTTCTGATTCACTCGCAGGCACGAAAATGATCGGCCCGATCTTGCCAATGTTGTCCTCGCCGACGGCGTAGGATTGTTGCCAAGGCTTGAGATATCCGCTGAATGGCACCCGCACCGTGCGGGTCGGCAGCGGGTCGCCGTATTCCGAAAGATCTACCGAAATCATCTCCCGCCCGCGCTGCGAAGGCGCAACCTCGACGGCGGTCAGTTCGATCGGGATTCTGCAATGCGGGCGAGCCATTTCAAGAATCAGGCGGCCAAAAAATTCCATCACCAGCCCGAGGCCGGCGAAGGCCTTCTCGATTTGCGTCGGTATCCGGCCATCGCCGGCCGCCTTGGAGCCGAGGTCGCAAAGTGACGAAAACACCGCCGAGTCGCGACGGATGCGCCAGACATAGTGGTGGCCGCGTCCACTGAGAACATGCAGGGCGTGGATGCCACAGTGTTCAAGAATGCGATGGATGGCGCGCGCCACGGGTTCCTGGAGTTCGAAGGTTCTTTTGGGGTCGAGGTAGGCCTCGGCGGCGAAATCAAAATTCACATACTCGATGTCGAGGTGGGCGATGAGCGATTCGCGGTCCGAAAGCGAGCGGCAGATGTCGAGGCCTTCCTCGAGGCTGTGGAAAAGCTCATCCGGCATGCGCGGTTCGCGCACCGCCCATTCCACGCCATCCGCCGTGATGTAGTCGCAGGTGGCCGTGGAGGGAGTCTTTCCGCCAAGAAATTCGAGCATTCGAGCGCGCACAGCGGGGCTTTTGTAAAATGCACGCAGGGTTTGGCGGATGTTTTGCATTGTTGCGGAGGTCTAACGCGCGTGCCCTTGCGGGCACGCGCGAGGACGGCTTTCCCCTAGCTAACCGGGATTTCCAGCGCTTTTGGTTTTGCAATCTCGCCTTTCGGCAGGTGCACCCTTAGAAGGCCGTCCTTAAACTCCGCCGAGACTTCGTTTTTTCGCGTGCCCTCGGGTAGGGAGAACGAACGCTCGAACGCGCCGTAGCTTCGTTCAAGGCGGTGGAAACGGCGTCCACTCTCTTCCTTCTCAAGCTTGCGCTCGCCGGAGATGCGGAGTGAGCCGTCCTCCACCTGGACTTTGACATCCTCCCGCTTCACTTCGGGGAGTTCAGCTTTGATGGTGTATTCCTTGTCGTTTTCCTCGACATCCACGAGCGGGCTCCACTCGTTTGTGTTCAGCGTCTCATCGATATTCCAAGTCAATGGAGGTCGCGGGAAGATGCTGTTCATGCTGTTCATGCGGTTCGTCATGGTTTCGAATTCCCGGAAGGGATTCCAACGGATCAGTGTGTTCATTATTGTCTTTGGCCGGCGTGGTTCATTGTCTGCGGTCACAGCCACCGGAGCCGGAATCCGCAGTTTGTTCGCGTGGGTCGATCAACGAGCCCCCGCTTACATCCACACCAAACAATCTCCCATGAAGCCTCTCAATGGGGTGAAATCCGAAGCCTTGCGCCTTTCCACCTGCGGCGTTCCTCCCTACGCTCTTGCGAGTTCATGCCATACGGTTCGACGAGTGAATTTGTATTCGGGATTTTTGCCCTGCTCCTCGGGGCTATCGTTGGTTCGTTTTTAAATGCCTGCATCCACCGCATGCCGCGAGGTGTAGGCCTGAATGAGCCTCGGCGCTCGTTTTGTCCCGGTTGTGAGCGCATCATCCCATGGTATGAGAACCTTCCGCTGGTCAGTTGGCTTGCCTTGCGCGGCAAGTGCTCGGGTTGTGGCTGGCGGATTCCGTTCCGTTACTTTTTAGTTGAGGCTCTCACGGCTTTGCTCTTTGCCGTCGTGTGGGAGCGTTTCGGTTTGCCCTTGGCTGCCGTTTATTGGGTTTTTGTGAGCTTGCTCGTGGTGGCGACTTTTATTGATTTCGAGCATTTCATCATTCCGGATGAAATCACATGGGGCGGTGCAGCGGCGGGGGTTGTCTTAGCCGCGCTTGTCCCGGAAATGATGGATTCCTTCTCGCGTTGGGAGTCTCTGGCCTATTCGCTCGGCGGCGCTGGCCTTGGCTTTGGGCTGCTCTTTCTGGTCGTGGAGGGAGGGAAGTTGGCATTTGGAAAAATCCGGCACGCATTTCCCGAGGCGGAGGACTTTGAATGGAGAAGGGAAGGGGATCGCATCGTGTTGACGCTGGCGGGCGAGGAATTGGATTGGATGGATATTTTTTCCAGGGAGCGCGATGTGCTCACCATTGAAGTCGAGGGAACTGCTCTGGCAGGCGATGGCACCGAGATTCGCGGCAGGCTGAAATTCTGGCATGACCGTTTCCAAACCGATGGGATCAGTGGCCCGCTGGATCAACTCGAGCGCATAACGGGAAAAATGAAATCGGTTGTGATTCCCAGAGAGGCCATGGGGTTCGGCGATGTGAAATTCATCGCCTGCATTGGCGCCTTCCTGGGCTGGCAGGCTGTTCTATTCACCCTCTTCGCGGCATCCATCATCGGCTCAATCGCCGGATTCGCCGGCATCGCCCTGGCTCGCGACCGGGCTGGAGTAAGAATTCCTTTTGGCCCATTCCTCGCGCTCGGTGCACTGCTTTGGCTCTTCGGTGGCAAGGAGCTTATGGAATGGTATCTGGGCGGCTTTCGAGGTGCCGTGGAGTTTTTTTAGAGAGAATGGAAAAAATTCGTGGAAGCGGGGCGGCGCTTGTTTTTTTAATCATTTGGCACTTCCGCCAATAAGATTGATGCCTTTCACGCCGAAATATGGTGCGGCAGCGAGGAAGTGGCGGTCATTGGAATAGACTTCCTTGAAACCATTTTCCGCCGCGCAAGCAAGGTGGAGGGCATCGGCGGAACGGAGTAATGTTGAAGGTGGTGCGGACTGGAATGCTTTTTCCAAGCGGGCTTGGACATTATCGGAGAGCGCACACCAGAAAAAATAAGACGAATGTTGTTCCTCCTTGAACTGGTTCAAAGCGAACAGATATCGCTCTGCGGTAAATCGGCCTTCGCGGTAAGCGCGATGGAGTGCGGCGATGGTTTCTGCTTGAGCATGCCACGCCGAAGCCAAGGCAGGAGCTCCGGCGGCCAGGTTTCGCACTGCCTCAAAACCGTTGTCTTCTAAATAAAGTCGAACCAGGTAACTGGTATCGAAGTAGAGAGGATTAGCGGTCATCACGGTCGTCGGATATCATGTCGGTGATGTCGCGATCTTGTGGCGTGGGACGACAGGCTCCTGCCTTCTGGGCGGCTGCAAATTCTGGAAGAAGCTTGCGATTTGCCCAATACGAGGTGGCAGGTCCTTGCTGCAATGGAGAGACTTGCAATTCGCGCTCCAAAGATTTGAGAACGATCTGCTTGAGGGTAAGACCGCATTCGATAGCCCGAATTTTGGTCTTTTTGTAAAGGTCCTCGGGAATTTCGATGGTCGTCTTCATGTGAGAAACATGCGGGAATATGGTTTTCCGTCAATCCGTCTTGCGCTTCCGTGTGCGATCTTCAAGCCCAGATCAATCGCAGTGCGCCGAGTAGGGAGAGGCTGATGAGAATCCACTCGAAGGCTTTCTGGTTGATTTTGCCTAAGAGAAATTTTCCCGAGAAAAGGCCGATTAGGACGGCGGGGGCTAGGAGGAAATTGAAGAGCAGGGTTTGGGGAGTGATGAGGCCCAGCGAGGCGCTGAAGGGGACTTTGATGAGGTTGATGAAGAAGAAAAACCAGGCGGCTGTGCCGACGAATTCGTATTTTGGCAGGCGACTGGCGAGGAGGTAGACGGTCATGGCAGGACCGGCTGCGTTGGCCAGCATGGTTGAGATGCCGGCAAGAAGGCCCAGTGGCCACGCCACGGCGGGGTGGTCGGCGGCGATTTTTTGAAGCTGGCTTGAACATTTCTGAAGGATCGTCAGCAAGAGGAGGGCGAGGATAATCCAGCCGATAACCGGGGTGAAAAGACCTGTCGGGATGCGTGGCATGAGCCACCAGCCTGCAATGACTCCGAGCACGGCTGCGGGCAGGATTTTCATCAGAAGTCGCCAGACTGTGAATTTGCGGAACGCGTGGACGGCGAAGAGGTCGGCGAGGATGAGCATGGGGAGGATCACGCCGGTGGATTCCCTCGCGGGCATGACTTGGGTCATGAGAAGAATCCCGGGAATAGCCATCGCCCCGAAGCCGGATTTGCTGATGCCAACGCAGGCTGCTGCAAGGATGGCGAAGAGCCATTGTGGCGCGGCGAGGTCGAATAGGATTGGCACGAATCAGGCGTCCGGTTTGGCCGGAGGCGGCGGCTCGGAAGAGAACGAAAAGGCGGAGTTTTTCTCCTCAAGGTAGCCGATGGTCCAACTGCTGGGCAGGAGGACGACCCAAAAGCCGGAGGCATCCTGTGCGAGGACGCAGCCCGACGGCAGGAGCAACTCGGGGCGAGAGGTGAGGGGGGAGCCGTCCTTCTGCGGCCAGCGGGCAAATTGCCACGGGGCGGACTCGACCCGGCAGTCAGCGCTGTATTCGGTCTCGAGGCGGTATTGCATGACCTCGAATTGGAGCGGGCCGACGGCACCGAGGAGCGGCACGCGCTGGACGGCGTCGGGAAGTTCGAATTGCTGGGCGACGCCTTCTTTGAGCAGTTGGTCGAGACCCTCGCGGAAGCGTTTGAATTTTGCCGTGCTGGAATTTCGCAGGTAGGCGAAACACTCCGGCGCGAAGCGGGGAATCTCGTGGTAGGCGAGGGATGGATCCTCGGTCACCGTGTCGCCGATGAGAAAATCGTAATTCCCCACGATGCCCACGACATCGCCAGCCCAAGCTTCATCCACCGTCTCGCGATCTTGTGCAAAGAGGCGTTGGGAATTGCCGAGGCGGATGGTTTTTCCGAGGCGTGAGTGGGTGGCGACCATGTCGCGGCGGAAGCAGCCGGAGACAACGCGAATGAACGAAACGCGGTCGCGGTGCTTGGGGTTCATGTTGGCTTGGATTTTGAAAACAAAACCAGAGAACGCCTCGGAGTGAGGATCCACTAATTTGCTCGAACTGTTTCTGGGCGCCGGCGGGGGAGCGAGTTGGAGGAAGTTGTCGAGTAGGAGCTGGACGCCGAAGTTGTTCGCCGCACTGCCGAAGAAAACAGGAGTGGCATTGCCGGCACGGACGGCCTCGAAATCAAAATCCGTCCCGGCTCCGTCGAGCAGGTCGAGTTCCTCGCAGACCTTCGCATGGACATCCGGCGCCAACGCGGCTCGGACAGTTTCGTCCTGGATGCCTGCCACGGAGACGGGCGCCCGGTAGGCTCCCGCAGGCGTCTTCTCGAAGAGGTGCACGTATTTTTCCTTGCGGTCGAAAACGCCTCGGAACTCGGGTCCATCGCCGAGTGGCCAGTTCATTGGCAGCGCGTGGATGCCAAGGACAGACTCCAACTCGTCGAGCAGTTCCAACGGGGGACGCGCCGGACGGTCGAGTTTGTTCATGAAGGTGAAAATCGGGACGCCCCGTTTGCGGCAGACTTCGAAAAGTTTGCGCGTCTGGGATTCGATGCCTTTACCGGCATCGATAACCATCACCGCCGCATCGACAGCGGTGAGGACGCGGTAGGTATCTTCCGAGAAATCCTTGTGGCCGGGCGTGTCGAGGAGGTTCACCACGCAGTCGCGGTAGTCGAATTGCAGGACGGTGGATGACACCGAGATGCCGCGTTGTTTTTCGAGTTCCATCCAGTCGCTGGTGGTGGCGCGCGCATTTTTGCGGGAGGTCACGCTGCCGGCGAGTTGGACTGCGCCGCCGTAGAGAAGGAATTTTTCGGTGAGGGTGGTCTTGCCCGCATCAGGATGCGAGATGATGGCGAAAGTTCGCCGGCGCGCGATTTCGCGCTCTGCGGTGGTCATATTTCAAAGGGTTTCGGAAGCGTGGTCAGGAATCGGGCGCCGGATTTTGTGATGAGTGCGACATCCTCATGGCGCACGCCGCCGAGTCCGGGCATGTAGATGCCGGGTTCGACTGTGATGACCTGACCAGGTAGGAAAGTAGTGTCGGAAAAACGCGGCGACTCATGAATTTCAAGCCCTAGCCCGTGGCCGGTGCCGTGGAAGAATCCCTGCCAGCGTCCGTTTTTGATTTCGGTAGGGTATCCTTGGGTGGCGAAATGGTTTTTTACCATGTTGTGGATGATCCGTCCCTCAGTGCCGGGCTTCATGGCATCGTGGGCGAGTTTTTGTCCTGCGAGGCAAGTCTCCCAAAGATGGCGCTGGGCATCTGTCGCCTTGCCTCTCACCACCGTGCGGGTGATGTCGCCGAACCACCCGGTGCGGGCGTCGCG
>JBIIUB010000030.1:0-26861 GCA_044340205.1 Terrimicrobiaceae bacterium
GAACGACTGCGCATTCTTGCTCCCAAGGTCATTCAAGTCACCCTCCGCCAGGGTCTGAAGCGCCAGATTCGCCTCATGCTTTACGAAATGGGCTACGAGGTCGAACGCCTCCGCCGCACACGCATCGGAGGCCTCACCGACTACCGCCTGCCGCCCGGAGCCTGCCGCCGCCTCACCGAAAAAGAGTCCTCACTGCTCGTGGCCAAAGCTGCGACGAAGTCCCCTCGCCCCAAGCCAGCCGTCCATGAGCCTCCGAAGCCAGCCCGCCGGGGATGATGCCCTCATGCGCGCGGCACTCGCCGAAGCGCGCAAAGGCCTAGGAAAAACAGGCCCCAACCCCGCAGTGGGAGCCGTCATTTCCAAAAACGGAAAAATCCTCTCGCTCGGCTGGCATCGCGGAGCCGGCAAACCCCACGCCGAAATCGAAGCTCTCAGGAACCTCAAAAATCCTTCCCTCGCACGCGGCGCCACGCTCCATGTCACGCTGGAACCCTGCTCAACTCACGGCCGCACGCCTCCCTGCACCGAAGCCATCATCCAAGCCGGATTCGCCCGCGTTGTCTTCGGAGCCACCGACCCGAATCCCAAGCACGCCGGACGCGCCAAGAAAATCCTCGAAGAGGCCGGCATCCAAACACTCGGAGGCGTCCTCGGCAAGGAATGCGCGCTCCTCAATCGCGCCTGGAACAAATGGATCGCCACCGGCCTCCCCTATGTCACCGCCAAGGCAGGCATGAGCCTCGACGCACGCATCGCCTCGCGACCCGACCGGCGATGGATCACCTCCGAGGCCGCCCGCCGTGATGCCATGCGCCTCCGCGCCGAATGCGGCGCTGTGCTCGTGGGAGCCGAAACCGTCCGCACCGACAACCCGCACCTCACCATCCGGGGCCTGCGCGTCAAAGAACACCCCCTCCGCGCCGTCTGGTCACGCTCGGGCCAAATCCCAAGCGATTGCCACCTGCTCACCGACGAACACCGCGACCACACCATCATCTACAAAGGCAAGCCCCTCGCTGCCGTCCTCCACGACCTCGGCAAACGCGGAGTCCAGCATGTCCTCATCGAAGGCGGCGGAAAAACCCTCGGCGAAGCCCTCGACCGCCACTTGATCGACCGCATCGTTTTCTACATCGCCCCCGTCCTCCTCGGAGGCCCCACGCCCGCAATGGGCGGCCACGGTGCACCATCCAACGAATCCGCCCTGCGACTCAAAAACCCCACCTACCGCCGCATCGGCCCCGACCTCCGCATCGAAGGCGAAGTCCAACGATAACCAAAAATCGCATTGGCAGCGCAAACGCTCTGTGACATTTTTTACTCCCATCGCCGACGTAGCACAGTGGTAGTGCAATCGATTCGTAATCGATAGGTCACGAGTTCGAATCTCGTCGTCGGCTCTCCCCCATTTGCAGTTTTTCAACTGTTTGCCTCAAAAATACGCTCTCGCATTTTTTCGGGGTCGATTTATACCATCCGTCGTGACTGAAATGCAGCCAGTGCGCGTGCGCGCCAAGTTTTTCTTCGAGGGGGATAAAAAGTTTTTCATCAAGGGAGTGACCTATGGTCCTTTCGCGCCTGATGCGCAGGGCGACCATTTTGGGACTCCTGAGGCGGCGGCCAAGGATTTCGACATGATGGTCGAGGCGGGCGTGAACCTCGTGCGCATTTACTATGTGCCGCCGCGCTGGTTCTTGGATCTGTGCGCATCGCGGGGCATTCGCGCCCTCATTTCGATTCCATGGGCGGAGCATCTGGAATTTCTCAACAACCCGAAAATTCGCAACGAGGCGAAGAAGGCGGTTCGCGACGGGGTCAGAAAAAATGCGGGGCATCCGGCCGTATTTGGTTATCTGGTCGGCAATGAAATCCCGACGACCATGGTGCGTTGGCTGGGCGCGCGGCAGGTCACGGAATTCGTCGAGCAACTGATCAACATCGGCCGCGAGGAGGACCCGCGCGCGCTTTTTTCCTACGCCAGCTATCCTCCCACCGAATATCTCCTGCCGCAAAACAGCGACTTCGTGACATTCAATGTCTACCTGCACCGGCAGGATGATTTCGATCGTTACTTGGCGCGCCTTCAAAATCTCGCCGACGACAAGCCGCTCATCCTTGGTGAATTTGGCATGGATACGATCCGGCATCCCGAGGAGGAGCAGGCGGAGATGCTGCGCTGGCACATCGAAAGCGTGGTTCGCGGGGGTCTCGCCGGAACGATTGTCTATGCCTGGACGGACGAGTGGTTCCGCGGAGGACAGGAAATTTTAGACTGGGCATTCGGCTTGGTGCGGCGCGACCGCACAAAAAAACCGGCCTTCGAGACCGTGAAGAGCCTCTTCTTTGGCGAAGGCTCCATGACCTCTCGCGTGAAGCTGCGCGAATATCCGAAAGCCTCGGTGATCGTCTGCTCCTATAATGGTGGCAAGACGCTCGACCGCTGCCTGACCTCGCTCAAGGACATAAATTATCCAAACTACGAAGTCGTCCTCGTGGATGACGGTTCGAAGGACGACACGCAGGAAATCGCGGCGCGGCATCCCTGGATCAAAAACATCCGCCAGGAAAACAAAGGCCTGAGCTTCGCCCGCAATGTCGGCGGTTATGAATCGACGGGGGATGTCATTGTTTACACGGACAGCGACTGCATGGCGGACCCCGACTGGCTTTACTATCTCATTGGCACACTCCTGAGCGGCGACTTTGCAGGAGTGGGTGGACCAAATATTTCGCCACCTGCGGAAAACTGGGTCCAAGCCTGCGTGGCTGCGGCTCCCGGGGGTCCGAGCCATGTATTGCTCACCGATGTCGTGGCCGAGCACATTCCCGGCTGCAACATGGCATTCCACCGCTGGGCGTTTAATCAAGTCGGCGGCTTCGATCCGGAATACCGCAAGGCGGGTGATGATGTGGACTTCTGCTGGCGTCTGCAACAAAGCGGCGGCGTGATCGCCTTCAGCCCGGCCGCAATCGTCTGGCACTACCGGCGATTCACTTTACAAGCCTTCCGCAAACAGCAGGAAGGCTACGGCGAGGCGGAGTCGATGCTGCGATTCCAGCACCTTGTGTTCTTTGGCCCGACCGGCACAGCCAAGTGGAAAGGCCAAATCTACGGCGCACCACGCTTCACCTGGCTCGTCAACAAGCCGATTATTTACCACGGCATCTTCGGCGAGGGGCTTTTCCAATCCATCTACCCCACCCCGCAGTCGGATGTCGCTGCCTACCTGAGCAGCATCGAGTGGGTCGCTCTGACGGCATTGGTCTTTGCGGCATCCATACCAATCCCTTTCCTGCGCATTGTGCCGTATCTGATGTTCGGAGGAACACTACTTGTTGCGCTCTCCTACATGATCCATGCGCGCTTGGAGGCCAAGCACGACACGGTTCCGGCACGCCTGCTGGTCGCATTTCTCGCATTGGCTCAACCGCTCGTTCGTGGATGGGCCCGCTATTTTACCTGGCTCAAATTCAAGCGCACTCCTCCGGCGGTTATCGCCACGCAGGAAAAAGACTTCAAACGCTCGCGTGGCAGCATCACCAACCTCCGCTTCTGGAGCGAGAATGGCCATGGACGCGAACTCCTGCTCAAGGAAACAATCGGCGCCCTCGAAAGCGAAGGCTGGAACTACTCGATCGATACAGGCTGGAAGAACTGGGATGTGCAAATCTACGGCAGCTTCTGGTGGGGCATTCAAATGCGCTCGGTGACGGAATACCACGGCGGGCCGAAATGCCTGACGCGTGTGCACCTGAAACTTCGCATGGTGGCGACCACCATTTTGATGAATTTCATCCTGCTGGCGATTTTGGCTTATCAGCAGCTATTGATTCCCAATGCCCACTGGTGGCCATGGGTGCTCTACAGCATTTTTCTCTTGGTCCTCGTCCGCCGCGCACGCCGCCTGAAGCGCCGCGTCGCCGATCTGGTGGAAAATGCGGCTTCGCGGTGCGGATTCACCCGCATCACGAAAAAGTCCTGACCACATGTCGGGCCACATAAGCGACTACCACTACGACCTGCCGCCGGAGTTGATCGCAACCACGCCTGCCGCGCGGCGCGACGAGTCCCGCATGCTTGTGCTTCACCGCACAAGCGGCCGGATCGAACACCGAAGCTTCCGAGACTTCCCCTCTTATATCGGCGAAGGGGATATTGTCGCCCTCAATGACTCGCGCGTCATCAAGGCCCGCCTGCTCACAGATCCTCCGGGGATCGAAATTTTCCTGCTCGAGAACCTCGGTGGCACGCGCTGGAAGTGCCTCGTCAGGCCCGGCCGCAAACTCCGCACCGGCACACGCGTGGAAATCGCCGGAACAACTGCGGAAGTTGTCGATATCCTGCCCGGCGGTGAGCGCATCATGCAATTCGACAAAGCCCCCGATCTCGAAAAACACGGCCACATGCCACTGCCGCCCTATTTCAAGCGGGAGGCCGAAACGCTCGACGATGAACGCTACCAGACGGTTTATGCAAACACGCCAGGCTCGGTAGCCGCTCCCACGGCGGGCCTGCACTTCACTCCCGAGATTCTTTCCCGAATTCCACACGCCTTCCTGACCCTGCATGTCGGCGCAGGCACTTTCCTGCCGGTGAAAACCGAGATCATCACCGACCACGAAATGCATGAGGAGGTCTACTCCATCGGCGCCGCCACGGCCTCCTCGCTGAACTCCGCCAAACGCATCGTGGCTATCGGAACCACCGTAACCCGTGTGCTGGAATCCCAACCACCCGGCCCCATCCAACCCTGCGAGGGGCGCACTCGTATTTTCATTCATCCACCCTACGAATTTCAAAAAACCGGCGCGCTCCTCACAAACTTCCACCTCCCGGAATCGACACTCCTCATGCTGGTCAGCGCCCTTGCCGGTCGCGAGGCCATCCTGAACGCCTATCGCGAAGCCATCAAAGAACGCTACCGCTTTTTCTCCTACGGCGACTGCATGTTGATCACGGACAAGTAGTTCGATTGAACCAAAAATTTGGACGATCGTTCAAATTTTTTGCCCGACTGAGGCCGAGGAGTAGGAATTCTACGCGGTGAGGTGTGATCAAACAGGGTTCGAGCCTGTGACCATTTGCAGGATGGAGGCTGGGTTGATGGACTTTGCCTTTTCCTGAATTTGCGGGAGGTAGCGGGTGTGCATGTCGCGAGCCTGGGATTGGAGGCTGGTGAAGAGTTGGCGAGACGATGCGGTGTCCAAGCGACGGCCGCCTTGGTAATATTTTTCAGCCAGTTGGCCGAGGGCGTAGGTGGACGCGAACGAGAAGGCGGAGCCGGTGATCTGATCGGCGGCTTTGCCAGCGAGCTTTCCGGCCACTTTTTTTCCAATTCCACGCATGAGTTTTCGGGCGAAACCCTCAACTACTTGGGACCCGAGGCCGACGCCTGCGACAGCGAGAAATTCCTTGATGCTGGAGCGGTCGAGTTCGACTCCATGGGAGCGACCGATGCCGTGAACCATTTTCATTTGCAGCGGAATGATCGCCATCGTGGCAAGGGTGTCAGGAAGAAGTTCGAGGGCACCGTTCAGAATCGCGAATTTGAGAATTGTGCCACTATTATCGACGGCTGATGGCGCAGGTGCTGCGGGAGCGACAGGAACGATTTGATAGTCTGGAAGCCCAGCTGTTTCTTTCGGGGCTTCGCCGGGATTGAGGCCAAGTTGGCCCTGCAACTCTTGGAGAAACTTTTTTTCGCCATCCGAGAGCGAACCGTCCGACTCACAAACGCCAAGAGCCATTTCATAAGCGAGGAGGCGCTCGTTGGGATTTGCCAATGCAGCCACAACGGCAGGCAATTCGAGCCGGCCAGTGAGGATGCGGCGGGAAATCAGCCCGGGGTCGCCCAAGCCCATTTCTTCGCAGAGGCGCGAGATCTCGGATCGCTCGGAGTCGGATTGGCCACCGTCGCAGAATGCGGCAAACAGGCAAATGGAAAGCAGGGCCTCGTCGGTGGATTGGGCAAGATTCTCAGGAATGTTCATATCTCAATTGGGTAGAAAATTCAGCCACTCGAACACTTGCTTGCCGAAAAAGATGAGGGCGAGAGTGACAAGCGCGAAGTAGATAATCGTTACCACTCCCCAAGCCAGAGACACCAAAATCATGAGTCCATCGCGCTCCAGCCAGCCCAGACAGGCAAAAACAATCATGAGAGCGGGGAAGAAATTGTTCAGCGGAAGGTTTGCGAGAGGAATGGCAAGCAACGCTCCGCCTACGAGAATCAACCATCCGACAAGCCGCTGGCCACGATCACCGCTGATCCAGGACTCCAAACGCTCGCGGGTGAAGATACGGCAGAATTTCAGAAGCTTTCGAGAGAATCCCAATACAGCCAGCCAGAATTTGCCCTGAATGCGCAGTTCGCCGGCTGCTTTAGGCAATTCCGGACGACTCTTGCCACGGACCATCTGCCAACCGAGTGCCACAAAGGTTGCCCCGCAAATCATGGTCAAAGGACCAAGTGGCAGTGGCTGCACAAAAGGAACAGCGAGAAGAAAAGCGGCGAAGCAGAACGAATTCGACCCAATCCGCGATATGACTTCCGAGAGTTGTATCCCCTCCCCACGCGCATGCTCCGCACAATGGTCGAGGGCGGCATCGATGCGCCCATCGATTGGCGTTTCACAATTCATGCCTTAAGAGCATGAGGCATGCTGTAATCTCTAAGTGTGGCGTTTCTTTCAAAGACACGGGCCAAAATGCGCGCGTCGTCCGTAAGGCCGATTTCAGGGATAGAGTCGGGGATGATGTCCGCTCCCTTGAGAATGTAATAGGCGGCCACACCGGCCTCGGCGAGGTCGACTGGAAGTGGATCGGTGCTGCGAGAAACACTGGGAGATTCGAGGATGCAGATGAGGGTTTCAACACCTTGAATCAGATCGTAGTGGGCCTGAGCCTGCTCGGTTTCCATTTTCGCCCGCAGGTTCGGAATCAAATCCACGAGTTTGATGAGGCTTTTTGCAGTGAAAGCAGCCCGCTCCGTCTCGATGAACTCGTCAATGGATATGGCTTTTTGAGGATTCAAAGGTGATATGATAATGGAAGTTCTGTGGGTGAGTGGTTTCATTCCTCGTCCCTTCGGCCCATCAACAATGGCAGAAGATGCCAGATGAAGTAGGCGAGTGAGGTGATGAAGGCGGCGACATAGGTCCACGCGGCGGCATTGAGAACACGGTTCACGCCATCCTCCTCGTGCATGGCGGCCAGAATGCCGGAGTGGCGAAGTGCGGCTTTGGCGCGTGCCGACGCGTCAAATTCCACAGGAAGGGTCACCAGATTGAAGAGCATAATAATACCCCAACCTGCTGCCATGAGGATGATGCCGGTGTGGGTATTTACAAAACCGGTGAACATACCGATGAGCGGAAGCCACATGACAAGTTGGCTGGCGATCTGAGTAGCACCGACGGCTGCCATGCGAAGATGGAGCGGAGCGTAAGCGCGTGCGTGCTGGATGGCATGGCCCGCCTCGTGAGCGGCAACCGCCAGGGCGGCGATCGATGTGCCGCTGTAGTTGCCCTCGCTTAGAACGAGACGGCGATGTGAAGGATCGTAGTGGTCGGTGAGTTCGCCGGGGCAGGATTCGATGGTCACGCCTTCAACGCCGGCATCCTGCATAACTCTGGCGGCGGCCTGAGCGCCGGTGAGGCCCGTGAGAGAGGGCTCTGCCGCGTATTTGCGATAGACGCTCTTGACGCGCATCGAAGCCCAGAATGAGAGACCCATTGTGCCGAGGAAGAGAAGGATTGGTAGTAGCATGGGTGAACATTGGCACTTGATTTTTGTTTTGGGAATTACGAATTTTAAAATACTATATTAGTTTTTATGGAATCATGAACACCCAGCTGAACTACCATCATTTGCGCTACTTTCTAGCCGTCGCGACTTGCGGGGGCATCACATCCGCCGCAGAGGCGCTCCATGTTTCGGCTCCGACTCTGAGCGCCCAGGTGCGTGAGTTGGAGGAATTCTTTGGCACCACACTTTTCCGACGCGAGGGGCGTCGCATGACGCCCACCGAGACAGGCAGACATCTTCTGGGCTATGCGGAGAGGATTTTTTCCATGGGCGATGAGATGGTGGACTCCGTGAAACGCGGCGGATTCAGTGGACCGGGAACCGTTTTTCTCGGAGTGGCCGATGCCGTTCCCAAGCTACTTGCAGCGCGCCTCCTCGAGCGCGCCTGCGAGAAGGCTCCGGGTCTTCGCGTTGTTGTGCGAGAAGGCCTGCCGCAAGAATTGTGGGGAGCGCTTTCCACGCATCAAATCGATCTCGTGCTGGCGAACGAGGCCCCGCCACCAACACGCATGAATCTTCCACCTGGCATCCGCATCGGGAGGATGAGGGTCGTTTTTGCAGCAGCCCCAAAGATCGTCGCTTCCTACCGAAAAAAAGGAGATCCTTCAGAGCTTCCGATTCTGGCACCAGCCCGCGAATCCATCCTGCGGCGCGAACTCGAACAATGGTGGGCGGAAAAAGGCATCACTCCCCTCATCAAAGCCGAGTTTGATGATGGCGCCGCCATGCTGGAACTTGCCGCAAGAGGCCTTGGAGCTGCTCCAGTGCACGAACCTGTCCTCAAGGATGTCTGCAAGCGCTATGGTCTGACGGCTCTTCCATTCCGCTGCGAAATCGAGGACGACCTCTTTGTGGTCACCGGCGAGCGACAATACAGCCATGCGGGTGTTTCAGCCCTCATGGAGACCGCTCGGGGAATTTTAAAGGCGTGAAACGCATACCGCGCCTTGAATCCAGAGCCCCAAGAGGCAATTCTTCCACACGCACTAAACCACACGCTCAACATCGAAATGTCATCCATCCTTTCCAACGCCCACAAACACATCCTTGATCTCGTCGCCTACGAACCAGGCAAACCCGTGGAGGAACTCGCCCGAGAGATGGGTCTGGAGCCATCTCAAATCATCAAGCTCGCCTCGAATGAAAATCCGCTTGGCCCGTCTCCCGCAGCTCTTCAGGCCATGCGGGACACTCTGGAGCGCTCCCACTTCTACCCGGATGGCGGCGCGTGGGCCCTTCGCAACGCGATTGCCGAAAAATTAGACCTCAAGCGGGAGAATGTCATTCTTGGGAATGGCTCGAACGAAATCATCGAGTTCATTGGCCACGCCTTTCTGAAGCCTGGCGACGAAGTGGTGACGGCAGGTCACGCCTTTGCGGTTTACAGTCTCATGGCGCAACTTTTTGGCGCAACGACGGTCGCTGTCCCTGATCCCGGCTACACGCATGATCTGGATGCCATGCTGGCTGCCATCACTCCCCGCACGCGTCAGCTTTTCATCGCAAACCCCAATAACCCGACCGGCACACTCGTCGGGCAGGAGGCGATAGACCGTTTCATGGAGCGGGTGCCCGAGCATGTGCTGGTGATTTTTGACGAAGCGTATTTTGAGTTTCTTGATAATCCACCGGATGTCCTGCGCTATGTGCGCGAGGATCGCAATGTGGTGGTGATGCGAACATTCTCGAAAATCCAGGGCCTCGCCAACCTGCGCATCGGCTATGGTCTGGCTCCGGCACGGATCGCCGAAGTGCTCCAAAAGACACGCCAACCGTTCAATGCAAATGGCATTGCTCAGGCCGGCGCCTTGGCGGGTCTTCGCGACGAGGAGCACATGCGGCGCACCCGTGAACTCACACACGAAGGCAGGAACTATCTGGAAGCAGAGTTCACTAAAATGGGCTTAACCTTTGTGCCCAGCGTTGCGAATTTTGTTTTGGTTCAGGTTGGCGATGGGGATGCCGTTTTCAAAGCCCTCTTGAAGCGCGGTGTCATCGTTCGGGCCATGCGGAGTTACAAACTTCCAGAATGGATTCGCGTCTCGGTGGGAACGATGGAACAAAACCGCCGCTTCATCGAGGAACTCGAGACTCTCAATAAGGCGGGCCTTCTCAAAACGGGCAAAACTGCCTGATGAGCTTCTCATCAGATACAATCGCTGCCATCGCAACGCCTCCCGGAGAAGGTGCCATTGCGATGGTGCGTATTTCGGGCCCTGATGCGGCACCCATCCTAGCCCGTATTTTCAAGTCCTCAGTTAAGACCCCTGCCCCACGTCAGGCCACATTTGGAAAAATCCACGACGGCGAGGAAGTTCTCGATCAGGTTTTGGTCACGACATTTCAAGCGCCAGCAAGTTTCACCGGCGAGGATATGGCGGAGATCACCTGCCACGGAGGTATCCTGCTCGCTGCTCGCATTCTAGAAACCGCGCTTCGTTCTGGAGCACGGGCAGCCGAAGCTGGGGAGTTTTCGCAAAGGGCGTTTTTTAATGGCAAGATCGACCTCACCCGCGCCGAGGCGATCATGGACATCATCCGCGCTCGCACCGCACCCGCATTGCGTGCAGCGGCCCTCCAACTCGAAGGACGCCTCGGAAACGAAATCCTTGCTTTACGGGACGCCGTTCTCGAGGTGGTGGCCCATATCGAAGCTTGGATTGACTTCCCCGAGGAGGGAATTGATCCGGCAACGGGCCTCTTTCTCCTTCAAAAAATCAACGCATCATTAGAGCGAACAGAAAGACTTCTCTCCACAGCCGATGAAGGCCGTGTTTTGCGCGAAGGAATTCGTGTGGCTATCGTGGGACTTCCCAATGCTGGAAAATCCAGCCTCCTGAACCGCCTGCTCGGTATGGACCGGGCCATCGTCAGCGAGGTTCCTGGCACAACTCGGGATACGATTGAAGAGTCGGCCTGCCTGCGAGGCATTCTTTTCCGCCTCACAGATACTGCAGGTCTCAGGGAAACCAACGACCCCGTCGAGCGAGAGGGCGTGGCGCGTAGCGGACGCGCGATGAAAAATGCCGACCTCGTGCTGCACATTTTCGATGCCAGCGCCACGAGACCGCCAGCACCCTTAAATGAGCGCGAAATACTGGTTGCGAACAAATGCGACCTCGTGCCGCCAGAATCCCTCAAGCATACCGGAGCCATCCCTGTCTCATCGCTGACTGGTGCGGGCTTTGACACACTCCTCGACGCCATGACCCACTCAAAAGGCGCAAAGCATCTCTGCACGGGCGACTCCCTTGCCGCCATCAACGCCCGCCATAAGACGCTTCTAGAATCCGCCGCCGCATCCCTGCGCGCTGCCGCCGAACTCGTTCAAACCAACGCCCCGCCGGAACTGGCGGCCGTGGAACTCCGCTCCTCCCTCGACGCACTGGGACGAATCGTCGGAGCGACTGATACCGAGGACATCTTGGGCGAAATCTTCAGCAGATTCTGCATTGGAAAATAATCTTCCCCCTCACGGGCTCAACCAGACTTTTAGACTATGAAAAAACTTTTGATCACGGTGTTCGCCACTGCGATTGCACCCTCCTTGCTTACAAGCTGCGCGCTTGTGAATGTGAAGCTAACTAGGACTCCCAGCGTGACGGCCCAGCACACCGTCGAGTCGTTAGCCACCACAAGCGAACCCGCAGCCCTTCTTCAGAAGACCGAAGACAAGTCACTGCCTCAATCAGAGCGCATTGAGCTTCTCCTCAAAGCCCTTCGCGAAACCTCCAAAGCGCGAGTTGGAACAGAATTTCAAAAACTGAATCAAATCGCCACAGCTCGTTTGGTTGAAATTCTGGCTACTGAGAGTTTCCAAAATAACGCCATCCGCATCACTCCGGCATCCCTCAACACAGTCGACCCGCAGCAAGTATCAAAGCTCATAGCCGCTCATTCCATTCAGATCAAAGGGCTGCGCGAGCGAGTGACCTTGGAAGGAGCAGGAGTCCCGTATGTGGCATGGTTCGCCAAAGGCTCACCCGGTCTTGCTGGGCAACCCAGCGCGGCGCAGACCGGTATGAGCATCCCTGTCACGGCGCTCGTTCGTTTTGATAAAACCGGACCGCAGCTCACATTTTACCGACGCCTCCAGACAGAAAGCGTTGTTCTTAATGGAAGGAAAGAAACTCTGGCCGCCGATTTTTCGGCGCCGATTGCCTACCTCCTCAGCCAGGGGAAGAATAGTTCCATCGATATCCAGGCTCTGTTTTTCTCGGATACCAATTTCAAAAACACCGGCCTCCTCCAGATTGACGAATACGATCCCAAGAAAATTCCCGTGGTGTTTGTGCACGGCCTGCTCTGCCGTCCCGCAGCTTGGACCTCGGCAGTGAACCAACTTCTTGCCGATCCAAAAATCCGCTCACGCTATCAATTCTGGTTCTACCTCTACCCCACAGGCCTTCCCGTCTGGTGGTCCGCAGCCAAACTTCGCACCGAGCTCGACCGGTATCGTGCAATGGTGGACCCCGCCCATAAAAACCCGAACCTCGACCAGATCGTGCTGGTTGGCCACAGCATGGGGGGCCTCATTTCCAGCCTCATGGTGCGAAAAGGTGGAGAAGATCTCTGGAAGCAATTCACGGACACTCCGCCGGAGAAGCTCAAAATCAGCGCCGCAGCCAAGGAAAACCTTTTGAAAATCGTCAACTTCGAACCCCGGGAGGACATCCGCCGCGTGATTTTCATGTCCACACCACACCAAGGCAGTCAGCTCGCGATGAACCCGCTGGCTGATTTCTTTTCCAATCTGGTTCGCCTGCCAAACCTCAGCACATCGCGTGACCGCCTTGTGATGGTCAACTCCGTCCGAAACCACCTGCGAGACCTCTTTGTGGCCCCCGCAAACAGCATCCGCTTCCTACGGGCGAAGTCCCCTCTCCTGCTCGCGATCCTCAAGCTTCCCATGTCCGAGCAGGTCACCTACCACTCGGTGATCGGCGACCAAGGCAAAGGTGACACGCCGCAAAGCTCCGATGGCGTCGTCCCCTACTGGAGTTCGCACCTTCCCAACGCCAAGTCGGAAAAAATCATCCCGTCTGGCCACGGAGCCAACGAAGATCCTGACGGCATCGAGGAAATCCGACGCATTCTTCGACTACACCTGCTCGAATCTTCGAACCCGTAAGGCGCGGATCGAATGCTTCAGGCTTGAAGCTCGATCATCTGGTGGCAGGAGAACTCGGGCAGTCGCACCGTGACACTATCTCCACTGGTTTTGAAATAAACCGGCGCACCACTTGGCGCGAGGATGACTTTTTTCACACCCGGCAGATGCAGGGTGACCTCCGTGTTGTGGAGCGGCGGCAGTTCTTCGATGACCTCAACGCTGCGTCCGCCGGACGCATTGCCGCCAGAGAGCTGAATGACTCCCCCGCGACTGATCGTCGGGGCATAGAGAAGGTGCAGTATGAATCGATCACCCTGTGAGGTGAGTGATACACGCGCGGTGGAAGGCAGGTTTGTCGCGAGCGATACGCCATCTTGCAGAAACGCGCGCAACGCCCGGACGATAAACTCGCGATAAGCCACGGCTCCATAGGCCCGGTAGTGCAGGAAGACTGGATGCGCAAAATACAGAATGTTTCCGTGGCGCACGCCGCAGTCAAAACCGGATGGCTCAAGTTGGTTCGGCGTGTGCTGGTGGCTGCAGAAATGCTCCCAAGTGCGGTTGAAATAGGGGTCGAAAATTTGGCCCAATGATTGGCCGTCTGTAACGCGGATGCGGTGTGAGCGGCTATACATGATCTGCGGCGTGTTGACGAATGAAGGGCGAAGCTCCGGCACGGGCAGAACATAATCGTGACCGCGGTTCGCCTCGTCCTCTGGAGGATGGCTTGGGCTGAGGGCCTGATACTCGGCTCCAAGATCAAACGCAAAAGCTTCACGGCCCTTCCAGAGACCGCTTTCGCCCGAGAGGACAAGTTTGCCGCCATTGGCCAAATAAGCGTCCAGCTTGGCTTTCAACTCGTCGTCGATGCGAATGTCGTCGGGCAGAATGATGGCCTTGTAGGGCGAGAAATCCATCGTGCGGTCGATGAGACCGAAAAGAAAATGCCCCTCAAGGAGGACGCGGCCGGCGCCATCGTCGGGCCAATTGTTGCGGTCATTGTGATTTTCCGACTCACTGGAAAGCACAGCAATATCGAAGACCTGCTTCGCGTCACGGCACCATGGCTCTTTGTCACGCACCTCGCGGTAGGCGGCTCCGATGACTTCGTAAGTCGAGGGATCGAGTTCTCCCGAGGGATGCAACTGATCACCCACACTGCACTTGGCTCCGTAGGCCAGCATGGCGGCGCATTCGTAGCGGAGCGCGTTAGGATGCTTGTAGCCTCCAAACTCTCCCCATGTGGTATGGAACTTTCCTGTCATTCCCAAGAACTCGAAGGGCAGGTTGCATGTGTATTTCGCCGAGGTCGGGAAATGGTCGTAGCCCCAACCTCCTGTCGGCAGGGACTCCAACTCGAGGTGGCTGAAATAGGGCAAAATATCATGCCGACCGCGAGGAATGTGGCCGCCGTTGTGGAAGATCGGCATGTCCGGGCGGACTGACTTCGCTGCTTCGGTGGTCAGGCGATAGTATTTCTCGAGCGCGAGACGCGAAGACTCCTTGCGATCCTCCTCTTTCAGCGGATCGAGCCCATTGGCCTTCATGAATTCCAGACTCCAACGGGTGCAGGACTGATATTGGCTGATGATATCGAGGAAAATGCCATCACAATCAGGAAAGAGACGCCCCGCCTCGCGGATCTGCTCGCAGAGGTATTCGAGATAAGGACTATGAAAATCCATCATGTGAAAGCCCGCCTGCAGTGTGCGTTGCGCCCAACCCGTGTAGGCACCATCCTTGTTGACCTCGCGCCATTCGGGGTGCTCATACGAGGCAAGATTGTCCACGCCTGCGGAGAGATAGATCGGGGCGTTGATTCCGACTTCCTTCGTGGCGTCGTATTGCTTGCGGAGAAGATCGAAGCTCAGATGCGGATGAATCTTGCCAACTTTGGTCGGATGGTAGCTCCAACCGTGGTGACACTTTGAGAAGAGCGTGATCGAATCCACCGCAGCGGCCTGCAGCGTGTCCTGCCATTTCTTTTTATCAAATTTCTCACCGATCGCGGGAATGTGTGGCGAGGTGTGGAAATCGAGGTGGATTTGGCGGAAGCGAAGTGGATGGAGTGAAGAGCTCATGCGCCGCGATTTTTTCCAGAACCGGCTTGCCCGGGCAATGCGTGAAAGATTTTATTTTGTGTATGTTTTACACAAACCAAAGCCCATCGACCATGCAGGGCACCTCCTCCGAAATGAGCCTCCGCATTCTCACCTCGGTCTTCGTGCATCTCACAAAATGGTCTTCCGGCGATCTACGAGCACCCTACTGGAGGCTTTACTGGAACGAGACATCCGGCGCCGCGATCATCGTTGGGAAACAAACAATCCCCATTGAACCCGATCATTTCATCCTCATTCCTCCCGAGGTTCCTTTCACAACACGCCTCACGGGCACGGTGAATCATTTTTATGTTCATTTTCTCACATCGCTAACTTGGACTGCCGGAGAGGCAGAGGTGCTGAAAGCGAACCTATCCGACCTGAAAGCCGTGAATCATGCCCTGCTGGAGAAAAACCCCGCCTCCTGCGCGTGTCAGGTAGCATCCCTCGTCTCCAGCCAATTGGCACGGCTGACCCCCGGAAAATGGGCAGGGCCTGCCGATATGGATGCCCGCGTCCAAGCCGCCATCCAAAAGATCGAAGCCCAGATTCCAGGCGTTCCCTGCATTTCCCAACTCGCAAAGGAGGCCGGAATGAATACCAACGCCTTCATCCGACTTTTTCGCGAGCGCACGGGGCACACGCCTGCACTCTACGCGCGCGAACGCCGGATCGAGGCCGCCTGCCTTCTCCTTCACCACAGTGCCAAAAGCATTGAGGAAATCGCCTCCGATTGCGGTTTTTGCGACCGCTACCACTTCACCCACGCCTTCACCCGCTCGCGAAAAACCTCGCCCGTGGCCTTTCGAAAACAACTTGCCGATACGCGACCGGGAGCCGGGATATTGGGATCCCATCAATCGAAAATCAAAACCGCGTAGGCGGCAAAGAGGACCAGATGCACCGCACCTGCGAGCATGTTCGTGCGGTTTCCCGCAAAGACCAAGAGGGATGAAAAGAATGTCGCAAGGAGGAGGACCAACTCCACCGGACCAAGTCCCAGAATGATGTGCTTGGATGTGATAGCGCTGATAGCCAGAGCGGCTGGAACCGTGAGTCCAATAGTGGCGAGCGCAGAACCGAGGACGATATTCACTGAGCGCTGAAGCGTGTTCTGAAGAGCGGCCTTGCAGGCGGCCAACCCCTCGGGAGCCAGAACGAGCAAGGCGACAACCAAGCCCGCCAGGGCTTGGGGCGCATGCAGAGCGGCGATACCGAACTCCAGCAAGACTGCAATTTTTTTGGAAAGAAGAACGATTGGCATAAGCGAAAGGACGAGAAAAACAGCGTGATACGCGGTGGAATGCGTTTGCAGATGGCCGTGCCCATGGTCGTCGTCCAACTCCCCCTCTTCCGAAGGGTGCTCGAAAAAGTCGCGATGGCGGGTGGATTGGAGAAACAAAAAAATCCCATACAGGCCGATGGATGCGAGGGCCACAAATCCAAAAACCATTGGCGAGGCCGACCCGACTCCGCCTGTCCTACTGAAGGTCGGCAAAACCAGGGCAAGGAAAGCCAGACATGAGAGAACGATGAGATAACTTCTGGCACCTTCAAGGTTGAACACTTGCCGGTGATGACGCAACCCACCGAGCAAAAGCGTCAAACCAAGCATGCCGTTCAAGACAATCATGAGCACAGAAAACATCGTGTCCCTCGCCAGTGTCGGATTTTCAGCCCCGTTCAGCATGAGGGCGCAAATCATGACCACTTCGATTGATATGACCGAAAGCGTGAGAATGAGCGTCCCGTAAGGCTCGCCGAGCTTTACCGCCAGGCATTCGGCATGGTGGACGACACCAAAGGAAAGCCAAAGCATGATTCCAAAGATCGCCACAAAAGATCCCGCTGCGGACCATGGGTTCCCTGGGCCGCCCAACAAAGCGGGACCGCTCGTATAAAAAACAAGCACTGCAAAAATCCCAACCCAGAGCGCCAACTCACTTTTGATGACGCCGACAAAACCGACTTTGCTACCTTTTGTATTCACTGGGAACCAGCCTTGGTCAGATAGCGCAATGCTTGCGAAGGGTCGCCGTGCGAGTCGCGCACAACAGTCAGGAAGGCCGGCAAGTTGGCGTTGTATTTTTTCAAAAAGGAGCGATCACCGGCGCAGCCATACATGATTTCGTCGCAGAGACTTCCTTCCAAAAAGCACTGGGCCTTCCGGATAATACGAGGCAGCCAGGCGACTCCTTGAAATTCGGCGGATTTGGGTGGCAATTCCCGCTCTTGAACGATCCGCGCGGGATGGAGTCCATGCAGTGATGTCTGAAAATAATCCGCCCGCATTTGCGCGAGTTCCACAAAGACATCCTTGCTGGGCTCGCCATAGCGGGCGAGATCATCCACCGCGTCGTAGAGAAATTGCGGCGTGATGCCGAACTTCGCGAGCGTTTCGAGCTCGGCCTCTGGAAGGATTTGAGAGGGCGTGCGGCAACCGGCCTTGTAGCTGGCACTGGCTTGATCGTGGAATTGATGGAGTTCGTTATTCATTTTTGGATTCGACGGTTCCCTGCTCGAGGAAACGCACGCGCTGGTCGGCCCTTGGCAGGAGGATTCTGACCGTGAGTCCGCGTCCGGGAGAGCTTTCGAGAATGACTTCCCCGCCGTGGGCTCGAACGATGCGCCTGACAATGAGAAGACCCAGTCCATTTCCACCGGATTTGGTTGTAAAATAAGGTTCGAAAATGCGGGTTATGTTTTCCGGCGAGATACCACCACCGGAATCCGTGAAGACCACCTGCACATGCGAGGCATCAGAGGAGGTGCTGACGCGCAGGATGCCGCCCGAGTTCATGGCCTGAAAAGAATTGCGGCAGATGTTGTAGAAGGCCTGCTTGATCTGGTCGCGGTCGATCTGAAGGAGCGGCAATCCCTGCTCAAGCTGCTTCTCAACGAGCACATCGCGGTCCTGGATTTCGACATGCAAGAATTCAAAAACCTCATCGACGATGCGGTTGATATCCGTGGGTTCGGGATTGAGGCTTTGGGGACGGATGGCGCGAAGAAATTGTGTGATGATGTTGTCGAGGCGCGAGACCTCGCTGCGGGCCACGAGAACCGACTCCTCGAGTTTGGCGCGGAGTTTTGGCGGAGCCTTCTCCAAATTGCGCTGCATGAGTTGAAGGTGGATGTTGAGCGAGTTGAGGGGATTCCCGATTTCATGGGCAACACCGGCAGCCAACATGGTGAGGGCGGAGAATTTTTCGACTTCGATCGCCTCCTGCGTGTCGCGATGGGTCTGTGTGATGTCACGAAGGATGACCGCACGACCGACCGCCTCGGGTTTGTGTCCATCGCCCTCGTCGCTCAACAAGGGAACCACATAAAAATTCAAAAGGCGGTTATCAGGATAAAAGACTTCGAGGTCGCGGCTCACAATCTCGGCCTTCGGACCGCTCAAGGCCTCCCAGTCGATACCTCGCACAACCTCGGCCAAGGGCTTCCCGAGGCTTGCATCCGATTCAATACCGAAAAAACCACACGCAGCCCTGTTGAGGTAAAGAATGCGGCCCTTGGGGTCGGTGACAATGACACCCTCCAGAATCGCGTTGAAAATGGTCTCGAGAAATCCCTTCTCGCGGGCGATTTCAACGAGGTAATTCTGCACCTCGCCCGGCTGAACGAGCGGAAGTCGGTCGATGAGTTTGTCGAGGAATCCGCGTTTCATGGATCTCTCAAGTTTTCCACTGGATCGCCTGTTCCTGCACGGCAAAACGCACGAAACCGCGCCCGCCGGGATGACCATTGCCTGAAGTTCCCCATCCACCGAATGGCAGGGTGGATGGCGAAAAGGTCGTGGGAAGATTTTGGTAAAGGTTGCCGACAGACAACCTGGAGCCAACCCGTGAAAACCGCTCGGCGTCGGAGGTGAATACGCTCCCCGTGAGGCCGAAATCCCAAGCCTCGTGACGACGGATCGCCGGCTCCTCCCCATCGAAAATCTCGACCACCAAAATCGGCGCGAAAGTTTCCGCCTTTGCCAGAGGCGATTCGTCCAGAGCGGCAACATCACCAGCGATGACCACTGCGGGCAGAACATAATACCCATGCATCTCAGGGCTGATTTTTTCAAGAATACCTCCGGGAACAATCCAGTCCCCCACACTTGAGGAGATAAGTCGCTCATAGCGCTCGTGGGCTGCAAAGCTGATCAGTGGCCCGAGGAGCGTATTTTCGTTCATGGGGTCTCCCGGTTGGTAACGGGCGATCGCAACCGTGAGGCACTGCAAAAATGCATCCGCGACTTGTCGTTCGACAAGAACTCGCGATGTCGCATTGCATCGCTGACCTGCGGTGAGGCACATGCCATCGGCGACCGCCACGGCAGCGGAATCGAGATCGGCATCGGAGAAGATGATGGCTGAATTTTTTCCACCGAGTTCCAGAGCCAGCGATTTGGAGGTATCGGAAGCCAACGCAACAGCGAGTTCCCGGCCGACAGGCACGGAACCCGTGAAGCAAACCGAGCGAACAGCTCGATCTGTGCAAAGCGCCCGACCTGTCTCGCCCCAGCCAGGGACCAGTTGAAAGACATCCGCTGGGAGCGCCTCCTGCATAATTTTGGCGTAGGCCAGGCCAACATTCACAGCAAACGGCGATGGTTTGAACAAAATCGTGTTGCCGGCGAAGAGATAGGCCAACGCCGCGCCATGCCCCAGGTGAACAGGGAAGTTGAAGGGGGCAATCACGGCGGCAAGCCCACGAGGGCGCTGGCGGATGAGTGCGGGATTCGGTCCAACCTCGACGGCCACATCCCGAAGATACTTTTCCCCGTCTGCAAAAGTTAGATCGAACTTAGCCAGCACAGCGGCCATCTCCAGACGCGCCTCGCGCAAAGGCTTTCCCGTCTCCCGCGCGATCAATGCTGCAAGCGATTCCACAGCGAGGGACAATCCCTCGCGGCAACCGAGCAATCTTTCGCGGCGCTCCTCAAATGAAAGCCCAGCCCAAAATGGAAATGCGGCGACCGAGCGGGCGATGCACTCGGAGACATTCGCGGACGCCACCATGGGAAATGAAAAAGACAGATCACCCGGGGAAAAATTCTGCCAGGCTCGGGGTTCACTCTCCATAGAATCAAAATGGCTCCGTTTGAGGGAAACCTCAATGCCATTCAGGCCCGATCGTCATCACATGCGAACAAGAACTTTCCCTGAGCGCTTTTCGCGTGCCGCCTCGGCGACGGCTTCGAGAGCCTGAGACAATGGAAAAGTCTTGTGAACCGGCGTGTGCAGGACCCCTGCGAGAAGATAGGCGGAAAGCTTTTGATAGGTCTCGCGCACATCAGTGGGACTCGCAGTCTCCTTCCAACGACGGAGCCAAAATCCATGAAAGGAGAGATTTTTAAAGATGAGCAGACTGTTGGGAATTTTCAAAGGCTGGCGCCCCATCGCTCCATAGGTAACCAAGGGAGAGCCTGCAGCGAGTGCATTGGCCAAGTTGAGCGCACTGGCTCCGCCTACGGCGTTGAGGGCGAGCTTGGGATTTTTGCCGCCACAGAGAGCCTGAACCTGATCTCTCAAATTCGTCTCCTCGGTGACGACAACATCACCACCAATCTTTTCCAATTCCTCAACGAGTTCGACTCGCCGAACGACATTCAGAGTCCGAAGACCCAGCGCCTTCGCCAATTGAATAACAGCGCGACCGACACCCGAATTCGCGGCATTTTGAACAATCCAATCCCCCGGCTCGAGGAGTGCAAAATCATGCAGCATCCGCCAGGCCGTAGCAGGATTCACCGCAAGCATCGCCGCTTGCAGGGGATCCAACCCATCCGGCAGAACGATCAATGCCTCGGCAGGCACAACTATTTTCTCAGCCCATGTGCCGAATGAAAGAGGAAGAACAGTCTGACCCACCGAGAGACCATGAACCGACGCCCCAACCTGTTCGACGACTCCCACTCCCTCATTTCCAATCGTGCAAGGCAAGGAGGGCAATTCGCCGTAGGTGCCTTCGATCACATTCAAATCCGCAGGATTGACCGGTGCGGCAAGCATCCGCACAAGCACCTCACCCACTCCCGGCGCAAGCGCGGGAATTTTTTCAAGGCTCAATGCAGGCGGATTTGATCCAAATGCGGTGAGACGGCAGGCCAGTGTCATGGCACAACTTTACAAACCCTGAAATCCCAGCGCACCAAGAAAACCCAGCCCGCAGGTCAATCCGGCACGATCTCTGTGCCGATGCCCGCGTTGGTGAAAATCTCCAGCAGCAGGCAGTGTTGAATGTGACCACCGATCATGTGGATTTTTCCAACGCCACGCTCCATTGCGGAAATGGCGGAGAGGACTTTGGGGATCATACCGCCTGCGATGATCTTTTGCTGAATCAGGCTTTTGACTTGCTTCGCTGTGACACTCGCGATGAGGGAGTCTCGGTCCGAGGCGTCGCGCATGATGCCGGGCACATCGGTGACATAGATCAGCTTGGCGGCTTGCAATTCGGCAGCCAGGGCCGCTGCGGCGATGTCGGCATTGATATTTAAAACAACGCCCTCCGGCGTCGCCCCGATTGGGCTGATGACGGGAACGACCTCAGCATGCACCGCCTCGCTCACGGCTCCGGCATTCACCTCCTGAGCTTCCCCAACGAAGCCGATATCCACCGTTTCACCCTCGATGACCGCCTGCTTTTGAAGCTGACGGGCAATGAAGACATTCTTGCCGGAAAAGCCTTTGGCCCGCCCCCCGAATTCATTGATGGTGGAGACGATGGAGGGATTGATTTCCTTGTCGAGGGTCTCCTCCACGATCTTGATCGCCGTTGCGTTTGTGGCTCTGAGGCCCTCGATGAAACGAGCCTGCAATCCGGAATCTTTCATGCGGGCCGTGATTGCCTTGCCACCGCCGTGAACAAGCACGGGATTGATGCCGACCGCCTCGAGAAAAACGACATCGCGCAGGAATTTATCGACGATCTGGTCGTCCTCCATCGCGGAGCCGCCATACTTGATGACGAAGGTCTGGCCGCGATATTTTTGGATGTAGGGCAGAGCCTCGATGAGGCATTCGGAGCGGACTTCGGGTGTGGTGAGCATTTAGTTATTCGCCGAGATTCAGCCTCACATATTCTTCGGTAAGATCGGTGGTCCAGACATAGTAGGAGCCTTTTCCGAGCTTGAGATCGACCGTGACCTTGAAGGATTTTTTAGCGGCAATGGCGCGGAGCTTTTCGAATGGTGTCTTGGCAGCGATGCCATTTTTTACGGAGGCGAGCTTGTCGTAGAAAATATCGGCCTTCGTGTCATCGACCTTCACGCCGCAATATCCAACGGCATCGAGAATTCGGCCCCAATTCGGATCTCCGCCGGCCCACGCGCATTTGACGAGCGTGGAGTTGGCGATGGCTTCGGCAGCGATGCGGGCCTCCTTGTCGTTGGCTGCGCCAGTGACTTCGACCTCAACAAAACGAGAAACACCCTCGCCGTCGCTTACGATCATTCGAGCCAGAGCGCGGGTAACTTCATCCAGCGCCTGGGAAAATGCTGCCATGTCTGGGGCGCAGGCACTCAGACCGTTGGCGAGCAGGATGACCGTGTCATTCGTGCTCATATCGCCATCGATGGTGATGCGATTGAAAGAATATGCAACGGAGCGCTTCAAGTCGGCCCGAAGAGCGGATTGGGGAATGGCGGCATCAGTTGTCACCACGCAAAGCATGGTGGCCATGTTCGGATCGATCATTCCCGCGCCCTTGGCGATACCTCCCACACGGAACGAGCCTTTGGATGTTTTCACCTCGACGGCATATTCCTTGGCGAAAGTATCGCTCGTCATGATGGCAGCCGCGGAAGCAGCGCTTCCGTTGCGGGTTGGATTCAAGGCGGCGATGCCTTTGGCAATGCGATCCATCGGCATGGGAACACCGATTCGGCCGGTTGAGCAAACGAGGACTTCTTTTTGTTTCAGGCTCAAAAGATCCGCCGCAGAAGCACACATGGCTCTGGCGTCCTTGAGTCCACCCTCACCTGTGCAGGCGTTGGCATTTCCGCTGTTGAGGATCACAGCGCGGTTGCCGCCAACCTTGAGATGTTCAGCCGAAACGCGCACTGGCGCAGCTTTGACATTGTTGGTGGTAAAGGTCGCGGCAGAGGTAGCGACAGCTTCGGAGAAGACGACTGCCACATCATCGCGTGTCACCTTGCCGGTCTTGATTCCACAACCGGCGGCTCCGGCAACAAAGCCCCGTGCGGCACAAACGCCGCCTTTGATTTTTTTGATTTCGATCATAGCAATCCAGCCGTCTCGTCGAGTCCGGCCATGAGGTTGAAGTTCTGCACCGCCTGACCTGCGGCGCCTTTTACCAAATTATCCTCCGCAGAAAGTAGAATCACTCTGCCCGTGCGGGCATCGAACCTTGCGGAGATGTCACAGAAATTAGTGCCCGTCACATGCTTCGTATCGGGGAGATTCTGTGAAACACGAACGAATGGCTCATTCGCATAAGCCGCCGCCAACGCAGGCAAAATGGCTTCATGAGACACCTCGGCTGCGAGGCGCGTGAAGATCGTCGTATGGATTCCACGCGTCATGGGCGCAAGGTGCGGTGTGAAAGTGATCGTGACCTGCCGCAAAGCCGACAGCGAAAGTTCCTGCTCGATTTCCGAGAGATGCCGGTGCTTGGGCAATCCATAGGCGCGCAGGCTTTCGTTGCACTCGCCAAAAAGAAGCGCAGTCTCCGCCTTACGACCTGCTCCGCTGACTCCGCTGGCGCTGGCCACGGTGATATCCCCGGAGTCGATCAGACCAGCTTTTAGGAGAGGGACCAATGGCAGCAAAATCGATGTGGGGTAACAGCCCGCCGAGCCAACAAGCTTGGCCGAGCGGATTGCATCACGGTGCAACTCAGGCAGACCGTAAACAGCCTCGGGGAGTAATTTCGCGGCAGGATGCTGCTCGCCGTAAAATTCGCGATAAACCTCGGCGTCGCGCAAACGGAAATCCGCACTCAAGTCGATGACCCTCTTGCCAGCCTCCCAAAGCGGCACGGCATACTCCGTCGCCACCCCATGGGGAAGGGCGAGAAAGAAAAACTCCGCCCCGGAGCAAAGAAGCGAGTCCATTGCAGGTTCGCTGAATACCAGTTTGGAAAACTCCCCCACCCCGGAGAGGCGCGGCAGCACCTCGCCTGCGGGCTTGCCCGCATGCTGACGAGAGGTCACCGCAACAACAGATACCGATGGATGCCGCGCCAGAATCGCGCAAAGCTCCTCTCCGGAATATCCATTGGCACCGACAATCGCGACTGGAACCTTCCCACTCATAGGAATCAGGCCGCAGCCATCGAGGTAGCACGCGCGAAGCGGGCGAGAGTGCGCTCCTTGCCAAGGACGACAAACATCTCATAAAGGCCAGGTCCGACCGAGCGGCCGCTTACAGCCACGCGGGCAGGATGAACCAACTCACCGGTCTTCACTGACAAGGCCGTTGCCGTTTCCTTCAAAGCGGCCTCGAGCGAGGCGTGGGACCAATCATCGACCTTCGTCAGCGCGGCGATCAATGCCTGCAGACGGTCCGCCGCACCCGCTTTTTTCAAACTTTTTTCGACGGCCTCGGGATCAAAAGTGAAGTCCTCCGTGAAGAGGAATCCGATCCAGTCAGGCACATCGCTGAGGTGCTTGACCTTCGGTTTCACAATCGCGAGCGCCGCCAGAAGCTCAGCCTCCGAGCCGTAGGCAATGCCCGCTTTTTCCACAAAAGGCTTAGCCAATTCCACAAAACGCTCGAAGCTCATCGAGAGAATATGCTGACCGTTCAGCCAAAAACATTTATCAAGATCGAAGATGGCGTTGCGGCGATTGATTTTGTCGATGTCGAAAAGCGCCAGGATTTCCTCCATTGTGAGCTTCTCGCGATTCTCGCCGGGAGACCATCCGAGCAGGCAGAGATAGTTCGCCACCGCCTCGGGAGCGTAGCCGTGCTCCATGAAATAAGTGATGCTCGAACCGCCATCACGCTTGCTGAGCTTTTTGCCCTCGTGATTCAGGATGAGCGGAATGTGGCCGAAGACCGGAGGCTTCTCGCCGAGCGCATTGTAGAGCTCGATGTGCTTGGGCGTGTTCGAGAGGTGGTCTTCGCCTCGGATCACATGCGTGAGCTTCATTTCAATGTCGTCCACCACATTCACGAAGTGGAAAATAAAAGATCCATCTGGACGCCGGATCGTCATGTCCGGATGCGTCGCTGGATTTGACATGTCGAACTCAATACGCCCGCAGACCATGTCCTCAAGCACCACCGGCTTGCGCGGGGAGCGGAAGCGAATCGATCCGCCATCCTCATACACATGACCACCGGTCTGCAAGCGGGCGAGGTATTTGGCATAAATCTCGGACCGCTCGCTCTGACGATAAGGACCATAATCCCCGCCCATGTCCGGACCCTCATCCCAATCGAGACCCAGCCATTTCAGACCATCGTAAATAACCTGATGAGCCTCCGCCGTGTTGCGTTTTTCATCCGTGTCTTCAATCCGGAGAATAAACTTCCCTCCATGTCGGCGGGCGTAGAGCCAGTTGAAAAGAGCCGTGCGAGCCCCTCCCACATGAAGATAACCAGTCGGTGAAGGAGCAAATCGTGTGCGAACAATCATCCGCACACGAAAAGGGATTTCACACGGGAACTCAAGAGAGGAAAAAATCATCCCGCAGGCGCGAACCAAAAATTTGGACGATCGTCCAAATTTTTGGTTTGCGCGTCCGGCACCGAATGCTACTCCACGCGGCATGAAGCCAAAGACGGAGTTGTTTCTCTATACCTTGATGTGGGGCCTGAACATCATGGCGCGCCCCACATTTCGCTCGATGGACCAATCCTTCGAAGGCTGGGCCTGGAGGCACGGACTCTTGAGACGGATTCATCGCCTCGAGAACGAGGGTCTTATTTCACTCGATGAGAGCGTCGGAGAAAAAACAATCACCCTGACGCAAAAGGGAAAACTCCTCGCTCTCGGCGGCTTCGACCCCGATGCGTTGTGGAACTCCAAATGGGACGGCAAGTGGAGGATCATCACCTTCGATCTCCCCGAGTCGCAACGCAAAGCCAGGCACGATCTCAGGTTCACCCTGCGCCAACAGAACTTCGGTTGCCTCCAACGCAGCATATGGATCACACCCCATCAATTGGACGCGAACCTCCGTCAAAAAGGACTCCAACTTAAAAGCCAAAAAGGATTCGCCATCATCGAAGGCGTCTTCCTTGGAGACGCAGGCAACGAATCCATCGTCAAAAGCGCATGGGACTTTGCAAAGATCAACAAACTCTACATGCGCCACGCCGAACTCCTTAAAAATGCCCCCAAACAAAAATGCACGGAGACAGAATTCAACGATTGGGCATCCGAGGAATTGAAACTCTGGCACGAAATCCTGCACAGAGACCCGTTCCTCCCCCTCCAACTTCTTCCCAAAGGCTACAAAGGCATCAAAGCCCGGGATGAAAGATTGAAAGTGCTCGGCACTCTCAAAAAACTCTTCATAGAAAAGTAGCCCCTCTTCCCTGCACTCAGAAATCTACCCCCACCTTTCAGCCACTCCAGTGACCAAGCATGAACCAAAATTTTGAACGATCGTCCAATTTTTTGGTCGCCATGGAATCGTCATCTGGCCTGCATCGGAAGGGAAATATGCGGTTTTTTTGAGACTTGGTTACGGTTTTTAAAAACCAACTTTTTGGACGATCGTCCAAATTTTTGGTCGTAAAGATGAGAGCGGCGCAGGCGTTGAGTGCGGGGGTTATTTTTTGTCGAAATGGTCCCAGCCTCCGGGCCAGTTGAGGGGGGCGGGTTGAGGGGGCGTGAGGGTGCCGATGGGGGTGAGGCGGGTTTTGGG